>NZ_JAVWXA010000001.1:0-88012 GCF_036662295.1 Stenotrophomonas sp.
GGTGGCTCTACCGGCGGGAGGGATTGCGCGCAGCCACCCATGGGGTGGCTCTACCCGGTTGTCACATCGCCGGTGTACATTGCCGTGCAGGTCGCCCAAGGAGATCCGCTCATGCACCGTGGACACCAGCATGCAGCCACCCAGACCCGCGAACGTCGCCACCGGCTTGCCCATGAGGCGGCCCGGTTGATGGCCGAAGGCGGCATCCGCGACTACCACCAGGCCAAGCTCAAGGCCGCCGCCCGCCTGAACATCCACGACGACGCCTCGCTGCCACGCAACGCCGAGATCGAAGACGCGCTGCGCCAGCACCAGCGCCTGTTTGCCGGGGCCGGGCACGGCACCCAGCTGCGCCAGCGCCGCGAGGCCGCCCTGCGCGCGATGGCGTTCCTGAGCGGGTTTTCCCCGCGCCTGTACGGCCCGGTGCTGGAAGGCACCGCCGATGCCAACAGCCCGGTGCAGTTGCAGGTGCACAGCGACGATGCCGATGCGGTGCAGCGTTACCTCGACGAACACGGCATCCCGGCCGAGCTGCGCACCCGACGGCTGCGGCTGGACCGCGAGCGCGTGCTGGACGTGCCGGTATGGGTGTTTGGCGCCGAAGACCTCATCTTCGACATCGCCGTCCTGCCCTACGACGCGCTGCGCCAGCCGCCGCTGTCCAGCATCGACGAAAAGCCGGTGCGGCGCGCCTCGGCCAGCGGCGTGGCCAGCCTGCTGGCCGATGAGGACATCGACAGTTACGTGCGGGGCTGAGGCGCGGGCGCGCCTTCAATTACTCAGAAGGTCAGCCCATAGGACAGTGCCAGCTGCGCGGTGCCGAAGCGATCGGCGCCGCTGGCCTTGGCCACCGCGCTGCGCTTGGCGGGCCGCCAGGTGTTCCACTCGGCCCGCAGGAAGCTGCCGCCGTTGAGGTGCACGTTGACCCCCGCCCCCAGCTGCAGCGCCGCGCGCGTGTCTTCTGCCGGCGCGTAACGGCTGCCTGCCTTGGGCACGAATGCCTGCCGGACATAGCCGCCGCCCACCCGACCGTACAGGTCCACGCGTCCGCCTACCGGCAAGATCCCCAGCACCGAGGCGGTCGCGGCCTGGTTGCCGAACGCGCCTACCTGCTCCTTCCTGGCCTTGCCGGCCATGCCGTAGTAGTTGGCCTCCACCGCCAGGAAGGGGGTGAGCCGCACCCCGGTGCCCAGCGTGTAGCCCAGGCGGTTGTCGATCCGCGTGTCGTCGCCGCCGCCGGCCGCCTTGGGGGTGTCGCGCTCCCACACCGTCCCCTGCACGCCCACGCCGGCCAGTGCATACACGCCCTCGCGCTGGACGTCCGCGGCGCTTGCCCCCGCACTGGCCAGACCACCGACCCCCAGAACTACCGCCATTCCGATGCTTCGCATGTGCTTGTCTCCGTTGTTGGAGCCGCCATGCTGGCGAAGATCCCGACGATGTTCAGTGGCGCGTGTGTCACCGACCTGCCGCTGTTTTCGACCGCGCGTGACGATGTGTAACGACATCGGCGAATTGCGGGCGAACACGACAGCCACCGTCGCAACCCGTCACTGCCAACCTGCGCCTGCCTATGATCGGCGCTTTGCGGCGGGCGACCTGCATGGCACTGGTTCTGCTGGTGGAAGACGATGAGCGCCTGGCCTGCCTGATTGGCGACTACCTGCGCGCGCACGGCTTGGACGTGCTCCACGTCGCCGACGCGACGCTGGCCACCGCACGCATCCTGCAGACCGCGCCGGACCTCGTCCTGCTCGACCTGGGGCTGGGCACGGCCGACGGCCTGGAGGTGTGCCGCGCGGTGCGCGGGCAGTATGCCGGGGTGCTGTGCATCTTCAGTGCGTTCGCCGATGACATCCACCAGGTGCTGGGCCTGGAGCTGGGGGCCGACGACTACATCACCAAGCCGATCGAGCCGCGCGTGCTGCTGGCACGCCTGCGCGCCCACCTGCGGCGCACCGCCGCCGTCCATGCCGGCAGCGTGCTGGCCTTCGGTGCGTTGACGGTGGACCCGGCCGCGCGCGAAGCCCGGCTGGCCGGTGACATCGTGGCGATGACCACCGCCGAGTTCGACCTGCTCTGGCTGCTGATCCAGCACCGGGGCCGCATCCTCGACCGCGAGACGCTGCTCAAGCAACTGCGCGGCATCGGCTTCGACGGGCTGGATCGTTCGATCGATGCCAGGATTTCCCGGCTGCGCCGCAAGATCGGTGACGACCCCAACGAACCGTTCCTGATCCGCACCGTGCGCGGACGCGGCTATCTGTTCTCGCCACCGTCGGCACGGAGTGCATCATGAAGGGCCGCGTCACCCTGCACGTCGTCTACGCCTGTGGCGTGGTCCTGGCCCAGCTGGCCCTGCTGCTGGTGGGCGTGTGGCAACTGAACACGCTCACCGACGAGCACTATGCGCAGACCGTGCGCAGCCAGGTGCGCGGCACCCATGCGCTGTTGCAGGAGCGGCTGCTGCGCGAGCCGCCCGCCCGCTGGCAGCCGACGCTGGCCATGCTCCAGCGCGATTTCGCCTATCCCCTTGCCCTGGAGGAGATGCACGCGCTGGCGCCCCGGCTTTCTGAGGCGCAGCAGGCGGCACTGGCCGCCGGTGCGATTGTCACCACCGATGCCGGCGCGTACAGCCACCAGCGCATGCCCGGCAGCTCGCGCGTGCTGACCCTGGGCGACTTCGATGACATCGCACCGGGCGCCGGCGATGTCACCACCGGCGATGGCGGCTTCTGGTGGGGCCTGATCCTGATTCTGGTGGGTGCCATCGTGCTGCCCCTGAGCTTGTTGCTGCATCGCTTCTGGCGGGATGTGGCGGCCATCGGCCGGCAGCTCGACCGCCTCCAGCGCAATGCGTTCGACAGTGCCGAGACGCTGCCGCGCACCCACCTGCTCAAGCCCCTGGGCATGGCCGTGGCCAACGCCAGCCGGCAGATGCAGACCCTGCTGGAAGGCCAGCGCCTGATGACGCAGGCCATGGCCCACGAGATCCGCACGCCGCTGGCCAGGATGCGGTTCGTGCTGCCGCTGCTGCAGGAACAGGCCGCCGCGCCGACCACACTGCTGGAGGCCCTGCACCAGGACGTGGACCAGTTGGAGCGGCTGTCGCGCGCCAGCCTGGAATACCTTCGATTCGGCCGCATGCCATGCGTGGAGCGGCAACCGCTGGACGTGGGCGCGCTGCTGGCCAGCGTGATCGAGCAGGTGCCCGCCCCGCCCCGCTGTCGGGTGCGCCTGCGCCTGCCGCACGCGGTGACGCTGCAGGGGCATGGCCCCGCCCTGGAGCTGGCGCTGCGCAACCTGCTGGCCAACGCCGTGCGCCACGCCAGCACGCAGGTGAACCTGGATGCCGTCGTGCGCCCGCCGGCGCTGCTGATCCGCGTCGATGACGATGGACCGGGCTTTCCGGACGCCCTGCGCGATCACGTGTTCACCGCCTACATCCGCGGCGATGGCAGCGACGGCATTGGGTTGGGCCTGGCGATGGTGCGCGCCGTGGCTGAAAAGCATGGCGGCACGGCCACGATCGCCGACTCGGACCTGGGCGGGGCCTGCGTGATGCTGTGCCTGCCATTGGACGGCCCGGCGGGGCAGCCCTGACCACTCGGTGTGGCCACGGGCAGCCTGTTGCCCTTACCAGCCCAGCAGCGTTTTCTCCTGTGCGCTCAGCGGCAGCTTTCCATACAGATGGTCGAGAAACACCGGGTAGTCGCGCCAGCCCGGCGCGGCCGGCAAACCCGTTGTATCGGCGATGGCGCGCAGCAGGCCGTCCCACGGGATGGCGTGGGCCTCCTGCGCGGCCAGCAGCGGCGCGGTCCCTTCGGCGGCTGGCGGCCGGAGCGCTTCCAGGCGCAGCCGGGGCCGCCCCCGTCGCGCCGCGTGGCGGGCAAACAGGCGCTCGGACAGCGCCCACGTGGAGCCGCCGCAGCGGCTGTCACGCACCGCCTCGCCCAGCCGCACCGGCGGCTGTTCCAGGTGGATGAACAGCTCACAGGCGTCGATCAGGCGCTGCTGCACGGCCGCCACGATCGCCCAGACGCTGGCCGAGGCGCGCACCAGGCGGCCCTGTTCGGCATAGGGGGTATCGAGAAATGCCGCATCGGCGCCGCGCGGGCGCTGCATCGTCTGCAGCAAGGCCTCGGCCTGGCGCCACAGGCTGGCGCCGACGCACACGCGCAGGCCGGTGGCTTCCAGCGCCACCGCCAGTTGCAGCACCTGCGTCGGGTCGCCCGTGGCATGGGACAGGTATACGTCGGTGGGAACCAGCGGCGACAGCGGCTGCACCGTGTCGGCGTCCAGCAGGTTGTGGCGGTCGTCCACGTAGGCGGCCATGCCCTGCAGGTGTGCGCGCCAGCGTTGCTCGAAGGCGGCCACGGCCTCCGCGTCTACGGCGAGGTCCTGCAGGCGCACGTGGTGGACATTCAATTTGAGCAGCATGGGTGCGCCTCATTGGCAGCGCGCGCGGCCGCGGTGCGGGCATGACAGCCGGGCATGGCGGGCCGGGTATGGGATCGCGGTGACAAGGTGCGCGGGGGATGCCCGCGCGTCACGTCGGTGCGGGGTGGAGGGTCGGCGGACCGCGCGCGGGGCGCACGGCCCCGGCGCGGCAGGCTCGGAGAAATGGCGAGTGGCATCTGTGTGGTCCTGTGGAATGGCAGGGCCCGTTACGGGCCCTGCCCTGCGCGATTACCAGCCGATACCCACGCCCACGCCCATGCTGCGTTCACCGCTGTTGGTGAAGGCACCATTGAGGCTGAAGGTGGCCGAGCCCTTGTCGTTGAGCACGCGCTGGTAGCCCACCGCCATCGCCGACTCGCCTTCGGCATAGCCCACGCCCGCACCGAGGCGGTTGTAGGTGGCCAGGCCAGCCGTGTTCATGGCCATGGCCGTCTGCGCGCTGCTCATCGCCGCCATGCGGTTGAAGCGCTTGTCCATCTTCTCCAGCCGCTGCTCCACGTCCTGGATGGCGCTGTCGGTGTACTCGTTGGCGCGCGCCAGCATCTTCTCCAGCTCGGCGGTATCCACCTGCGGCTTCGGCGATTCGGGCGTACTGGCCTTGGGCTGCGGCGTGGGCGAGGCCGGCGGCGGCGTGCCGGCATCGGCGATGGCCTTGTCGTTGTCGCTCGCGGGCGGCGGCGTGGGTGCTGCCGGTTCATCGGCCGCTGCCGTTACGGGCGCCGTCCCGGTGCTGGCCGAGGCAACGGACAGCGAACGGGCCTGCGGCGTGTCGATGCGCTGTTCCAGGCCATCCATGCGCCCATTGAGCTGCTGCTGCATGCTGTGCAACTGGCCGCCGTTGACGGCTTCGCGGCTGCCGGCGGCGACCAGGCCGTTGGCGACGTTGGAGATGACCATGCCCTGTGCCCCGGCCAGGGTCAGCTGGCCGACGCCGTCGGTGCGGAGGGATGGGGTGTCCTGGAAGACCGAACGCAGATGGCCCTCCACGCGATCCATGCGCGAGCCGGTGGAGACGACGGCGCCGTCCAGCGCGGTCAGAGCATCGCCTACATTCATATGGGTGCCACCTTGGATTTTGTAGGAAGGGGAGACAATATTCCCTTGCCTATCCAGCGTAGCGCCGCCACCAAACAACACCAGAGAATCGCGCAACTGCCCAGCCGTAGCGGCGTCGTAAGAAGCGATGCCACTTGCGACGTTCGTCAACCTGCGCAAATTGCTAAGGCCGCCAATCGAGAACTCATTGGAGCGCATTGCCTCAGAACCTGCACCAATAGCCACGGAGTTTTCCGCACCGCCAAAGACCCAAGCTCGATCCCCAATTGCCGTGCTCCGCGGGCCGTCCGCCCTCGCACGCGAGCCGATAGCCACCCCACCCTCATTTCCACTTGCCACGAACGAAGACTGACCAAGAGCCACTGAGTTTTCTGCGGATGCGTCAGCAGAGTTACCGACGGCCGTTCCACCTGCACCATTCACGCTCGCCGATGCGTATTCACCAACTGCTACCGCGCGATCGCCACTCTTCGCATGAGAGTTGCTTTCGTACTTGGAGCTGATGGCGATACCCGTTCGGGACTTTTCAAGGTCCGAAATGCGCTCATTTGATGTAAACAGCTGCGAGCCGGTCACAACATCCGAACTCGCGCTGGAGATCCGTCCTTCTGCAACACCGGTCAAACGAGCACCACCAAAGCTGACGTCAGCCAAAACTGCCGACTCAGACATCAGAGTGCGCAGTCCTGAGCCATTCGATTCGCGCTGCAGCTCTTCAAGATCGCTTCGGTTACGCGCAATATCCTGCTTGGCCGCATACAGCTGGCTGCCAGTAACCGCATCGCGGCTGCCCGCTGCCACTCGACCGTCGGCCAGATTGGTCAGCACCAACCCGTTCGCGCCTGCAAGGGATAGCTGGCCGACACCATCTGCGCGACCGCCCGGTGCATCGTCAAACATCGAACGCAGTTTCCTTTCAACCGCGCCCACGCGTGTGCCGGTTTTGGTGGTGGCGTCGTCCAGCACTGTCAGCGCGTCGCCCACCGTGCGCTGGGTACTCCCTTGCATCCTGTACGTCGGGGCGATCACGTTGCCGTTGCCGTCCAAGCTCGCACCAGCACCGAGAGTAGCGAGAGATTCGTTGAGCTGGGCGACGGTTGTAACGTCATGAATGGCCATACCCCTACTCACGTTCACAAGGCGCCGTTGTAACGTGGAATGCCCAAAGGAGATCGTATTTGACTCCGATGCGACCGACTTACTTCCGATAGCCGCACTGTCCAACGCCCCCGTCATAACGCGACTCTCCGCACCCATCGCCAATCCATTTGCAGCCTGGACAGCCGATCGGGTGCCTAAGGCAAATGCGTTGTCTGCACCGTCGCTAATCGAGGCAGCTCGGCCGACAGCAACTGAGTTACGCCCGCGCGCGTTCGAGTAGCTGCCAATAGCGACTCCACCTTCTGAGCCCAACGATGCGCTGGCTGAGTCACCTATTGCAACGGCGAAGCGACCCGCGGAGGCAGAATCTTGATCTCCCCCATCACCTACAGAAACGAACTTGCCTACGGATTCAACAGCGCCCAAACGCTGATTCGTAGCAAACAACTGCCCACCATTCACCGCATCCTTGCTTGCTGCCGAGCTGATATCACCCGCCGCAACCCCCGTCACGCGCGCACCCTCCATCTCAACCTGGCTTCGGTCATCGCTGAACTTCACGACGCCCTCCAACTCCGGGTTGAAATTGTCGAAGTCATCGCGTAAACGATCCAGCGCGGTCTCGTTTTCATCGATACGACCGGTATGCGAAGCAAGCTGCTGCGCGTGCGACGACAAGGTCTGCGCCTGTACGCGGGCAGCTTCATTGGTGGCGAACAACTGCTGGCCGGTGACCGCGTCGGTGCTGCCGGCGCTGAGGACACCGTTGGCGATGTTGTAGATGCGCCGCTTGCCGCCGGTCTTGTTGGCCACATCCAGCACCACGCCGGTGTTGTCAGCCCCCAGGCGCATATTGCCCGAGGCCGACACCTGCCCGACCAGGCCTTCCAGTGCGGTTGCGCGGGTCACCGCACCATCGGCGGTGGTCTTTGCCGCGGCGGCCGCAGTCTGCGCGGCGGTGGCGGTGTTCTGCGCGGTGGTCACGCTGGTGTTGGTGGCATGCAGCTGACGGCCAGTGACCGCTTCACTACTGGTGGCGCTTACGGCAGCATCGGCAACACCGGTCACCTTGCGGTTGGCATTGGCCTTGTTGCGCACGTCCAGCAACGTGCCCGTGTTCTCGCCGCCCAAGCGCACATTGCCCGACGCCGACACCTGCCCAACCAGGCCCTCCAGTGCGGCTGCGCGGGTCACCGCGCCATCGGCGGTAACTTTGGCGGTGGCGGCAGCGGTCTGCGCGGCGGTGGCGGTGTTGTGCGCGGTGGTCACGCTGGTGTTGGTGGCATGCAGCTGGCGGCCGGTGACCGCTTCACTGCTGGTGGCGCTTACGGCTGCATCGGCAACACCGGTCACCTTGCGGTTGGCATTGGCCTTGTTGCGCACGTCCAGCAACGTGCCCGTGTTCTCGCCGCCCAAGCGCACATTGCCCGACGCCGACACCTGCCCAACCAGGCCCTCCAGTGCGGCTGCGCGGGTCACCGCGCCATCGGCGGTAACTTTGGCGGTGGCGGCAGCGGTCTGCGCGGCGGTGGCGGTGTTGTGCGCGGTGGTCACGCTGGTGTTGGTGGCATGCAGCTGGCGGCCGGTGACCGCTTCACTGCTGGTGGCGCTCAGGGCGGCATCGGCAACACCGGTCACCTTGCGGTTGGCATTGGCCTTGTTGCGGACGTCCAGCGACGTACCGGTATTCTGGGCGCCCAGGCGTACATTGCCCGAGGCCGACACCTGCCCGACCAGACCCTCCAGTGCGGTTGCGCGGGTCACCGCGCCATCGGCGGTGGACTTGGCAGTGGCGGCAGCGGTCTGCGCGGCGGTGGCGGTGCTCGTCGCCGCCGTCACATTCTGGTTGGTGGCATGCAGCTGCTGGCCGGTGATGGCGTCGGTGCTGGTTGCACTAACCACGCCGTTGGCGATGTTCTGCACGACTCGTTTGGTACCGTTCTTGTTGGCCACGTTGATGACCGTGCCCGTGTTGTCACCGCCGAGGCGGATGGCGCTGCTGGGCGAGGTCTGGGTCACGAGCCGGGTATTGGCCAGTGCTTGATCGGCGGTGGATCGGGCGGCGCTGGCGGTAGTCTGCGCCTCCGTTACACTCTCGTTGGTCTTGAAAAGCTGGCCACCGGTAACCGCGTCTTTGCTGGTGGCGGACAGCGTGCCATCTTTCACGTTGACGATACGTCGCTGCTTGTTGGCGTTGCCAACAGAAACCGTATCTACTTCGTCGGCCACGGAGCCACGCCCCAGTGCCACGGCGCTATAGGTAGTGGTCTTCGCTTCATGGCCGATGGCTACACTGTCGTGGGTGGCACTTGCCCCTGCCCCCAGCGCCATTGCGCCACTCCATCCCAGGGTACCGGCCCGTGCGTTGCCACCGATGGCGATGCCACCGAGACCTGCGCCCGTGTTCACGACGGCATTGCTGCCAAGCGCCACGGCATTTTTACCCACGGCTTCAGCCTCGTTACCGATGGCGGTGGCACCGATGCCGTGGGCAAGCGACCAGGCGCCCAGTGCGGTGCTATAGCCTTGATAGGCCCTGGCATAGTAGCCCATCGCCGTTGTGCGATCGCCCAGAACTTTGCTCCAATGACCAAACCCAGTGGCATTGACGCCATCGATCTCGGTGCCGTTGCCGGTAATCATCGAGTTGCGGGTATTGCTGCCCACGATGGTATACACCCGGTTGTCATCATGACCATATGAGGGCGTGCACTCATAGTAGCTACCCAACACTGGCGAGCAGCTTTCATTGAACACCGCTGCCCCAGCGGGCATCGACAGGCAGACCATGGCCGTCGCCGCACAGCTCACGAGGCCGTTTCGTTTGCCGTGGGCAGCACTCAGCTCACTTGCCACCACCCAGCACTGCCGGGCGGTGGACCAGATACGGCGATAGATCTTGTTCATGGCAACTCCTTAACAGGGAAAAAGCGTCGCCGTGGCATCGGCTCCACGGCAGCAAGGGGAATCAGGGGGTGAGGGTTTTGAGGTGTTCGCGGTAGCCATCGCGGGTCAGGCGGTAGCGCAGCTGGACGGTGCTTCCCGGCGTCGGCACGAACGGCAGCGGCAGGGCGCTGCCGGGATAGAGGCTGAGCGACACGTCGTGCGCGGTGCAGCGGCTGCCCTGGCATTCGGCGATGCTGGTGATGCCCAGGCGCAGCGTGCCGGTGTTGCGCAGCTGGTTGCCGTCCACCCGGAAGTCCACCGTGCCGTCATCGGGCAGCACGTTCACCAGGGCGCCCCAGACCAGGCTGACGCCTACGTTGGCCTGCGCGGCCTGGCCGTTCCCTTCAAGCGGCGTTTCCTCGGGCCCGCGCACGCCTTCGAAATAGACCCGGTAGGCGGTTTCCTGGGTGACCGGTTGCAGGGGGATGACGCGGATCAATCGATTGCCGCCGCCGGCCAGGGCGAACTTGGCCGGGGTGATGGCGATGGCGGCCTCGGCCGGTTCGATGTCCACCTCGGTTTCATCGGCCCCGGCGGGGTTGACGATGCGGCGGATCGAGGCCTGGATGTATTGCGGCTGGGTGGACTGCGAGTAAACGCGGATGTTGGTGCCCTTCTTTGCATCCACCGAGGCACGCATGGGGTGCACGGTGAGATTGGCTTGTGCGGGCAAGGCGGCGGCGAGGGCGAGCGACAGCAGGCAGAGGGCGATCGGTTTCATGGGGCATTCCAAGGTCATGGACGGGTGGTGGGCACGCGCAGCTGCACCTTGAGTTCGCCTTCGTAACCGCCGGCGCGCTGGTCGGTGATGGGCACGCGTGGCGTGGTCAGCAGCAGCGGCGTGGGCACGCAGAACACCGGCTGGGACATGCCCGGCAGCAGGACCAGATGCAGTGGCGCGGTGTCGATGCCGTGCAGCTGCTCTTCCACGCCACTGGCCAGGCGGCGACGCACGCCGGCATGTTCCAGTTCGATCATGTAGTCCAGGCGCTGGTCGTCATCGTTGCCGCCGTCGTCGTGCCACAGCGAGTAGCCGAGCGGGCCGGGCGTGCGGCCGCTGGTGTCGGTGACGGTGATGCCGAGGTAGTCGCTCTGCGAGCCCAGGCCGTCATACAGGCACATGTCCATCAACTTGCGCCCGCCCACGGTGTGGGCCAGCGGGTCGTAGCGCAGGTTCAGATCGACGAGGGGCGTGGTCTGGGGAAACTCGGGGAAGTAGATGGAGACCGCGTTGTGATCGGTGATGATGAAGTCGAAGGTGAAGGTGTAGGTGGCTATGTGCTGACTGGGTGGAAGACGAAGATCTAGAAGCAGCGTTGCACTCCACTTCCCAGCCACCAGCTTTCGAAGTTCGTGTGTCGGAATCTGTAGGGCAGCGCCTGTTCCGGCAGGCAACTGAAAATTGCATTCGGAAGCATCCGATGACGACAGTGGACGTTGATACGGAGACCAATAGTCTGAATCGCATGCCAACGTGGCATCTGCGCGAAGCAATGAGCCTCGAATGTCCATGTCAACTACCATTCCTGAGCGGAATTCAGTCAGCTGAAGCTGCACGATGCTACCAACCCCATTTGCAGGCTCCCGCGTATCTTCTGTAGGGCATTTGCCGCTTTCTGAGCTGGCACTGGATCTACAGGTGAGAAATAGTTGCCCGTATCCAAGCGTTCCTCCGCGCTCATACCCCAACACCGTCCGCGGCGCCCACAATTCAATATCCCCCGGCATTGCCGAGCGATCCCAGGTCATGACCACGTCCTGCCGCGCGCTCGACGGATGCGTCTCCGGCGGTCGCTGCGCCCACGCACCCGGCACCAGCACCAGCTGCGCCAGCACGCCCCACATCCACACAACACCCCGCCTCATGGCGTTCCTCCTGCAGCAGCGGTCTGGGGCGTCGCGGCGATCAGGGCCTGTTCCTGCAGCAGGCGGCTTACGCGCGCCTGCTGGCGGATGTCGGCCGGCAGCTGGGCCACCGCCAGGGGCTCGCACTGCACCGCGCCCACCAGCAGCACCACGCTGCGGCGCTCGCGCACCTGCAGCGGGCACTGCAGCAGGCGGTCGTCCTGCAGCAGGTAGAGCGTGCGTTCGCGACGCGGAAAATCGGCGACGAAGCCGCCGTTGGCGCCGGTGCCCGGCACCGGTGCGTTGAGGATGCGGGCGCCGCCCAGCGGCAGCCCGGCAATGTCGCGTGCGTTGCCGATGAAGGTGTAGGTCACCTCGATCGGGATGGGCAGGCGCAGCAGCCGGCCCGGTGGCAGGAACAAGGGGCGCGCACCGCCCACCCCGGTCACGCGGATGGCAGCGATGCTGTCCAGGTGGCTGGCGTCCTGCACTTCGGCCCGGTGCGACTGGTAGGCCGACAGCGGCAGCAAGCGGCGCTCGCCCAGCGCCAGCGTCTGCCGGCGCAGGCCGCCCACTTGCAGTTCGGCCGCCACGCCCTTCAGATCCAGGTCGTCGGTGCCTTCCACCTGCACCGCCAGGCCGGCTTCGGCGCCCAGGCCACCGCCCCAGTACAGGCCGCGCGCGCCCAGCGCCAGGCCGGAACTGTGGCTGGCGCTGTACGCCATTTCACTGCGGCCACGCTGCTGGTAGCCCACCACGGTGGCGCCGGTATGGCCGATGCCGTTCTGCAGCTGCGCCGCCAGGCTGGCGCTGTAGCGGTCGCTGTTGTTGCCACGCAGCTCGGCCGACACTTCGCGGTACTGGCTGTCGTATTCCTGGCGCAGGCTCTGGCTGGCGCTGTAGTTGATGTCCGGCCGCGCGTGCGCCGGCTGGCGCAGGTCGGCGCTGTAGCGCCGCTGCGAGGCACCGCGCTCGTTGCGCTGCAGGCGCGACAGGCTGAGGTTGAAATAGATGCCACGGTCGCGGCGGCTCTGCAGGGTGCCATCGGTGTCCTGCTGCCACACACCCACCCGCGTGCCCACGCTGAATTCATTCCAGCGCTGGGTGCGGCTGTAGCTGGCCTGCCAGGTGCGGCTCAGCTGCGGCTGGCGGGTGGGCTCGGGCAGCAGCGGCGGCAGCAGCGGGTCCAGCGTGGCCAGCGGGTCGTCACTGCTGCCGGGCAGGTCGCGGCCAGGGCGCCAGGTCTGCCGACGGGTGTAGCCGACATAGGCGCTGCCGCCGGCCAGCGGCAGGGCCATCGACGCACTGAGCGAGTCGGCGCAGCCCAGGCGGTCACGCGCATCATCCTCGAACTGGCAGGCTTTGCCGCGCAGCCGTTGGTGGTAGACGTTCCAGGAGGCCAGGCGGCGATAGGTCAGCTGGTGTTGCTGGCCACGGCTGCCGTCACTGCCCTGCATGCCACTGAACGCGGCGCGCACTTCCTGGGTGGCGAACACACGGCGCAGGTCCACGCGCAGTTCGCCGTAGCTGTAGCCGCCGGTATCGGCCACGCCGGCGGTGATGGCCACATCGCAGGCCAGGGGCACGCGCAGGCCGGCCATCGCGGCCAGTTCATCGTTGTAGCGCGCATCGCGGCGCTCATGGCGGCGGCCGCCCTGCAGGAACCACTGCACGCTGCTGTCGGTCCAGTCGCCGCCCTTGTCGAACGGTGCTTCTTCGGTACGTACCAGCACACCGTCCTCCAGGATGCGCAGGCTGACGGTGTAGCTGCCGAACGGGAAGCGCCGGGTGTCGAGCTGGTTGATGCCGGCCTGCAGGTAGAAGGTCTGCAGCAGACGGTCGCCATCGAAGGCGTCCACGCGCGCATCGCGTGCCAGCAGCACGGTAAGCGGCGTGGCCTGCACGGCGGCGGCGGCATCCACATAGGCCTGGGTGGTGCCCACGCGCAGGCCCTGGAAGCGGTCCAGCGGCAGCATGCCGAAGCTGAAGGTGCCGCCCTGCGGGCTGGACAGATTGCGCCGGTCCATGCGGCCCAGCTGCAGGTAGTGCTGCGGCCCGAGGTCGTGGCGGTAATAGGCATTGTCCAGCTGGAAGTCATCGCGCATGCGCTGGTGGCGGTAGCGCTGCTGGCTGTAGTTCCATTCGGCGGCCAGGTGGCCGCGCTGCATCACGCCCAGCATGCCCACGCCCTGCGCGGACAGCGCCTGCATGCCACGGCCGCCACTGACGTTGATGGATTGCTGGTGCAGGAACGCGTTTTCGGCATTGGCGCTGACGCTGTGGAAGCGCGCGGCGGCCGGTTCGCCGTTGATCCACTGGCGGGCCACGAACAGGCGCACGACGCCCTCGCCTTCGTCGTAGAGCGCGCGGATGGCGGCCGGATCGTCAGGCGGGTCCAGGTAGCCGCAGCCGGTGGTGCCGGCACCGAAGCGGCAGGCCAGGTGGCTGTTGCGCGGCAGCGGCTTCGAGGCGGCCGGCAGCAGGGCCTGCTGCGCCTCGCTCGACAGATGCAGCGCCGCCAGCACGGCGGCCGGGTCTTCCAGTGTTACGTGTTCCAGGGTGACGCGCACAGGCGAGATCCCGGCCGAGCGGCCGAACAGGCTGACATCCAGTTGTTCGATCTGGCCTTCGACCAGGTCTTCGAATCCAGACGGCACGCCGCGCGCCATCGCCCACGGCGTGGGCAATGACAGGGCGAGCGCGATCGCCAGCCGGGTGAGGGCGGGTGCAGGGGTCATCATGAGGGTGTTGCCCGTAAGCGGCCGGCCCGGATAACGGGCCGGCGCGGGGAAGCTGTTACGGCGGGGTGGTCTTCTGGACCATGGCGATGCTGACCAGGCCTTCATACTTGCCGGCCACGGTGATCGGGGCACGGGTGGCCTGGGCGATCGTCAGCGGCATCGACACCGAGCCGCCCGGGACGCCACCGTCGAACAGGTCGCTGGCCGCGAAATCCTTGCTGGCCACGGTGAGTTCGGTGTTGTTGAGGGACACGCGCAGCGGCACCACCGGCGCAGCACTGGCCGCCTCGGTGGCGGTCAGCGACGCGGCGTTGACCAGGCGGATCTCCACGTCCTTGCCGATGTCGTTGGTGTAGATGCGCACCTGCTGGCTCCACGGCACCAGACCACTGTGCGGGTTGTGCACCAGGTTGACGGTATCTGGCAGCGCGGTGCCATCGTCCTTCAGCAGGGCCAGCGAGGTGTCGACCTGGGCCCAGACGGAGATGTTGGATTCGGCGGCAGTGGCCGACAGCGAAACGGTGGCCAGCGCTGCAGCGAGCGCGGCTTTCTTGATGATGCTGGACATTGGCTCTCTCTCTGTTTTTCTTCTTGGAGGAAGCTTCCAAGGGAAGCACCGCCGTCACCACGTGGGGTGTGGCGGCCCAGTCAGGTTAGTTAGAGAGGTGTGATTTACCCATTCAACCAATCTTAAAAACAGGCACTTTTTGCGCGTTTTGCGATCACAGCCGCAGTCCAAAACAATTACACAGATTCCGAATTTTGTACTCAGTCCAATGCAGGTAGAGCCACCCCACGGGTGGCTGCACGCCATCCCGCACCAATCGAATACGCGTGCGCGACACAAAAAAAAACGCCCCGCAATGCGGGGCGCCTTTCACTGCGAATTACCGAAGCCGATCAGCCCTGGTAATCACGCACGTCGTGACCGGTGTAGACCTGGCGCGGGCGGCCGATCTTCATTTCCGGGTCGACCTGCTGTTCCAGCCAATGCGCGACCCAGCCGGAGGTGCGGCCCAGGGCGAACATGACGGTGAACATCTCGGTCGGGATCTGCAGCGCCTTGTAGATGATGCCGCTGTAGAAATCCACGTTCGGGTACAGCTTGCGGGCGACGAAGTAGTCGTCCTGCAGCGCGGCCTGTTCCAGCTTGACGGCCACGTCCAGCAGCGGATCCTGCACGCCCAGCTGTTCCAGCACCTTGCTGGTCATCACGCCGATGACCTTGGCGCGCGGATCGAAGTTCTTGTACACGCGATGGCCGAAGCCCATCAGGCGGAAGCCGGAGGTCTTGTCCTTGGCCTTGAGCACGGCGGACTCGACGTTGTCGGCGGTGCCGATCTCTTCCAGCATCTTCAGCACGGCTTCGTTGGCACCGCCGTGGGCCGGACCCCACAGCGCGGTGACGCCGGCGGCGACGGACGCGTACGGGTTGGCACCGGTCGAACCGACCAGGCGCACGGTCGAGGTCGAGGCGTTCTGCTCGTGGTCGGCGTGCAGGATGAACAGCAGGTCCAGCGCCTTGACCACGTCCGGGTTCAGCTCGTACTGGCCGTCGGCCGACTCGAAGGTCTGCTTCAGGAAGCGGCTGACGTAATCCAGCGAGGTGTCCGGCTTGTTGGCCGGCAGGCCCTTGCCATGGCGGTAGATCAGGGCCGACAGGGTCGGCACCTTGGCGATCAGGCGCACGGCGGCCTGGCGGCGCTGTTCGGCGTCGGACAGGTCCAGCGAGGCGTGGTAGATGCCCGACAGCTGCGCGATGGCGGCGGTCAGGATGGCCATCGGATGGGCATCCTTGGCGAAGCTGCCGATCAGGGTATTGATCGAGGCATCGACGTCGGCTTCGGCGGCCAGCTCATCGGTGAAGGCCTTCAGCTGCTCGGCGCTCGGACGTTCGCCGTTGATCAGCAGGTAGGCCACTTCGACGTAGCTGGACTTTTCCGACAGCTGTTCGATGGGGTAACCGCGATACAGCAGCACGCCCTTGTCACCGTCGATATAGGTGATGGCGGACTTGCAGCTGGCGGTGGCGGTAAAGCCGGAGTCGTAAGTGAAGAGACCGGTTTCCTTGGTCAGCTTCGAGATATCGACGCAATCGTTGCCGAGCGTAGGTTTGATGACGGGCAAAACAACCGACGTGTCGCCGGCGTTGAGCGTGACCTGATCAAGATCGGACACTGTGTGCGCTCCTCGAGGGAAGGCGCCCGCCCAAGCGCGTGGGGCAGGCACGTGAAGGAAGTCCACGATCGTTATCGTGGATCCCGCCATTATCGCACAGCAACATTTCTGCCGCCCTAGGACGGAAGTCGTAGACGCGGGCCTGGGCACGCGTGGGCGCCTTTGCGCCAGACGCGGCAAGGGCTGCGCCGGATCAGGACGTTTTTGTCCGGACACAGCGTTGCGCCGGTCCGCCTCCCCCGCCAGCTGGCGTTCAGATACGGCCGGGCGATTGAACGCCCTGGCAAACCCCGGACAGCAAAAAACAACGGCCGCCGAAGCGACCGTTGTTTTCATGCAACTGCAGCGACAACTCAGGCTGCGGTCGGCGCCGCCGGCTTGCCGAAGCGCTTCTGGAACTTGTCGATACGGCCGCTGGTGTCGATCACCTTGTGCTTGCCCGTGTAGAACGGATGCGAAGCGGAGGAGATTTCCACCTTGACGAGCGGGTACTCGTTGCCGTCTTCCCACTTCACGGTCTCTTTGGAGGCCATGGTGGAACGGGTCAGGATCTTGAAATCAGAGGTCACGTCGTGGAAAACCACGTCGCGGTAGTTCGGATGAGTATCGGCCTTCATGGGCGCGCACCGTAATATGGGCTGGTGGTCAAGAGCGGCATTATAGCCCCGGCCGCCCTGGAGGGCAAGCCGGAACCATCAACCGTACGAAAGAGCCGCCAAGGCGACTTCAGGAGACGCCGAGCGCCTTGCGGACCTGGGCTTCAAAGCGCCCCTGGTCGTAGGCCATCAGCAGCTGGGTGTTGTCCGGCTGCCCGGTCTGGCGGTTCCAGTCGACAATGGTAGCACCTCGGCTGTGCACGCCGGCCAGTTCGATGTTCAGCGGGCGCGATTCGACCCGCAGGGCCCCTTCCGGCTGCAGCGCCCACGCCATGGCCAGGGCATCGGCGGCAAACCAGCGCTCGCCGCGGCTGTCTTCGGACCACAGGCGGGTTTGGCGCGAAATCAGCTCGTAGAAGCGGGCCTTGTCGGTGTCGGCGGCCAGCCACTGCTCCACGTCGGCGTGCAGCAGGCCGTGGGCCACGGTGGCTTCCCAGTCGGCCACTTCGATCTGCGGGAAGCCGGTGAACACCACGTGCGCGGCTTCGGGATCGAAGGCGATATTGAACTCGGCGGCCGGGGTGATGTTGCCGTGGCAGGTCACCGCCCCGCCCATGACCAGGAAGCGCTTCACGCGCTGCGGCAGGGTCGGGTCCAGCCTCAGGGCCAGGGCCAGGTTGGTGAGCGGACCGAGCGCGACCAGGAACAGCTCGCCGGCGTACTGGTGGGACAGGCGCAGGATCGCCAGGGCCGCGTGTTCGGCCTCGGCCTGGCGCCTGGCCGCCGGCAGGTTCACATCGCCGAAGCCGTCGGCGCCATGCACGTGGGCGGCATCGACGGAGGGGTGCAGCAGCGGATCGGGGGTGCCGGCATAGACCGGGACGTCTTCGCGGCCGGCCACTTCACACAGCTTGAGCGCGTTGCGCACGGTGTGGTCCAGGCCCACGTTGCCGGCGGCGATGGTCAGGCCGACGATATCGTGGCGTTCATCGGCGAAGGCCATCAACAGGGCCAGGGCATCATCGACACCCGGGTCGGTGTCGATCAACAGCGGAATCTTCTTGCTCATCGTTGCCGTCTTGATAATCGGCAAGGGACTTTCGCACCCTGTCATGACAAATACAAGGCGGGGCCGGGCGCGGGGGTTGGCGGGCCGGCCGGCGGGCGCGGTCTACGCCGAGGCGTAGCGCACGGCGGTGCCGATCCAGCGCCGCACGACGGTGTCGGCCACGTCGGGTGCCTCGGCGAGCAGGCGCTCGGCCAGGGCATGCACGCCCGGCAGCAGGTCGGCATCGCGGGCCAGGTCGGCCATGCGGAAGGCGGCCAGGCCGGTCTGGCGGGTCCCCAGCAGCTCGCCCGGGCCGCGCAGTTCCAGGTCTTTCTCGGCGATGAGGAAGCCGTCGTTGGTCTGCCGCATGGTTTCCAGCCGCTCGCGCGCCATCGCCGACAACGGCGCCTGGTAGAGCAGCACGCAGCGCGACACCGCCGAGCCGCGCCCTACCCGGCCGCGCAACTGGTGCAGCTGGGCCAGGCCGAGGCGCTCGGCGTTTTCGATGACCATCAGCGAGGCATTGGGCACGTCCACGCCCACCTCGATCACGGTGGTGGCCACCAGCAGGTCGATCTGCCCGGCCTTGAACGCGACCATCGTGGCCAGCTTCTCGCTGGCCTTGAGCCGCCCATGCACCAGCCCCACGCGCACGCCCGGCAGCAGCGCCTGCAGCGATTCGAAGGTGGCCTGCGCCGGGGTGGCATCGAGCTCCTCGCTCTCTTCGATCAAGGTACACACCCAGTACACCTGCTGGCCCTCGCCGCAGGCCAGGGCGATGCGCGCGATCAGCTCGGGGCGGCGGTCGTTGTTGAGGGCCACGGTCTGCACCGGGGTGCGACCGGGCGGCAGTTCGTCGATGGCCGACACGTCCAGGTCGGCGTATTCGGACATGGCCAGGGTGCGCGGGATCGGCGTGGCGGTCATCACCAGCTGGTGCGGCACGCTGCGCCCATCGGCGCCTTTGTCGCGCAGGGCGAGCCGCTGGTGCACGCCGAAACGGTGCTGCTCGTCGACGATGGCCAGGGCCAGGTCCTTGAACACCACGCTGTCCTGCATCAGCGCGTGGGTGCCCACCACCACCTGCGCCTGCCCGGAGGCCACCTCGGCCAGCACCTTGCTGCGCGCCTTGCCGGTGACCTTGCCGGCCAGCCAGGCGGTGCGCACGCCCAGCGGCTCCAGCCAGGCCCGCAGGTTGTTGAGGTGCTGCTCGGCGAGCAGTTCGGTCGGGGCGGCCAGGGCCACCTGCTTGCCGCGCTCCACCGCCAGCATCGCCGCGAGCGCGGCGACCACGGTCTTGCCCGACCCCACATCGCCCTGCACCAGGCGCAGCATCGGGTGGGCCTTGATGAGGTCCTTGCGTATCTGCTCGAACACGCGCTGCTGCGCGCCGGTGAGCTGGAACGGCAGGCTGTCGCGCAGCTGCCTGACCAGCACGCCTGGCCCACGCAGCGAGGGCGCGTGGTGGGCCTGCAGGGCCATGCGCTGGCGGCGCAGGCTGAGGTGATGGGCGAGCAGTTCTTCGATGGCCAGGCGGCGCTGCGCCGGGTGGCGGCCGGCCGCCAGCGCGCCCAGGTCGGCGCTGGGCGGCGGCCGGTGCACGGTCAGCAGCGCACTGCGCAGCGACGGCAGGCCCAGCCCGGACAGCCAGCCCGGCGGCAGCAGCTCCAGCGTGGCCTCTTCCGGCAGGCGATCCAGCGCCAGGCCGATGAACTTGCGCAGCGTGGCCGGGCCGACGCCTTCGATGGCCGGGTAGACCGGGTCGAGGCTGTCGCCGAGATCGTCATCGTCGTTGGCACCCATCACCCGGTAGCTGGGGTGGATGATCTCCAGCCCGAGGTGGCCGGGCTTGGCGGTGCCGTAGCAGCGGATGCGCGCGCCGACGGCGAACTGCGAGACCTGCTGCGAGCGGAAATGGAAAAAGCGCAGCACCAGGGTGCCGTAGGAGTCGTCTTCGATCGCGACCTTGAGCACCGGCCGGCCGCGGAAACCGCGCTCCACCGCACTGACCCGCCCTTCCACCTGCGCGGCCACGCCGGGCTGCAGCTGGGCGATGGTGGTCAGCCGGGTGCGGTCTTCGTAGCGCAGCGGCAGGTGCAGCCACAGGTCCTGCAGGCAGGACAGGCCACGGGCCTCCAGCTTGGTGGCCACCGCCGGGCCGATGCCGGGAAGCATCGACAAGGAGGCTTCACCGGCGGCAGCCAGGGCCGGCGCAGGCGCCCGTGACCGCACCACGTCAGGCCTGGTCGAGCACCATCACCGCATCGACCTCGAAGTTGGCTGCCTTGGGCAGGCCGGAAACTTCGATGGTCGAGCGGGCCGGGAACGGGGCCTGGAAGTAGTCCTGCATGACGGCGTTGACCTTGGCGAATTCGCCCAGGTCGGTCAGGTACAGGCCGAGGCGGACGATCTGGTCCAGCGAGCCACCGGCCTGTTCGGCCACGGCCTTGAGGTTGTCGAAGGCGCGGCGGGCCTGGGCTTCGATGTCGCCGGCACCGACGATCTCACCGGTGGCCGGGTCCAGCGGGATCTGGCCGGAGAAGTACACGGTGTTGCCGGCCCGCACGGCCTGCGAGTACGGGCCGATGGCGGCCGGGGCCTTGTCGCTGTTGATGATCTGGCGGGACATGGACGCTCCACGATTCAAAAGGGGGAGCGCAATTGTAACGCCCCACGGGTAGCGCCACGCCTTGCGTGGCGTCGCGGTGCCGGACGGGGCGGGACGTTATTGCCGGCGTACCGACTGCACCACCGACAACCGCCGCAAGCGGCGCATGACCTCGGCCAGATGGTTGCGGTCGCGCACCTGGATGTTGAAGGCCAGCACGGCGGCGTTGAAATCGCGGTCCAGGTAGTCCACCCGTTCGATGTTGGAATGGCTCTGGGCGATGGCGGCGGCCAACTGGGCCAGCACGCCGGTGCCGTTCTCCACTTCCACCACCAGCGCGGTGTCGTAGTCGCCGGAGACGGTGGTGTCCCAGCCGATCGGCACCCAGCGCTCGGGCGACTTGCGCAGCTCGGCCAGGTTCGGGCAATCCATGCGGTGCACCACGATGCCCTTGCCGGCGGTGTGGTAACCCATGATGTCGTCGCCGGGAATCGGCTGGCAGCAGTTGGCGAAGCTGACCACGCCGCGCTCGCTGCCGTTGATCAGGATCTTTTCCTGGGAGTGCTTGGAATGCGCGCCGCCGCGCAGTTCGGCATAGGCCATCAACGCCTGCGCGGCCTGGTTGGGCATCCAGTTGCCCAGCGCCACTTCGGCCAGCAGCGCCTCCAGGCGCGGGTAGCGGTGTTCGGCCAGGAACGCATCCAGGCGGCCCTTGGGCAGGCGCTCCAGCGAGCTGTCCATGGCTTCCAGCGCGCGGTCGAGCATGCGGTGGCCCAGCTGCACCGCATCCTCGTGCTCCAGCTGCTTGAGCTGGTGGCGGATCGCGGTGCGCGCCTTGGAACTGACCACGAACTCCAGCCACTGCGGCTTGGGCGTGGCCGAGCGCGCGGTGATCACTTCCACCGTCTGCCCGCTGACCAGCTTGGTGCGCAGCGGCACCAGCTTCTTGTCCACGCGCGAGGCCACGGCCATGTTGCCCACGTCGGTATGCACCGCGTAGGCGAAATCCAGCGCGGTGGAGTTGCGCGGCAGGGCCAGGATCTTGCCCTTGGGGGTGAACAGGTACACCTCGTCGGGGAACAGGTCGACCTTGACGTTGTCCAGGAATTCCAGCGACGAACCGGCCGCCCGCTGCGAGTCGATCAGCTCCACGATCCAGGCGTGCGCCCGGCTCTGCGCGCTGTTGGGCGAGTCGCCACCGAACTTGTAGGTCCAGTGGGCGGCCACGCCGCGCTCGGCGATGAGGTCCATTTCCTCGGTGCGGATCTGCACTTCGATCGGCGAGCCATACGGTCCGAACAGCACCGTGTGCAGCGACTGGTAACCGTTGGCCTTGGGGATGGCGATGAAATCGCGGAAGCGCCCGTCCAGCGGCTTGAAGGCGGCGTGCACAGCGCCCAGCGCGTGGTAGGCGTTGGGCACGCTGCGCACGACCAGGCGGAAGCCGAACACATCCATCACCTGGTCGAAGGATTTGTTCTCGTCGTGCATCTTGTTGTAGATGCTCCACGGGGTCTTGATGCGGCTCACCAGGCGGTGTTCCAGCCCTTCCTTGGCCAGCCGCTGGGACAGCTGCACTTCCACCTGCGCCATCGCCTCGCGGCGGACCACCGGCTGGCTGCGGATGTGTTTTTCCAGGATGGCGTGGCGCCACGGGTAGAGCGCCTTGAAGCCCAGGTTCTGCAGCTCGCTCTTGACCAGGCTCATGCCCAGGCGCTGGGCGATGGGCGCGTAGATTTCCAGCGTTTCGCGCGCGATGCGGCCACGCGCCTCGCGGCTCTGCGCGCCGAGGGTGCGCATGTTGTGCAGGCGGTCGGCCAGCTTGATCATGATCACGCGCAGGTCGCGCGACATCGCCAGCAGCATCTTGCGGAAGCTCTCGGCGGCCGCTTCCTGGCGGTCGCGGAATTTCAGCTTGTCCAGCTTGGTCACGCCGTCGACCAGTTCGGCCACCGCTTCGCCGAACTCGGCGGCCAGCTCCTCGCGGGTCAGCGGGGTGTCTTCGATGGTGTCGTGCAGGATCGCGGCGATCAACGCTTCCACGTCCAGGCCCAGCTCGGCCAGCACCTGGGCCACCGCGACCGGATGAGTGATGTAGGGCTCGCCGGACTTGCGCGTCTGGCCGGCGTGCGCCGAGGCACCCACTTCCCAGGCACGGCGCAGCAACGGCAGTTGCTCGGGCGGCAGGTAATGCGCTGCGCGCTCAAGCTGGAGGACATAGTCGGGTACGGCCGCGCCGGGGGGCGAGGCGACCTTGGCAGTGGGGCCTGGGTTCATGCTGGAAGACTATTCCAGCAGCGGGATAACGGCAAACACCTGAATGCAGAACAGCCCGCCAAGGGCGGGCTGTTCGGGCAACAACGCACGATCGCGGGCGATCAGTCGTCGTTCTTGGACATGTCTTCGTCGGCGACGACTTCGGCAGCGGCCCATTCCAGTGCTTCACGCTCGGCACGCTCGCGCTCGGCCTTCTCGACTTCGTCGATCAGGGCGTTGTCGATCTTGCGGGCGGCAATTTCGCGCAGCGCCAGCACGGTCGGCTTGTCTTCGGTTTCGCTGTTGTCCAGGGTGGCCTGGACGCCATTGGCCAGCTGACGGGCGCGCTTGGACGCCATCATGACCAGTTCGAAACGGTTGTTCACGACTTCCAGACAATCTTCTACGGTGATGCGGGCCATGCGGGCTCCCGGCAACCAGTGACGGCTGCTCAATCGAATGAGGGAAAGGGGACGGATTGTACCGGCCAGGGCTGGACAAAATCAAGCCAACCGGTTAGCACGCCCTTGTGAATCAGTCAGTTGGGGCCGATTCCTGGGTCAGCAGGGCGTGAATCAGGCCGGCATGGCGGACCTTCTGGGCCTCCCGGCGCAGCCGGCTGGCCGTGAAGATGGCACACAGCTCGTCCACGGCGGTCTCGAACACCTCGTTGACGATCACATAGTCGAAGTCGTTGAAGTGCAGCATTTCCTCGCGCGCGGCGGCCAGCCGCTGGGCGATCACCGTCTCGCTGTCCTGCCCGCGCTTGCGCATGCGGTCCTGCAGGGCCTGGCGCGAGGGCGGCAGGATGAACACGGTGACCGTACCCGGCACCAGCTGGCGCACCTGCTGGGCGCCCTGCCAGTCGATCTCCAGCAGCACGTCCTGGCCGGCGGCCAGCTGCGGCTCCACCGACTGGCGGGCGGTGCCCTTCCAGTCGCCGTGCACCCAGGCATGTTCGAAGAAGTCGCCGGCGGCGATCATCGCCTCGAACGCCTCGGCGCTCACGAAGTGGTAGTGCTCGCCATCCACCTCGCCCGGGCGCGTGGCGCGCGAGGTGAAGGAGATCGACAGCGCGATCTGCGGGTCGCGGGCCAGGGTGGCGTTGACGATGCTGCTCTTGCCGGCCCCGGAGGGCGCGGCCACGATGTACAGCGTGCCGCGCGCAGGCGCGCCGGCGGGCGTGGGCTGGCTGCTCATTCGATGTTCTGCACCTGTTCGCGGATCTGGTCGATCAGCACCTTCAGCTCGACGGCGGCGTTGGAGGTGCGGCTGTCCACCGACTTGGAGCCCAGCGTGTTGGCTTCGCGGTTGAACTCCTGCAGCAGGAAGTCCAGGCGGCGGCCGACCGGCTCGCGCTGCCTGAACACCCGGCGGATCTCCACGATGTGGCTGCCGAGGCGGTCCAGCTCCTCATCCACGTCCAGTTTCTGCAGCCACATCACCAGTTCCTGCTCGGCACGGCCGGGGTCGACCGGGTGCGGCAGGTCGGCCAGGCGCGCGGCCAGCTTGGTGCGCTGGCCTTCGCGGATCAGCGGGATCAGGGTGGTGACCTCGGCGGCGATGCGCTCCACGCCGTCCACGCGTTCCTGGATGGCGCTGGCCAGCTTGTCGCCTTCACGCTCGCGCGCGGCCACGAAGCCGTCCAGGGTGCTGTCCAGCAGGGCCAGCGCCTCGGCATGCAGGGCGGCCGCATCGACGGCCTCGCCCTGCATCACGCCGGGCACCTGCAGCAATTCGGTGAAGCTCACCTGCAGGTTCGGGAAGCCGCCGGCCAGCCGGGTGGCCAGCTCGCCCAGCTGGCCCAGCAGTGCATCGTTGACCACCAGCGCGCCGGTGACCTCCGGGGCGCGCAGGCGCATGACCAGGTCGATCTTGCCGCGGCTGCAGCGCGCGGCGACGCGCTCGCGCAGCTGCGGCTCCAGCGCACGCAGTTCGTCGGGCAGGCGCACGCCCACCTCCAGGAACCGGTGGTTGACCGAGCGCAGCTCACAGGCCAGCGTGCCCCAGCGGGTGGCGCGCTCGCCGTTGGCATAGGCGGTCATGCTTCGAATCATGCGGGTTTCCGGTGCTCTCAAAGTGCAAATGGTACCCTAGCGGTCTTCTCAGAGCCTCCTCGCCTGCCGGTCTCCGGTCCGGGCGCGGCCCTGCATCCCCTGACTTACCGGAAGCCAAGCATGTCCGATCCCCGTCCCAGCGGCCGCCAGGCCGACCAGCTGCGCCAGGTGCGCATCGAGCGCGCCTTCACCCGTCACGCCGAGGGTTCGGTGCTGGTCAGCTTCGGCGAGACCCGCGTGCTGTGCACCGCCAGCGTGGAAAACCGCGTGCCGGGCTTCCTGCGCGGCAAGGGCGAGGGCTGGGTCACCGCCGAGTACGGCATGCTGCCCCGCTCCACCCATACCCGCAACGACCGCGAGGCCGCGCGTGGCAAGCAGGGCGGCCGCACCCTGGAAATCCAGCGCCTGATCGGCCGCACCCTGCGCGCCTGCATCGACCGTGGCGCCCTGGGCGAGCGCACCATCACCCTGGACTGCGACGTGCTGCAGGCCGATGGCGGCACCCGCACCGCGGCCATCACCGGCGCCTACGTGGCCCTGGTGGATGCGGTGAACTTCCTGATCAAGCGCGGCGACATCAAGCGCAACCCGATCTTCGGCGCGGTCGCGGCGGTGTCGGTAGGCGTCTATCGCGGCACGCCGGTGCTGGACCTGGACTACGCCGAAGACAGCGACTGCGATACCGACATGAACGTGGTCATGAACGATGGCGGCGGCTTCATCGAGCTGCAGGGCACCGCCGAAGGCCATGCCTTCCGCCGCGACGAGCTGGATGCGCTGCTGGTGCTGGCCGAGAAGGGCATCAAGGACCTGTTCGCGGCCCAGCAGGCCGCGCTGGCCTCGGCATGAACCGCCGCATCGCCCTGACCACCTTGGTGGTGGCCGACTACGACGAGGCGATTGCCTGGTACACCGGCAAGCTCGGCTTCGCCCTGCTGCAGGACATCGACCAGGGCGACAAGCGCTGGGTGGTGGTGGGCCCGAGCGACGGCAATGCCGCCGCGTTGCTGCTGGCGCGCGCCAGCAACGAGGAGCAGCGCAGCCGGATCGGCAACCAGACCGGCGGCCGGGTCGGCTTCTTCCTGAACACCGACGATTTCCACCGCGACCACGCGGCCATGGTGGCGCGCGGCGTGGACTTCCTCGAAGCGCCGCGCGAGGAGGTCTATGCCACGGTGGCGGTGTTCCGCGACCTGTACGGCAATACCTGGGACCTGCTGGAGCCGAAATGATGAAACTGGTCCTGGCCAGCGGCAACGCCGGCAAGCTGAAGGAACTGCAGGCCATGCTGGGCGAGATGCCGCTGCAGATCGTGGCGCAGGGGGAACTGGGCGTCAGCGACGTGCCGGAAACCGGCCTGACCTTCGTCGAGAACGCGTTGATCAAGGCCCGCCACGCCTGCGCCAGCACCGGCCTGCCGGCGCTGGCCGACGACTCGGGCCTGATCGTGGATGCGCTCGACGGCGCGCCCGGCCTGTACAGCGCGCGCTATGCAGGCAGCCCCACCGACGATGCGGCCAACAACACCAAGCTGCTGGACGCGCTGCGCGGGGTGCCGGCCGAGCGCCGCCGTGCACGCTTCTACGCGGTGATCGTGCTGCTGCGCCACGCCAACGATCCGCAGCCGCTGATCTGCGAAGGCAGCTGGGAAGGGGTGATCCTGGACGAACGCCGCGGCAGCAACGGCTTCGGCTACAACCCGGTGTTCCTGGATCCGACGCTGGGCCTGACCGCCGCGGAAATGGACCCGGCGCAGAAGAACGCCATCAGCCATCGCGCGCTGGCCCTGCAGCTGCTCAAGCAGAAGCTGCCTGCGTTGCTGTGATGCCGCTCCTGATGATGTCTGCAGCGCCGGCCAGCGGCCGGCACTACACGTGAATCCCATGCCTCAGCCCCACGACCATTGCGACCACCTGCCCGGCGAACACTGCGACGGCGACCACGACCACGCGCCGCGGCTGGTGCCGCCGCCGTTGTCGCTGTACGTGCACCTGCCGTGGTGCGTGCGCAAATGCCCGTACTGTGATTTCAACTCGCACGCGGCCAAGGGCGAACTGCCGTTCGAGGCCTACATCGATGCGCTGATCCGCGACCTGGACCAGGACCTGCCGCTGGTCTGGGGCCGGGTGGTCAGCAGCGTGTTCTTCGGCGGGGGCACGCCGAGCCTGTTCCCGCCCGAGGCGATCGACCGCTTCCTGCAGGCCGCCTCGGCGCGCCTGCGCTTCGCGCCGAACCTGGAGGTGACCCTGGAAACCAACCCGGGCACCGCCGAGCATGGCCGCTTCGACCGCTACCGCGCCGCCGGCGTGAACCGGATCAGCTTCGGCATCCAGACCTTCAACGACGAGGCGCTCAAGCGCCTGGGCCGCATCCACGACAGTGGCGAGGCCGAGCGCGCGGTGAAGCTGGCCCAGGACGCGGGGTACGACAACTTCAACATCGACCTGATGTACGCGCTGCCGCAGCAGACCCTGGCCCAGGCCGAGCACGACCTGGAACGCGCCTTCGCGCTGCAGCCCACTCACATGTCGCACTACCAGCTCACCCTGGAGCCGAACACGGTGTTCTTCGCGCGCCCGCCACAGGGCATCCCCGACGAGGATTCGGCGTGGGACATCCAGGAGCACTGCCAGGCGCTGCTGGCCGAGGCCGGCTATGCGCAGTACGAGGTCAGCGCCTACGCCAGGCCGGGCCGGCAGAGTGCGCACAACCTCAACTACTGGCGCTTCGGCGATTACCTGGGGATCGGCGCGGGTGCGCACGGCAAGATCAGCAGTGGCGCCGAGCAGCACGTGCTGCGCCGCTGGAAGCACAAGCACCCGCAGGCCTTCATGGACGCCGCCGGCACGCCGGCGGGGATCGGCGGGGATGATGTGATCGATGCGCAGCGCCTGCCCTTCGAATACATGCTCAACCTGCTGCGCCTGCACGAAGGGTTCGCCCTGGACGACTTCGAATCGCGCACCGGGCTGGACCGCGCCCGGATCCAGGTGCCGCTGCAGGCGGCGATCCAGCGCGGCTGGATGACCCTGGACGGCAAGCATGCCCGCCCCACCGAGCTGGGCCGGCGCTTCACCAACGACGTGGTGGAACTCTTCCTCCCGTAAACCGGTTCGCCGCTGGCGCCGACCCCGGCGCAGCCGCGCCGTTCCCCGCGGCCGCCGATCGCCTGCCCCGGCGGCTGTCGGGGGATTCCTTCTGGCGGCGGCAAGGCGAAAACGTTAGATTCTGTGCTCTCAGGGGAGCCGGAACTACAACGGATGTCTGCGTCCGCACCTTCAACGTCCCACGTCGACCCGGCCCGTTTCGCCAACGTGGCCGCGCCGCCGCGCGTGCGCCGCCTGCTGGCGGCCCTGCACGGGCTGGCCGCGCAGACCCTGGCCACCCCGCTCAAGCTCACCATCGTGGAGCTGGAGCGCGAGCTGTTCCGCGATGCCGAGCGCGCCCGCAACAGCCAGATCCAGGCCGACATCTACGCCCAGACCCGGCGCCTGCACGAGATCAACGCCCAGTTCGCGCCGCGCTTCCTGGACGCGCTGGGCGACACCCTGGCCAACCTGCGCCAGCCGCGCGTGCGCCATGTGCCCGCGCCCAGCCAGGCGGCGATGACCGCCACCACCCTCACCCTGGTGGCCGACACCGACATCGACCGCGACATCGTGCTGGTGGACATCATCCGCCGCGAATCGCAGCGTTCGGCCAGCGCGTTGCAGCTGCTGGGCCAGCGCTTTGGCGTGTTGGCCGCCGGCCCCGAGTTCGACGTGGAGGACATGCCGTTCGGCCCGCAGGTGCTGTGCCGGATCGTGCGCGGCCTCGGCGAGCGGTTCGAGCTGGGGCTGGAAACCCAGCTGGCGCTGTACCGGGTGTTCGACCGCCAGCTGATCGACCGGCTGGGCGAACTGCTGGAGCGCGCCAACATCCTGCTCGGCCACGAAGGCATCCTGCCCGGCCTGGTCTACACCCCTTACCTGGCGCGGTCGGCCACCACCCGGCGCATCGTCACCGGCCCCGAGCGCAATGCTGCCCCGCGTGAAGGCGGCAAGGTGACGCGCCCGCTGACCGGCTGGAGCGGTTCGGCCCAGGGCGGCAGCTGGGCGGCGATGACCAGCGAGGCGATGGGCGACCTGCCCGCCTCGCTGCGCGCCGCCAACGCCGAGGCCACCGCGACGGCCGCTGCCCACCCGGCGGCCGCCGCCAGCGCCGGGACCGCAGGCACGACCGACGCCGCGGCGGGCGCACCGCAGGACCTGTCCGCCCCGGCCATGTCGGCGCTGCACCAGCTGCTGGGCGCGGCCCGCCACGCCAGCGCCGGTGGCATCCCCAGCACGCCCGCGGTCAGCGGCCAGCCCGGCGTGGCATCGGCCCCCGATCCGGCGGCCGCCGGCACCGCCCCGGCGAGCGCACCCCCTGCCGCCCCGGCGCCGGTCGCCGTGGCCAGCGAGGCGGTGCATGCCACTCTGGCCAAACTGCAGGCCCAGAGCGTGGGCAGCGGCAGCGCCCGGCGCAGCATGGCCGACCTGCACAACGCCCTGCTGGCGCAGATGCGCGCCGACCACGGCCCGCAGGCCGCGCTGACGGTGAAGGACAACGACACCTTCGACCTGCTGGACATGCTGTACGGGCAGATCCAGCGCGAAGTCCGGCCCGATGCGGTCGCCGCCGACCTGCTGGCACGGCTGCAGGTGCCGGTGGCGCGCGCGGCGCTGTCCGACCCGGCGTTCTTCGTGCGCGACCAGCACCCGGCGCGTGAACTGCTCAACGCCGTCGCCGAAGCCGGGGCCAACTGGCTCGGCGAGGAAGACGTGGACCCGCAGCTGGTGCAGAAGCTCGGCCGCGGGGACGACCAGGTGGTCAACGACTACGACGGCGATGCGGCGGTGTTCGAGACCGCCAACGACGAGGTCCAGCAGCATTTCCGCGCGCTGGCGCACAAGGCCGAACTGGCCGAGCGCCGCCACGTCGAGGCGGCCCGCGGCAAGGAGCGCCTGGAGGCGGCCAAGCAGCAGGCCGGTGCCAGCATCGAACAGCTCTGCGCGCGCGCCGAGCCGCCGCGCTTCGTGCAGTCCCTGCTCAAGCAGGCCTGGTCGGACGTGCTCACCCTCACCCTGCTGCGCCACGGCGAAGAATCCGAACAGTGGCAGCAACGCGAGCAGGAAACCGCGCGCATCGCCGACGTCACCTGCCAGGCCCCGGGCAGCGCGCCGAGCGATGCCGAGCTGGGCAGCCAGGTGGAGACCGCGCTGACGCAGGTCGGCTACCACCAGGACGAAGCCGCGGCGATCGCACGCCGCCTGTCCACCCCGGGCGGCGAGGACGACAGCAGTTCGCGCACCGAACTGACCGCCCGGATCCGCGCCCGCACCCGCCTGGGCGAACAGGCCGACGGCAACGAGGCCCGCAAGGTCGCGCCACTGGCGCGCAGCATGGCCGAGGAAGACTGCTACCGGCAGCTGCGCACGCTGCCGTTCGGTACCTGGTTCGAGTTCACCACCAACCAGCAGGGCGACCTGCGTCGCCAGCGCCTGTCCTGGTACAGCCTGGTCACCGACAACGCGCTGTTCGTCAATCCGCGTGGCCAGAAGGTGGGCGAACACTCGCTGGACGCGCTGGCCCGGCTGATGGCCCACGGCCAGGTCCGCATCGTGAGTGAAGACAAGAGCCGCCTGATCGACCGCGCCTGGCAGGCCACCCTGCGCACGCTGCGCTCGTTGGCCGGCACCGGCCCCACCGTGGAGAGCGCGTCGTGAGCACCGACACCGATACCCGCCGCGCGCCGCGCCGCCAGGTGGCCGAACTGGTCCCGGTCACCGACATGCTGGCCGAGAGCATCATCGGCCGCCTGGGCAACGTGTCCGAGACCGGCATGCTGATGCTGGCGTCGGTGCCGATGCACGACGACGCGCTGTACCAGCTGCAGTTCGCCATTCCCGGGCCGCACGGCCAGCCGCTGGCGCTGGACGTGGGCGCCCACCTGCTGTGGAGCGAGCAGACCCACGCGCCCGGCCAGTCGTGGGTGGGCTTCCGTTTCCTCACCCTCAGCCGCGAACACCGCGAGCGCCTGCGCGAGTGGATCGCACAGGAAACTTCGGCGGTGTGAGTGCCGGTTCCGGCACAGCGCGACGTGGCTGATTGCGGCAGAATCAGGGGCTGCATTCCGCACTGTCCAGCGAGCCTCCGCGATGAACCAGCCTGACCTCGGCGCCCTGTATTCCCACCACGTCAGCGTGCTTTCCCAGCGTGCCGACGAAGCGCTGGCGCGCGGCGGCTTCGACCACCTGGTGATTCCCAGCGGCACCCAGCACTACCAGGTCTTCGACGACCGCGATTATCCCTATGCGGTCAACCCGAACTTCAAGGCCTGGCTGCCGCTGACCAAGCTGCCCAACAGCTGGCTGGTCCATACCCCCGGCCAGCGCCCCACGCTGATTTTCTTCCAGCCCTTCGACTACTGGCACGTGGTGCCCGATGCGCCCAACGGCTGGTGGGTGGAGCACGTGGATGTGCAGATCATCCGCAGTCCGGAACAGGCGCTGGCGCTGCTGCCCAAGGACCCGGCGCGCTGCGCGATCCTGGGCGAGCCGCAGAGCACGCTGGGCGCGTTCGTCCCCAACAACCCGGCGCCGGTGCTGGACTACCTGGACTGGCAGCGCGGCTGCAAGACGCCCTACGAAATCGCGCTGATGCGCCAGGCCCAGCGCCTGGGCGTGCGCGGCCACCGCGCTGCCGAAGCGGCCTTCCGCGCCGGGGCCAGCGAGTTCGAGATCCACATGGCCTACTGCAGCGCGGTCGGCCAGGACGCCAACGAGCTGCCCTACGGCAACATCATCGGCCTGAACGAACATGCCGCGGTGCTGCACTACACCGACCTGGGCCGGCGCGCGCCGACCCCGCTGCGCAGCTTCCTGATCGATGCCGGTGCCAGTGCCTGCGGCTACGCCAGCGACATCACCCGCACCTATGCCGCCAGCGGCCATGACGAATTCCAGGCGATGATCGAGGCCGTGGACACGGCCCAGCAGCAGATGGCCGCCGGCGTGCGCGCCGGGGTGGACTACAAGCAGCTGCACGTGGATGCGCACCTGTCGCTGATGGGCATCCTGAAGGACTTCGGCGTGCTCAAGGTATCGCCGGAAACGGCCCTGGCCACCGGCGTCAGCGCCGCCTTTTTCCCGCATGGCCTGGGCCACCTGATCGGCCTACAGGTGCACGACGTGGCCGGCTTCGCCGCCAGCGACCGCGGCGGCCGCATCGAGCGGCCCGAAGGCCACCCGTACCTGCGCCTCACCCGCACGCTCGCGCCGGGCATGGTGGTCACCATCGAACCGGGCGTGTACTTCATCGACATGCTGCTGGACGAAGTGAAGCAGGCCGGTCACGGCGCCAGCGTGGACTGGAACCGCGTGGACTTCTTCCGCCCCTACGGCGGCATCCGCATCGAAGACGAAGTGCTGTGCACCGACGGCGACGCCGACAACCTCACCCGTCCGGCCTTCGCCGCCGCCGATTGACGGCCGCCGACGCACCGGGTGGGTGGCTGCACGTAACCTCAAATGACCCGTCGGTGCGGGTGTGCGTGGACCCAAACCCCGCGCGAAGGGCAGCCACCCATGGGGTGGCTCTACCCCGCATTCCGCGTCCCGGACCCGTGCAACCCCGAACGCCCCACCCGCATTCCGCGCGACGAGCGCTCAGCGCGCCGCCATCGCTTCTTCGATCTCGTCGGCACTGCGCGCCAGCGCCGCGGTCAACACGCGGTGGCCGTCTTCGGTGATCAGCACGTCGTCCTCGGTGCGGATGCCGATGCCGCGCCAGCGTGCTTCCACGCTGCGGTCGTCGGCGGCGACATACAGGCCCGGCTCGATGGTGAACACCATGCCCGGCTCGAGCATGCGCGAGTCGCCGGCGAGGCGGTAGTCGCCCACGTCGTGCACGTCCAGGCCCAGCCAATGCCCGGTCTTGTGCCGGTAGAAACGCTGGTAGTGGCCTTCGGCGATGTTCTCCTCCAGGCTGCCCTTGAGCAGCCCGAGCCGCAGCAGCCCGTCGGTGAGCGTCTGCACCGCCGCCAGGTGGCCGGCCTCATAAGAGTTGCCCGGCCGGGCTTCGGCCAGCGCCGCGGCCTGCGCGGCCCCGACCAGGTCGTGCAACGCACGCTGCTCGACAGTGAAGCGGCCGTTGACCGGGAACGTACGGGTGATATCGCTGGCATAGCCGCGATACTCCGCACCGGCATCGATCAGCACCAGTTCGCCATCGCGCGTGCGCGCGCTGTTGTCGCGGTAATGCAGGATGCAGCCGTTGGCCCCGGTTCCGACGATGCTCGAATAGGCCGCACACGCATCGTTGGCGCGGAACTCGCGCTCCAGGTCGGCCTGCAGTTCGTACTCGTGGATGCCCGGTCGGGCCACCCGCATCGCCGCGCGGTGCGCCTGCACGCTGATGTCCGCGGCGCGCTGCATCAACGCCACCTCGGCGCTGGACTTGAACAGCCGCTGCTCGTGCAGCAGGTGGCCCAGCTCGAGGAACTCATGCGGCGGCTGCGCGCCGTGGCGCACCTGCGAGCGCACGCAGTTGACCCAGCCGATCAGCTTGAGATCGAACTCGGCATCGCGACCGAAGTGGTAATACACCCGCGAGCGCCCTTCCAGCAGGCCGGGCAGGATGTCGTCCAGGTCGTCGATCGGGTAGGCATCGTCCATGCCGTACTGCGCGACCGCCCCTTCCTGGCCCGCGCGCGCACCGTCCCAGGCTTCGCGATCGGCGTCGCGCTCGCGACAGAACAGGATGACCTCACCATGCCGACGCCCCGGGATCAGCACCAGCACCGCCTCCGGTTCGGGGAAGCCGCTCAGGTACCAGAAATCCGAATCCTGGCGGAACGGAAAGTGGGTATCCAGGCTGCGCACCCGCTCGGCGGCGGCCGGCAGCACCAGGATGGCGTCGTCGCCGGCCATCTCCATCAACTGCTGGCGACGGCGGCGGTATTCAGCGGCGGCGATGCCGGTCAGCTGCCGGATATCCATCTCAGTTCAGGCGCTGCCGATGGCGCGCGGCCATCACGCAGTCGCCATGCAGCAACAGCACCGCCACGCGGATGAACTCCTCGATTTCGGCCAGCGCATCGTCATCGTCGTCGTTGCCGCTTTCAAAATCCTCGCTGGAGGCCTGGGCCAGCTTGGCCAGGTCGTTCAGCGCTTCCTCGCCCTCTTCGGACAGGGTGGGACGACGGCCGCCCGCGCCCAGCCCGAAGCCGCCCAGGAAAGCACGCGCCCAGGTGAACAGGGCATCGGCCTGCGCGGCGGTATCGGTGGCATCGCTGAGGAGCAGCTCGAAGGCGAAGTCGCGGTCTTCCAGCTGGGCCACGCTGGCCTGCAGCAGGCGCGACAGCGCGTCATCCTCGGCCGGCAGCGGCAGGTTGTCATCGGCCAGCACCCGCGCCGGCCATTCGCGCACCGGCGCACCGCCGGCCGAGAGCCAGCCACACAGGCCACCATGCAGTTCAGCGGCATTGGCGCCCAGGCCCAATGCCTGGCTGGCCAGGTTCACGTCATTGACACTCGGTAGTTCGGTCATCTTGGGGCTCGATCGGGAAAAGACGCCAGGCCCGGCTCAGGCAGGATCCGGCAGCGCCACAGTGTAGCAATCCGACTGTCCGCGTCGGGTTGCCGCCGGCGTTGCCGCTGCCCCGGGCGCTGGCCCCGCAGGCCCCGTGATTATTCGCTTGACCGCCTCCACCGCCCTTGCCTATCGTGCCGGACATGGAACCCTCAGACGCCATCACCCAATTGCAGGCCTTCGCCGCCCGGGTGGAGGCGTTGCTGGAACGCAACCAGCGCCTGGCCGAGGAAAACCGCAGCCTGCGCCACCAGCAGGAACAGCTGGTGGCCGAGCGCTCGCAGCTGCTGGCCAAGAACGAGCAGGCCCGCTCGCGGGTCGAAGCGATGATCACCCGCCTCAAGTCCCTGGAACAGCACACATGAGCCAGACCGAACCGGTGAGTGTCCGCATCCTGGACCGTGAGTACACGGTGGGCGTGGGCCAGGAGGAACGCGAAAGCCTCACTGCCGCCGCCCGCCTGCTGGACGCGAAGATGCGCGAGATCCGGGGCAGCAACCGGATGGCCGCGGTGGACCGGGTGGCGGTGCTGGCGGCGCTCAACCTGGCCCATGAGCTGCAGCAGCTGCGCGATGAACACGCACGCCAGGCCGTGACCCTGCAGCAGACGCTGGCCGACCTGAACCGGCGGCTGGACCGGGCGATCGACGGCGCCTGAGGCTGGGCTGACGCCGAAGCCGAAGCCGAAGCGGGAGCTGTGACTTCTTCCAGGTGATACGCGCGGGGGGGGGCCGGTGGGGGGCCGCCTGGCCTTGGGCGAAAATGTCCCCGGGCGGCGGGCGGCGACCTCCCCATTTTTTTTGCCCACGGGCCTGTCGGCCCCGAAACGGCTCGGTCTGCGGAGAGGTGGGCAAAGCCCTGCTGCCTGCGGCCCCGTGCAGAACAAACGCCGGCATCCGCGCTGGTGCCCCAGCAGGCACCCGATCCGCTCACCCCAGCACCCAGGGCAACAAGAGAAGTGCCCTCACGCCACCGCAAGCCAAGCCCCGTGGCGGGCGGGAGATACTTGGCAAAATAAAGGAGGTGGCTGCGCCGGCAGCCGGGGGACCATTGCACAAGGGTCTCCCGCCCGCCACGGGGCCCCGGACGCGCGCGTCGGCCCCCATCGAAGACAGGCCCTCGCACCGCACTGCGCGACCACGCCTGATGCCAAGCATCCATTGCACAAGCCCATCGCATGGCCTTCATCGATCTGAATTCACCTGCAATCCGACCGACGAACGGCCTATCCCTCCGCGCGCGCTTGGCTATAATGGCCACGCGTTCTCTGCTGTGAACGACGGCGTGTGCAAACATTCGCCTTGTCCCTTAATTACGACCACGGGTGCGCGACGGCGCCGGGAGTGCAAGTCCGCCTTGTAGCGGGAAGCCCGAAGGAACCCCAGCGTACCCACTTGAACCCCGGGTTCAAGGTCGTTTCGCACGCATCGTCACCGCGGAGAATGCAGTATTCCGGCAAGAGCGACGTCCCCTCGGGCGTCGCTCTTGTTTTATCCGCGCCCGCACCACGCCCCGGACCCAGGCATGACCGACCCGCGCTCCGCACTGCGCCAGCAGTTGCGCCAACGCCGCCGAGACATCCCCGCCGCCCAGCGCCTCGCCGCGGCCGAGCAACTGGCCCACCGCCTGCTCCAGCTCCCGTTCGCCCCCGCCAGCGGTTTCGTCGCCGGCTACTGGGCCATGGACGGGGAAATTGCCCTCCACCGCTGGCAGATGCAACTGCCGCCCGCCCTGCACTATTGCCTGCCGATCCTGGCCGGGGACACCCTCCGTTTTGCCGCCTGGCGGCCCGGCCAGCCGCTCACCCAGAACCGCTATGGCATCCCCGAACCAGACGTGGCCGCCGAGCACACCCTGGCCCCGGAGCAGATGGCGCTGGTGGTCGCGCCCCTGGTCGGTTTCGACGCACTCGGCAGGCGCCTGGGCATGGGAGGCGGCTGGTATGATCGCAGCTTCGCATTCCGCCACCAGCGCCCGGCCCCGCCGTGGCTGGTCGGGGTCGGCTTCTCGGTGCAGCAGGTCGATGACCTGCCGGTACAGCCCTGGGATGTCGCGGTGGATGCGATCTGCACCGACAGTTCCACCCTCGTTTGTGTACCGGCAAACGGTCGGCACCTACCGCAATGAAAGACTACCGCGACAGAAAAGACGCATGACCGCACGCAAGCGCTACTGGCTGATGAAGTCCGAACCGGACGCCTTTTCCATCGACGATCTGCAGCGCGTGGGCCGCGAGCCCTGGAACGGGGTGCGCAACTACCAGGCGCGCAATTTCATGCGCGATGGCATGAAGGTCGGCGACGGGGTGCTGTTCTACCACTCCAACACCAAGGTGCCCGGCATCGTCGGGATCGCCACCGTGGCCAGCGAGGCCTACCCGGACGATACCCAGTTCGACCCCAAATCGGACTACCACGACCCCAAGGCCACCCGCGAGGAACCCCGCTGGGTACTGGTGGACGTGGCCTTCGAGCGCAAGCTGCGCCACACCATTTCCCTGGATGAGATCAAGCTGCATGCCGATGCGCTGGGCGAGGGCTTCCCGCTCATCGCGCGCGGCAACCGGCTGTCCATCCTGCCGGTGACCGCTGCGCAGTGGAAAACGCTGCTGTCACTCGAAAAACCCTGATCCCCCCTTTCTTCCAAGAGTCCCCGCCATGTCCGAAGCCAAGCGCCTGGCTGCCGAAAAAGCCCTGGAATACGTCGAAGACGGCATGATCGTCGGCGTCGGCACCGGGTCCACCGTTGCCTACTTCATCGACGGCCTGGCCCGTATCCAGCACCGCATCAAGGCCACCGTGTCCAGCTCCGAGCAGAGCACCGCGCGCCTGCGCGCGCACGGCATCGAGGTGATGGAACTCAACCACACCGGCAACCTGTCGCTGTACGTGGACGGCGCCGACGAGTGCGATGGCAAAAAGTGCCTGATCAAGGGCGGTGGCGCCGCGCTCACCCGCGAGAAGATCATCGCCGAGGCCAGCGAGCGCTTCGTGTGCATCGTCGACCCGAGCAAGCAGGTGCCGGTGCTGGGCCGCTTCCCGTTGCCGGTGGAAGTGATCCCGATGGCGCGCAGCCTGGTGGCCCGCCGCATCATGGACATGACCGGCGGCCAGCCGGCGTGGCGCGAAGGGGTGGTCACCGACAACGGCAACGCGATCCTGGACATCCACCACCTGCAGATCACCGACCCGGTCGCCCTCGAGCGCGAGCTCAACCAGCTGCCCGGCGTGGTCTGCGTGGGCCTGTTCGCGCGGCGCCCGGCCGATGTGGTGATCGTGGGCGGGCAACCGCCGCAGGTCTTCTGATTCCATGGCCGGCCTTGGTGGGTCGGCCTCTCCCACTTCGAGGTAGACCCGATGTCGTTGATCCGCCTGCTGTCGCTGCTGCTCCTGATGACCCTCACCGGCTGCGCCAGCAGCGGCGCCCGCCACTGGGTGGAACTGGGCGGTGCCCGCTACCAGGTGGAGCTGGCCGTGGATGACGCCAGCCGCGCCCGCGGGCTGATGTTCCGCGACCAGATGCCCGCCGACCACGGCATGCTGTTCCTGCATGAGCGCGAGGAACTGCAGGCGTACTGGATGAAGAACACCAAGATCGCACTGGACATCCTGTACTTCGATGCCGAGCGCCGCCTGGTCAGCCAGCAGCGCGACGTGCCGCCGTGCTCGGCCGGCGATCGTTGCCCGCCGTACCCCAGCAGCGGCCCCGCCCGCTACGTGCTCGAACTCAACGCCGGCCAGGCCGAGAAGCTGGGCCTGCAGGATGGCACCCAGATCATCTTCGGCCCGGGCATCGCCGACGCGAAGTGAGCCCCGCCCCGGTGCCCGGTGTTTTTCACGCCGGGCTGCTTGAAACCGGCTGCGTTTGACGCCAGTCTGTAGCCATGCAGGGGCTGATCACATTGCCGACGTGGGATTCGCTGGCCGAGCTGGACGATGACGCGCTGCCGCTGTTGCCCACCGCGTTGCTGATCGCCCGCGACGAATACCCCGACCTGGATCCGACCGTCTACGACGCGGTCCTGCAGAGCCATGCCGACCACCTGCGCACCGAGGTGGACACCATCGAGCACTGGCCGCTGAAGATCGCCGCGGTCAACCGCCACCTGTTCGACGAACTGGGCTACGGCGGCGACCACGGCGAGTATTACGACCCGCGCAACAGCTACCTCAACCAGGTGTTCGAACGCCGCCTGGGCAACCCGATCTCGCTGGCGCTGGTGCAGATGGAAGTCGCCCGGCGCCTGGGCATTCCGCTGGACGGGGTGTCCTTCCCCGGCCATTTCCTGGTGCGGCTGCCGGTGGATGACGGCATGCTGGTGATGGACCCGTTCAACGGCGGGCGCCCCCTGGACGTGGAAGAACTGCGCGAGCGTGCGCGTGCGCACCTGGGCGGTGAAACCCCGGACGACCACGTGCTGGCGCAGATCCTGGATGCCGCCCCGGCGCGCGCGATCCTGATGCGCATGCTGCGCAACCTGCATGGGGTGTACGTGGAGCGCGGCGAGTGGGACCGGGCCGCGCGCAGTGCCGACCGCCTGCTCAAGCTGGCCCCCGAACAGGACGACGCCCTGCGCGATCGTGGCATGGCCTACCTGCACCTGGATTACCAGGCCGGCGCGCGCAGCGACCTGGCCCTGTACCTGCAGCGCAACGCGCAGGCCACCGACGCCCATTGGGTCCGCGAAAAGCTGGTGGAGATGAGCGGGCGCCTGCCGCGTCTGCACTGACGGCGACACATCGACCCGAGGTCGAGACCTCCACCTCCCGCGCCGATGTACCGCACGACCGTGGGTCGTGCGTCACGCGACACGCGTCAATCGACCTCGACCATCTCGAAATCGTCCTTGGTCACGCCGCAGTCCGGGCACGTCCAGGTGTCGGGGATGTCTTCCCAGCGCGTGCCCGGCGCGATGCCCTCCTCGGGCAGGCCGTCCACTTCCCGGTACAGGAAGCCGCAGACAACGCACATCCAGGTGCGGAAGGTGGTGGCGGTGGCATCGGTCATTGGATAATCACGGCTGGACAAGAACTGGCGAAGGCCATTGTCCCACTCCCGTCGTACTACCGGTAGCCACCGATGACTCCTGCTCCCGCTTCCACGCCCGCCGCGCGCGGTGTGTACCTGATCACCCCCGACGAGGCCGACACCGCCCGCCTGCTGGCGCGCACCGCGCCGCTGCTGGCCGCCGGCGCCACCTGGCTGCAGTACCGCAACAAGGCCGCCGATGCCGCCCTGCAACGAGCCCAGGCCACCGCCCTGCAGGCCCTGTGCGCCTCCTGCGGCGTGCCGCTGATCATCAACGACGACCCGGCCCTGGCCCGCCTGGTGGGGGCGGCTGGCGTGCACCTGGGCGGCACCGACGGCGACATCGGCGCCGCGCGCGCCCTGCTCGGCCCGCAGGCGATCATCGGGGCCTCCTGCTATGACCAGTTCGCCAATGCCGAGCGCGCCGTCGCCGCCGGTGCCAGTTACGTGGCCTTCGGGGCCTTCTTCCCCACCACCACCAAGGTCACCACCAGCCGCGCCCACACCGACCTGCTGCGGCAAAGCGCCGCACTGGGCGTGCCGCGGGTGGCGATCGGCGGGCTGACCCCGGACAATGTCGGTCCCCTCATTGCCGCCGGCGCCGATCTGGTGGCCGTGGTCAGCAGCGTGTTCGCCGCCGCCGATCCGGTAGCCACCCAGCACGCCTTCCTCGCCCAGTTCGCGTAAGCCCCAGGAAACCCCATGAACCACGACCAGTCCCACGCCCTGTTCAGCCGTGCCCGCAAGCTGCTTCCCGGCGGCGTCAATTCGCCGGTGCGCGCGTTCAAGTCGGTGGGCGGCGAGCCGTTCTTCGTCGAGCGCGCCGACGGCGCCTACCTGTACGACGTCGATGGCAACCGCTACATCGACTACGTGGGCTCGTGGGGCCCGATGATCGTCGGCCACAACCACCCGGCCGTGCGCCAGGCGGTCAAGCACGCGATCAACAACGGCCTGTCCTTCGGCGCGCCGTGCCAGGCCGAAGTGGTGATGGCCGAAACCCTCACCCGGTTGATCCCCTCGTGCGAGATGGTGCGCATGGTCAACTCCGGCACCGAGGCCACGCTGTCGGCCATCCGCCTGGCGCGCGGCGCCACCGGGCGCAACCGCATCGTCAAGTTCGAGGGCTGCTACCACGGCCATGGCGACTCGTTCCTGGTCAAGGCCGGCAGCGGCATGCTGACCCTGGGCGTGCCCACCTCGCCGGGCGTGCCGGCCGGCCTGAGCGAGCTCACCCTGACCCTGCCCTACAACGATGTCGAGGCGGCCACCGCCTTGTTCGCCGAGCAGGGCGAGCACATCGCCGGGCTGATCATCGAACCGGTGGTCGGCAACGCCAACTGCATCCCGCCGCGCGCCGGCTACCTGCAGCACCTGCGTGCGCTGTGCACCCAGTACGGGGCGCTGCTGATCTTCGATGAAGTGATGACCGGCTTCCGGGTCGCACTCGGCGGCGCGCAGGCGCACTACGGCATCACCCCGGACCTGACCACCTTCGGCAAGATCATCGGCGGCGGCATGCCGGTGGGCGCCTATGGCGGCCGCGCCGACCTGATGTCGCAGATCGCCCCGGCCGGGCCGATCTACCAGGCCGGCACCCTCAGCGGCAACCCCGTGGCGATGGCCGCCGGCCTGGCCATGCTGGAACTGGTGCAGGAACCCGGCTTCCACGATCGCCTTGCCGCGGCCACCGCGCGCCTGTGCGCCGGGCTGGAAGCGGCCGCGGCGGCCGCGGGCGTGGCGGTGACCACCACCCAGGTGGGCGGCATGTTCGGCTTGTTCTTCACCGATCAACAGGTGGAAACCTACGCGCAGGCGACCTCGTGCGACATCGCCGCGTTCAACACCTTCTTCCACGCGATGCTGGAGCGCGGCGTGTTCCTGGCGCCGTCGGCGTACGAAGCCGGCTTCATGTCCAGCGCCCACGATGACAGCGTGATCGAGGCCACCCTGGAAGCCGCCCGCGAGGCGTTCAAGGTGGTCAAGGGCTGAGCATCGCCGCGATCATGCGCTGATTGTGGAATGGCGATACCGGCCTGATGAATCGCCGCGATTTTGGGGGGTAGAGCCACCCCATGGGTGGCTGCCTCCCGATCAGGTGTTACGTGCAGCCACCCATGGGGTGGCTACCGGCGCGGCGACCTGCGCCGATGGTGGAGGCGCGGGGCGTGCGCCGATTGTGGAATGGCGATACCGGCCTGATGAATCGCTGCGATCCTGGGGGTAGAGCCACCCCATGGGTGGCTGCCCCTCCGATCAGGCGTTGCGTGCAGCCACCCATGGGGTGGCTCTACCGGTGCGGTGACGTGCGCCGATTGTTGAGGCGCGGTGACGCACGCCATTGCCGCGATGCGGCGGTCCGCCGATAGCGGTCAGCCGAAGATGAAACGGCCCTTCATCATCGCGAAGTGGCCGGGGAACGAGCAGAAGAAAGTGTAGTCGCCGCCCTTGGTGAGCTTGGCGGTGGCGAAGGTCACGCGCGTGGTCTGGCCACCGCCGATCACCGTGGTGTGTGCGAGCACGCGGGCATCGGCCTTGGGCAGGTAGCTGTCGGCCAGCGTCATGCGCATGCCCGCCATCGCCACGGGCGCGTAATCGGCGCTGCGGGTGAGCACCCAGTTGTGGCCCATCGCGGTGGCGGCCAGCTTGCCGGTGTGGCGCAGGGTCAGCGTGACCTGGCTGCAGTCCGCGCCGACCTTGATCTCCTTCTGGCTGAAGGTCATCTGGTCGGTGCTGTCGATGCTGACCGCGCATACGCGGGCGTGCGCGGCCGGGGCCAGCACCAGGCCGGCAAGCAACACGGGAACAAGCAGTTTCACGGCAATCTCCATCGAACACTGCCCGCGATTCTAGAGGCCACGCGGGTGCGCGGCCTGCGACGCGATGTCGCACGGTGCCTGCGGCTGCGGTACCGTCGGGCATTGGACCGATGAGCGTGCGTGATGACCCCTGCCGTGGATGGCCTGCTGCTGGATGTCGATGGGGTGCTGGTGCGCTATTCGCGGCCCCTGCGCGTGCGCCACCTGGCCGCCAGCACCGGCTGCAGCGACGCGCAGGTGCACGCCGCCTTGTACGACAGCGGCCTGGAACAGCAGCACGACGCCGGCCTGGACAGCACGCTCTATCTGCAGCAACTGGGCGATGCATTGGGCAGCACGGTGAGCGTGGCGCAGTGGCAGGCGGCCCGCATCGCGGCCTCCACGCCGCAGGCCGGGGTGGTCGAGCGCATCGCGCAGGTCGCCCGCCGCCTCCCGATCGCGGTACTGACCAACAACGGTGCGCTGATGGCCGACACCCTCCCGCGCATCCTGCCGGCCCTGGCCCCGGCCTTGCACGGGCGCATCCTGTGCAGCGGTGCGTTGGGTGGGCGCAAGCCGGATCCGGCGGTGTTCGTGCAGGCCATGGCGCTGCTGGACGCGCGGCCCGGCCGCACGCTGTTCATCGATGACCTGTTCACCAACGTGCGCGGTGCGCGACAGGCGGGGCTGCACGCGGAGACGGCGACCGACAGCCGCAGCCTCGGCAAGGTGCTGAAGCGCTACCGCCTGGCGTAGCGCCAGGCGTTGCTGGGCGAACGCAAGCGCAGCCGACCCACTGTCGGCTCCACCTGGCCCGCGGTCATCGCGCGGCGATGAACGACTGCACGGCCGCGCGCAGGCGCTTGAGGCCTTCGGCGATTTCTTCGTCGGTGATGTTCAACGAGGGCACGAAGCGCAGCACGTCCGGGCCGGCCTGCAGGGTCAGCAGGCCGTGCTCGGCGGCATGGTCGAGGATGGCCCCGGCCTGGCCGGCGAAATCCTTGTCCAGCACCGCGCCCAGCATCAGGCCACGTCCACGCACCTGGCTGAAGACCTTGAACTCGTCGTTGATCCGGCCCAGTCCATCGCGCAGGGCCTGCGACTGGCGGGCCACGTTGTGGCCGATGTCCGGCGAGGACAGCTTGCGCAGCGCCACGCGCGCCACCGCCGCCGCCAGCGGGTTGCCGCCGAAGGTGGTGCCGTGCGCGCCGAACTGCATCACTTCGGCCACCTTCGGGCCGGCCAGCATCGCCCCGATCGGGAAGCCGCCGCCCAGGGCCTTGGCCAGGGTCACGATGTCCGGCTTGATCCCGTCCTGCCAATGCGCGAACAGGGTGCCGGTGCGGCCCATGCCCACCTGGATCTCGTCCAGCACCATCAGCGCGCCGTGCTGGTCGCACAGCTCGCGGATGCGCTGCATGAAGCCCGGCTTGGCCGGCATCACCCCGCCCTCGCCCTGGATCGGCTCGAGCATCACCGCGGCCACGTCGCCGGCGGCCATCGCCGTTTCCAGCTGGACCTCATCGTTGAAGTCCACGTAGCGGAAGCCGCCGGGCAGCGGCTCGTAGCCTTCCTGGTACTTGGGCTGGGCGGTGGCGGTCACCGCGGCCAGGGTGCGGCCGTGGAAGCTGCCGCGGAAGGTGACGATCACCCGCTGGTGGGCCGGGCGGCCCTGCGAGGCGGCCCACTTGCGCACCAGCTTGATCGCCACTTCGTTGGCTTCGGCGCCGGAGTTGCACAGGAACACCCGCTCGGCGAAACGCGACCCGGTGACCAGCTCCTCTGCCAGGCGCAGCGGCGGCTCGCTGTAGAACACGTTGCTGGTGTGCCACAGCTTGCCGGCCTGCTCGATCAGCGCCGCAGTCAGGTCCGGGTCGTTGTGGCCCAGCCCGCACACGGCGATGCCGGCGGCCAGGTCGATGAACTCGCGGCCCTGGTTGTCCCAGACGCGGGCGCCCTGGCCGCGCTCAAGCACCACCTGGCGCGGTTTGTAGACCGGCAGGTAGTAATGCGACAGGGACAACAGCGGATCGGTGGCAGCGGCGGTCATGGCAGTCGGGGCTTGGCGGGAAAGTGCCATTCTCGCGCCTTGGGCCGGTGGGGCACAATGCAGCCCATGCGACCGCTCACCGCCCCCCAGCTGAACCCCGCCACCGAGACCGGCTGGCGCCGGACCTGGTTCGACATCATCTACCGCCACGACACCCGGCCCTCGCGCAATTTCGACCTGCTGCTGGTCTACGCCATCATCGCCAGCGTGCTGGTGGTGATGTTCGACAGCGTGCAGCGCTTCCACCTGGCCCATGCCAGTTGGCTGTACGTGCTCGAATGGGGCTTCACGGTGCTGTTCACCGCCGAGTACCTGCTGCGCCTGGTGGTGGTGCGGCGGCCGCTGCGCTACGCGTTCAGCATCTGGGGCATCATCGACCTGGCCTCGATCCTGCCCACCTACCTGTCCCTGTTCATCCCCGGCGCGCAGAGCCTGCTGGTGGTGCGCGCGCTGCGCATCCTGCGGGTCTTCCGCATCCTCAAGCTGACCCGCTACATCGAAGAAAGCGGCGTACTGATGGAATCGTTGTGGCGCAGCCGGCGCAAGATCCTGCTGTTCCTGTTCACGGTGGTCACCATCACGATCATCGCCGGCACCCTGATGTACGTGATCGAGGGCCCCAACCACGGCTTCACCAGCATCCCCAGCAGCATGTACTGGGCGGTGGTGACCATGGCCACGGTCGGCTTCGGCGACATCGTGCCGCAGACCGTGCTGGGCCGCTTCGTGACCTCGGTGCTGATCCTGATCGGCTACAGCATCATCGCCGTGCCCACCGGCATCTACACCGCCGAACTGGCCAGCACCATGCGCGATGCCGACCTGGCCGCCCGCCGCGATGCGCGCGGCTGCCTGCACTGCGGCCTGGAAGGGCACGAACCGGACGCCCGCCACTGCCGACGCTGCGGGCACGCCTTGCCGGCGGTGTTCAACCAGTAGCGGGGCGGTCTACGCGCCGGGTGCCGCCAACGGCACCCGGCGCCCTCATTACAGCCGGTTGCCGCGCTGGACCAGGTCGTTGTAGGCGTTCATCAGTTTCAGCGGCGAGCCGCCGGGTGCCAGCGTGGGGTGGTCCATCCAGCCCTTTTCAAGCTTGGAATACGGCTTTTTGTCACGCACCCGCGCCAGCCGTTCCTTGCTCTCGCGGCGGAACTGCTCGGCGGACATCTCGAAGGTGGACCACCCGGTGCTGTTCGCTTCCGGCTTCACCTTGGCGTGCGCTTCGTCGGAAATCGCATTGAAGGCGGCGATCCGCTCGGCACCGGCGGCCACGTCGAAGGTGTCTTCGCTCATGAAATCCACCAGCGCCTTGGCTTCCAGCATCATGGACAGGCGGTAGAACTCCATGGTGCGCCCATCGGCCTTTTCCAGTGCGGCAAGCTGCGCGCGCTGGGCCTCGTCGTTCTGCGCTTCCAGCGCATCGCTGAAGCGCTCGCTGGACGCGGTGAATGCCTGCAGCGCCGCCATCAGCGGGGCGTGCATCTGCTTGCCACGGGCGAAGCCATCGTCCTCGAAATCGTCGCGGTTGTAGTAGCTGTAGGCCGCTTCGGCCAGCGGTGCCAGCGCATGCAACTGCGCCAGGTAATCCTTGGCCGCACCATCCAGGGCGGGCAGCGCGGGCTTGGCCGCCTGCGCGCGGGTGATCGCTTCATCGCACTTCTTCAGCCGGTAGGCGTCCACCTGCGCGGGACCGTAGCCGTCGCCTTCCTTGCCGGTCGGCCCCGCCTCCACGTCGTCGATCCAACGGGTGTAAACGGTGATGCCCCGGTGCAGGTCCGCGTCCATGCTGTTGTAACAGTCGATGTAGTCGTTGAGCTTGGCGGTCAGCGCCTGCTGCGCCTCCATGTTGTCCGGCGCGGCGCTGCCCGCCGCTTCCTTTGCCGCCGTGGGGGCCTTGTCACCGCCACCACACGCGCTGAGCGCCAGCCCGATTGCAGCGGCCAGCACGGCCGCAGATACCACCTGCTTCATCTACCTCTCCATGTTGTAAACGTTTCCAGAGAGCGCAAGTCTAGCAGGGGCGTGTACGGGTCACTCCAGGAACAGGTCCGGCAGCAGCGCGCGCGAGGGGTCCACCGCGTAGCCGTCCAGGTCGGTCACCCCGGCCTGGGCCAGCACCTCGTCATCGATCAGGAACTGCCCGCTGAAACCGGCCGCCTCGCGGGTGAGCACCGCGTGGGCGGCATCGGCCAGGATCTGCGGGGTACGGCAGGCGGCCGCGTCCACGCCGGGAATCATGTTGATCGCATCGGTGGCGATGATGGTGCGCGGCCACAGCGCGTTGACCGCCACGCCCTGCGGCCCGAACTCGGCGGCCAGGCCCAGGGTGACCAGGCTCATGCCCATCTTGGCCAGGGTGTAACCGGTGTGCGGTCCCCACCACTTGGGGTCCAGGCTGGGCGGCGGGGCCAGGGTGAGGATGTGCGGGTTGGGCGCCTGCAGCAGGTGCGGCAGGCAGGCCTGCGCGCACAGGAAGCTGCCGCGCGCGTTGACCTGCTGCATCAGGTCGAACCGCTTCATCGGCGTGTCCAGCGTGCCGCGCAGCCAGATCGCGCTGGCGTTGTTGACCAGGATGTCGATGCCGCCGAAGGTGTCCACCGTGGCGGCCACCGCCGCGCGCACCTGGTCCTCTTCGCGGATGTCGCACTTCAGCGCCAGGCCCTGGCCGCCCACCGCCGTCACCGCCTCCACCGCACTGTGGATGGTGCCCGGCAGCTTCGGGTTGGGCACCGCCGACTTGGCCGCGATCGCCACGTTGGCGCCATCGCGCGCCGCGCGCAGGGCGATGGCCAGGCCGATGCCGCGCGAGCCGCCGGTGATGAAAAGGGTCTTGCCTTGCAGACTGGCCACGTCGGTTGCTCCTGCGTATTCGTCGATCCGGCCAGTATGCCGCGCCCACATGGATTTCACCGCCCCGTGACGATAGTGGCCTCCCGGTTACCGCTGCGAGGTTGCTGCCATGCGCCGTTCCCGTTGTGTGTTGCCCGCCCTGGGCCTGCTGCTGATCACCACCGCCTGCCAGGGCGACCCGGCCGAACCGGCCGGCGCCGCGTCCGAACCTGCCGCGCCCCATGCCGCCACCGCCACCGCCAAACCTGCCAACGGCACGCTGCGCTGGAGCAAGGCGGTGGTCTGGAGCGGGGATCTCAACGCCTGCCGCCAGGGCGCGGAGGCGGCCACGCCCAAGTGCCTGACCACCGCAATGCAGGCCGGCGGTGCCAGCGCCGATGCGGTGGCCGCCGCCCAGCAGCTTTCCACCGACGGCGACCTGGCCTTCGTCACCGCCTGGCATGAACACGACGGCATCGGCGTGGCGACGGTCACCTACCCGTTCCGCGCCAACACCAACGAAGGCACGCGCCTGGTCGATGCCGGCGGCAAGCGCATCGACGTGGACACGGTGCAGTGGACCGACACGCTGCGGGCCGACCCGGCCATGCAGGCACTGTTGAAGACCCATCCGCAGGCGATCCCGTTCGCCCCGGCGCAGGCCGCCGGCACCGCGCCGCTGCCCGACGGCGGCGTGCGCCTGCTCTACCGCACGCCGCTGCGCGACTGCCACGCCTGCGCCGAGGCGGGGCAGCTGCAGATCGGCTACGACTTCGATGCCAAGCGGCACTTCATCGGGCAGCAGGTGGTGCCGTAATGCAGGCCGGGCCGGCTCAACCGGGACGGTAGCGCTGCACCTGCCGACGCAGCAGGCGCGGCACGATCCACCGATGGATCGGCGCCACCGGTAGCATGTACAGCCGGCCGAAGGCATTGTGGGTGTGCACCACGGTGGCGATCTCCAGCCAGTCGCCCCGCCATTGCAGCGCCACCTGCACATGCAGGTGGCGATCGTCGTCTTCCAGCACGATCGCATCGGGCGTGCACTGCTGCACGGTGAAGATGCCCAGCCGGTCGCCGGGGCGTGGATCGGGCGCGTCGGGCACCGCGCGCAGCGAGCCCAGGTGCTTCATGCCCAGCAGGCGCATGCCGCGGTTGCGCACGGCCATCAGCCCGTCGAACCAGGCCGGCACGGTGGCGGCCATGTCCCGGTAGGCCTGCAACGCCGAGCGGCCCGCGCGCGGCACGGCCGCCTGGCAGGCATGCACGAAGTCGGCCCCGGGCCGCTGCGCATGCAGCACGTTGCCGGCATCCACCGGCACGACCACCATCGGCGGCTGGCTCACGGCTTGGGCCCCTGCCCTTCGTTGTCTTCCCAGTGCAGGATCCTGCGGGTGACGAAGCGGTAGACCGGCTTGCCGGTACGGAACCACAGATCGCGCACCCATGAGGTGCGCTTGAGCAGGCGTATTTCCACCGGGGTGAGCCGGTCGCGGCAATACATGCGCTTGTGCTTGAGCAGGTGGCGCAGGTCTTCGCGCGCCAGCAGGCGCATCCAACGCGAGCGCGGGTTGCCGATCACCGCCAGCTGGAAATCGATCAACGCCGGCGACCCGTCCTCGCGGACCAGCCAGTTGGCTTCCTTGGCCAGGTCGTTGTGCGCGATGCCGTGCCGGTGCACCCGCTGCAGCAGGCGGCGCGCGGCGCGGAAATAGGCCAGGTCGCCGCGTGGCGGGCGCTGGTACATCGCATCGCCGGCCATGAAGCTGCGATCCAGCCAGCGCCCGTTCCAGGCCAGCAGCGCCGGGGTATCGGCCATGCCGTCCAGGTGCGCCAGCGCGCGGGCCTCGCGCCGGGCCAGCCACCACGCCGGCAGGCGCAGCCACCACGGCGTTGCCTCCAGGTCACGGCGGACAAAGCGCTGGCCGTCCTGCTCGATCAGCAGGATGCGGCCGAAGCTATCGGCCTTGAGGGCATGCGGGGCGGGATCGGGCGCGGGTTTCATCGGCTCATTCTAGGGGCGCGATCGCGTGCATTCACCGTTGTTGACGCACGTTGGCTTCCTTTGGCGGGCAGGCAGTCACCTTCACACCCCTATAATCGGGCGATGGACTCGTCATGGATCGATGCCACGCTTGCGTGGATCTCAGCTCACCCCGTGCTTGCCGGTGCGGTCATCTTCCTCATTGCCTTCTGCGATGCGGTCATCGTGCTGGGCGCGATCGTGCCGGCGTTGCCGCTGCTGTTCGCCGTGGGCGTGTTCATCGGCTTGGGCCAGATCTCCGGCCCCTATGCGGTGGCGTGCGCGGCTCTGGGCGCGTTTGCCGGTGACGGCATCAGCTATTGGGTCGGGCGGCGTTGGGGCGACCGCCTGCGTGGCTTCTGGCCGTTCAGCAAATACCCGCAGTTGCTGGACCGTGGCGAGACGATGTTCCGCCGCAATGCATTCAAGAGCATCCTGGTGGCGCGCTACGTGGGCGCGATCCGCCCGTTCGTGCCCGCCATCGCCGGCATGATGAAGATGCCGCTGTCGCGGTATTTCCAGGCCAGCGGCATCGCCAGCCTGTCCTGGGCGGTGCTGTTCCTGGCGCCGGGCTGGGTGCTGGGCGAAGCCTATGACGCGGTGGCCGCGGTGGCTGGGCGCCTGGTGATGGTGCTGGGCCTGGTGGCCGTGCTGATGGGCGCGGTGTGGGCGATCGTGCTCTACAGCTATCGCTGGTCGGCCTCGCGCATGGACAGCTGGCTGGCCACGCTGCTGCGCTGGTCGCAGCGCCATCCCACGCTGGGCCGCTACTCGGTCTCGGTGTTCGATCCGCAGCGGCGCGAGTCGGTGCCGCTGGCGATGCTGGCCTTGATGCTGCTGTTGCTGGGCTGGTGCTGGTTTGCGCTGTTGATGGCGGTGGTGGCGCATGGCGAGCCGCTGCGCCTGGACCTGGCCGTGCACGATGCGATGCTGGCCCTGCGCAACCCGCTGGCCGACTACCCGATGGCCGCGCTGGCCTCGCTGGGTGCCTGGCAGGTATTGCTGCCCGCCACGGCGGTGGGCATGGCCTACCTGGTCTGGCGCCGGCGCTGGATGGCGGCCACCCACTGGCTGGCCGCGCTGGCCTTCGGCCTGGCGCTGTGCAAGCTGCTGGGCGCCACCGTGCACGTGGTGCGCCCGCCCGATGCCAGCAGCGGCTTCGGCTTCCCGTCGGTGTCGGTGACCATGGCCACCATCATCTTCGGCTTCTTCGCGGTGCTGATCGCACGCGAGCTGCCGGGCCGCACCCGCGTGTGGCCCTACCTGCTGTCGGGCATCGTGGTCAGCCTGATCGGGTTCGCGCGCCTGTACCTGGGCGCGCACTGGCTGAGCGATGTGGTCGGCGGGATGCTGTTCGGCATCTTCTGGCTGCTGGTGCTGGGCATCGCCTACCGCCGCCGCTTCAACCGCTCGTTCTGGGTCAAGCCGGTGGCCTGGCTGTTCTACGGCACCTTCACCTTGGCGGCGCTGTGGTACGCCCCGCGCAACATCCCGCTGAAGCTGGCCCGCTTCGAGCCGGCCCAGCCGGCCCCGGTGGACGTGGCCGCCATCACCTGGTGGGAGACCCAATGGACGCAGCTGCCCTCGCGTCGCAACGAATTCGATGACGACCAGCGCTGGCCGCTGGACGTGCAGGTGGCCGGGCCGCTGGCGCCGCTGCAACAGCGCCTGGAAAGCCAGGGCTGGCACGTGCAGCCGCAGGCCGGCTGGGAGCAGGCGCTGCTGATGCTGGACAAGTCGGCCACGCCCGAGCAGGTGCCGGTGCTGCCGGCCACGCTGGATACGCGCGTGGAATCGCTGCTGATGCTGCGCCCGGGCAACGCGCCGGAGGAGATCTTCGCGCTGCGCCTGTGGCCGGCGCCCACGCGGCTGCAGCCGGGCGACCAGCCGCTGTGGCTGGGCAGCGCGCAGACGCTGCACTACCAGCAGCATTTCCACCTGATCGGGATGTGGCGGCCGATGCGTGGCATCGATCCGTCGCTGTCGGCGGTGCGCGAGGCGCTCGATGGCCTGCCGCAGCAGGTGGACACGCATCCGGAGACGCAGATGCCGGTGCTGCGGGTGCGCACGCCGACAGCGCAATGATCGCCGCCTCGCGCGGCCCGCGCGCGAGGCCGGTTACGGCATCCAGCCCAGCAGGTCGTCCAGGCGCTGGTGCGGGTCGTCGTGCTGCAGCAGTTGCAGGCGCTGGGATTCTTCCAGCGGCAGCAATTCGGCCAGCCGCCAGCCGACCCAGGCCGCCTGCTCCAGTTGCGCCGGATGGCGGGGCGCGAACGCGCTGCCGGCCTGTTCGATGATGTGCTCCAGCACGGTGGCCAGCAGCGCATGCTCGGGCCGCAGTTCGTCATCGTGGTCCGGCGCGCGCCACTGCACCTCGCCCAGCACCAGGCCGTTATCGCGCACCCGCGTGCGCAGCACGTGGAAGCGACGCTGCCCGCGCAGGCGCAGCATCAGCACGCCATCGGCACCCACGTCGAAATCCTCGATCCGCGCCTCCACGCCGTAGGCGGCCGGTGCCGCCGGGGCGCCGGTTTCCTCGCCGTCCAGGATCAGGCAGACCCCGAAGGAGGTGTCTTGGCGGCTGCACTCGCGCAGCATGTCCAGGTAGCGGCGCTCGAACACGCGCAGGCCCAGCGCGGCGCCGGGCAACAGCACCGCATGCAGGGGAAACAACGGCAGCGTGGCGGTGTCGGTCATGGCATCCACCGGCTCAGTGGGCCTGCAGCTGCGCCAGGAAGCGGCGCGGCGCACCGTCGAAGCCGCCGTTGGACATGAACACCACATGGTCACCGGGCTGGGCGATCGCGCCCAGGCGCGCGAGCAATGCATCGGTATCGGGCACGGCATGGGCCTGCCCGCGCACCGCGGCGATCACGCCGGCCGCATCCCAGGCCAGCTCCGGCCGGTGCAGGAACACCACCGCATCGGCCAGCGCCAGCGAGGGCGCCAGCGCATCGGCATGCGCGCCCAGGCGCATCGAGTTGCTGCGCGGCTCCATGGCCACCACGATCCGCGCCTGGCCGACCTTGGCGCGCAGGCCCTGCAGCGTGGTGTGGATGGCGGTGGGATGGTGGGCGAAGTCGTCGTAGATGGTGACCTCGCGCGCCTGGCCGATCACTTCCAGGCGGCGCTTGACGCTGCGGAAGGTGGCCAGCGCCGGGATCACCGTGGCCAGGTCCACGCCCACCGCATGCGCGGCGGCCAGGGCGGCCAGCCCGTTGAGCACGTTGTGCCGGCCCAGCAGCGGCCAGCGCACTTCGCCCACGCGCACGCCGCGGTGATGGACCACGAACACGCTGCCATCGGCCTGCACCAGCTCGGCGTGCCATTCCAGCGCGGGATCGAAACCGAAGCGCTCCACCGGGGTCCAGCAGCCCATCGCCAGCACCTCGGCCAGGTAGGCATCCTCGCCGTTGACGATCAGGCGCCCACGCGCGGGCACGGTGCGGATCAGATGGTGGAACTGGCGCTGGATCGCGGCCACGTCGGGGAAGATGTCGGCGTGGTCGTATTCGAGGTTGTTGAGGATCGCCACCAGCGGGCGGTAGTGCACGAACTTGCTGCGCTTGTCGAAGAAGGCGGTGTCGTATTCGTCGGCCTCGACCACGAACGCCCGGCCCTGCCCCAGGCGCGCGGACACGCCGAAGTCCTCGGCCACCCCGCCGATCAGGAAGCCCGGTTCGCGGCCGGCGGCCTGCAGCAGCCAGGTCAGGATGGAGGTGGTGGTGGTCTTGCCGTGGGTGCCGGCCACGGCCAGCGTGTCGCGCCCGGGCAGCACCTGCTCGGACAGCCACTGCGCGCCGGAGATGTAGCGCTGGCCCGCATCGAGCACCGCTTCCACCGCCGGATTGCCGCGCGACAGTGCGTTGCCGACGATCACCTGGTCGCAGTCGGGCGCGACGCTGTCGGTCCGGTAGCCCGGGTCCAGTGCGATGCCCAGCTGCTCCAGCTGGGTGGACATCGGCGGATAGATCGCCTGATCGCTGCCATGGACCGTATGGCCCAGTTCCCGCGCCAACGCGGCCACGCCGCCCATGAAGGTGCCGGCAATACCAAGGATGTGAATCTTGCTCATGCGTTGGATTGTCGCCGATCCCCTGCATCGAGGGCCATTGTCGTCAGACAATTCCTCTATCGATCGTAGGGAGATGATGTCGGGGTGTCAGGGAATCCCCGATAGCCAGCTTATGTGAATACGGACACAATTCAGCTGGCCAGCCGTAGTACCCCATTGGTCCTACTCCCCAAGAGGCCATCCCCAGGGGGGCTCATGCTGCGGGGCTCTGAGCAAGCTCGTCCGCTGGCACCTAAACCGCACGCCTGGCCCCTTCGGGGGCCGGGCGTGTGTGTTTTTACGACGCGACGCCCCGCAACGGCGCTGCCGAAGCAGCGCCGCGACCGGCTCAGCCGTGGATCGCCGCGCGGATGCGCGCTTCCACCTCGTCCAGCTCGCCCACGCCATCCACGCGCGCCAGCGTGCCGCGACCGGCGTAGAAATCCACCACCGGGGCGGTCTGGTCGTTGTAGACCTGCAGGCGCTGGCGCACCGATTCGGGATTGTCGTCGGCGCGGCCCTGTTCGGCGGCGCGGCCGGCGATGCGCTCGACCAGCAGTTCGGTCGGCACGTCCAGCTGCACCACCGCATCCAGCGGCTGGCCGATCTTCACCAGCAGGGTGTCCAGCGCATTGGCCTGGGCCACGTTGCGCGGGTAGCCGTCGAGGATGAAGCCGTTGGCCACGTCGGCCTGGCCCAGGCGCGATTCGAGCATGCCCAGCAGGATGTCGTCGGACACCAGGTTGCCGGCGTCCATCACCGCCTTGGCCTGCTTGCCCAGCTCGGTGCCGGCGGCCACTTCGGCACGCAGCAGGTCGCCGGTGGAAATGTGCGCAATCGACAGGTGTTCCTTCAGGCGCGTCGCCTGTGTCCCCTTGCCCGAACCGGGCGGTCCCAACAGAACCAATCGCATCAACCTGACTCCAACTTGGTAAGAAAATGGAAGGGCGAGCGCCCCGGGATTGTCCACAATCACGCTGCACCGCAATACGCGCACTTTACCCCATACCGGTAATGTCTCTGCAATGTCCTTCCCCCACCCCCAGGTGAAATGATGTCCAAAGGTACCCTGCTCTACGCCCAGTCAGGCGGCGTGACCGCCGTGATCAACGCCACCGCCTCGGCGGTGATCAGCACCGCCCGGGCCAAGGGAATCAAGGTCTTGGCCGCGCGCAACGGCATCCTGGGCGCGCTGCGCGAGGAGCTGATCGATACCTCGAAGGAGTCGGCGGCGGCCATTGCCGCGCTGGCCCATACCCCCGGCGGGGCATTCGGCTCGTGCCGCTACAAGCTCAAGTCGATCGAGGCCGACCGGGGCAAGTACGAGCGCCTGCTGGAGGTGCTGGCCGCCCATGACGTGCGCTGGTTCCTCTACAACGGCGGCAACGACTCGGCCGATACGGCGTGGAAGGTGTCCCAGCTGGCCAAGGCCTTCGACTACGACCTGACCTGCATCGGCGTGCCCAAGACCATCGACAACGACCTGGCGGTGACCGACACCTGCCCCGGCTTCGGCTCGGCGGCCAAGTACACCGCGGTCTCGGTGCGCGAGGCGGCGCTGGACGTGGCGGCGATGGCCGAGACCTCCACCAAGGTGTTCGTGTATGAAGCGATGGGCCGCCACGCCGGCTGGCTGGCAGCGGCGGCCGGATTGGCCGGCGAGGGCCCGGACGAGGCCCCGCACATCATCCTGCTGCCCGAGCGCGCCTATGACGAGGCGGCCTTCCTGGCCAAGGTCAAGCAGGTGGTCGAGCGCGTGGGCCATTGCGTGGTGGTGGCCTCCGAAGGCATCCAGACCGCCGACGGGCGCTTCGTGGCCGATGCCGGTGGCGGCAAGGATTCGTTCGGGCATACCCAGCTGGGCGGGGTGGCCTCGCAGCTGGCCGGCCGCGTCAAGGACGCGCTGGGGTACAAGGTGCACTGGACCCTGCCCGACTACCTGCAGCGCTCGGCGCGGCATATCGCCTCCAGGACGGACTGGGATCAGGCGCAGGCGGTGGGCAAGGCGGCGGTGCAGTTCGCGCTGAAGGGGCAGAACGCGGTGATGCCGGTGATCGTGCGCGGCAGCGACGCGCCCTACCGGTGGAAGATCGAGGCGGCGCCGCTGCACAAGGTGGCCAACCATGAAAAGAAGATGCCGGCCGGCTTCATCCGCAAGGATGGCTTCGGCATCACCGCCAAGGCGCGGGCCTACCTGTCGCCGCTGATCAAGGGCGAGGCGCCCCTGCCCTACGGTGCCAATGGCCTGCCCCGGTACGTGACGCTCAAGAACGTGGCCGTGCGCAAGAAGCTGCCCGCCTGGCAGGCGTGAGCCGCGGGCGCGCCGGCGGGCCGTGGCATCGCGCCCTGCCCGCCGGCACGCCATTGCCATTTGCGACATGCGGGGTGGCCCCCTACAATCGCGCCGAGCCGGCAGGACTTGCTGGACGTCGCACACCGCGATCCACCCTTCCGCGCCTGCGGACGATGACAAGGACAGTACCGATGAAGCCCAATCCCCTGTTTGCCGTGCTGCTGCTCGCCGCGGCGGCCCCGGCGTTTGCCGACACCTGCGAAAGCAGCTTCCAGAAGAAGGGCAACCCCCTCTCCGGCACCACCTACACCGCCTCGGTGACCGTGCCCGACCTGACGGTCAAGAGCGCGATCGGCCAGATGAACGTGATCGCCAAGGGCAACAACATGGACGTGTTGAGCATGGATGCCGAGAACGGCGCCATGCTGATCGAAGACCCGCAGTCGGCGATGCACAAGACCATCCCGATCATCATCAGCGCCACCAGCGAAGGCCGCACCGGCACCGTGGCGATGACGGTCAAGCTCAACCCGGGCGCATTCGCCAAGGCCGATGCGATCCGTGCGGAAATGTGCAAGATGCTGACCCAGGTGAAGTCGGGCAAGGCCGGCGACCAGTTCGCGGCGTCGGCACCGAAGGCCTCCACGGTGAGCATCAGCGCCAGCGATTTCGGCTACCAGCTGCGCACCCAGCACAAGGACAACCCGGCGGCGATCGAACCGCGCTACCAGGGCAAGATCTACGCGATCACCGGTCGGGTGAACGGCGTGCTCAAGAGCGGTGGTACCTACAACACCGGCTTCGACCTGCCGAGCGCGTCCAACGGCATCGATTTCGAGAGCGTGGCCATCACCTGTGCGTTCGCCCCGAGCCAGGCGGCCTTCGCGCTGGCGCTGCGCCCGCGCGAAAAGGTGACCCTGGTCGGCGTGGTCGACCGCTACGACCAGATCGGTCGCGTGCTGTGGCTGAAGGACTGCAAGGGCAACTGAGCCCGGCCAGCAACGCGTAACCCCCGAGCCCGGACCGGCGTTGCCGTCCGGGCTTTTTCGTGGGCGTTGGCATCAAGGCTGGCGCAGCAGCGCCGGCGCTCGCAGGCACTTCCCGACCCCATCAAGGACAGGCCTTGCCCTCCACCGCCATCTGCGCGGCGAACATCGGGATCTGCGCGATCTTGCCGGCGGCGGCCTGCTGCTTGGCCTCTTCCAGGTAGATGCGCGACTGGCCCTGGCCGTCGAGTTCGGCCTTCTGCGCCACCGGCAGGCGCCACACCCGCACCACCGCCTGCTGGCTGGGGCAGCTGGCGTTGGGCACGCGGATCACGTCGTTGAGCTTCCAGCCCTTGGCCTGGCTGGGCTGGGCCTTGGCGAAATCCACGAAGCGCGCGCGCGGCTGGCACTGCGCGCTGGTGCGGACCACCGAGAACGTATACGGCTGCGCGGCCTGCCCGGTGAACAGGCCTTCCAGGCGTGCGCAGGCCTCGGGGATCTGGCGCAGCGTGTGGGTGGCGCCCACCGCCTGCGGTGCACCGGCCGGGCGCTGCAGTTCGGGGGTCTCGGCGGCGAAGGCGGACACGGCGGGCAGCAGCGCGAGCCAGAGCAGGTGGCGGGTGGACATGGGAGGACTCCGGATGCTGGGGATGGGCCGAGGCTGCCAGCGGGTGGCTGAACGGCGCGGCAAGGCGTGCCGGCCATCAACGCCCAACGCACGCGGCCGCCAATAGCCCCCTGAGTCAGGGGGCGGCCGCGAAGCGGCGGGGGCATGGAGGCTGATGAGAGGGTCCCATGATTTGCGCAGAAAATCATGGGGCGACAGCGCGAAGGCGATGGCGCGTACCCGGCACTACCGGTATGCGGGTGTTGCCCGCATACTCGGGGCACCAGGGATTGCTGAACACCGCCACACGCTTGAAGACCGGGCACGGTCTGAACGGGTCGGTTCAAGGTTGCAGCCCGTTGTGCCCCCGCGTGGAGAGGTTCGTCCGTTGCCTGGATGCCATTCCATCACCCGGGAGGGGACATGCTGGAACGTTACGGGCTTTCTCTGGCGCTGTTCTGCGCCATCCTCGCGATTCTCTACGGCATCGTGTCGGCACGCTGGATCCTCCGGCAACCGGCTGGCAATGCCCGCATGCAGGAAATCGCCGCCGCCATCCAGGAAGGCGCGCGCGCCTATCTCAACCGTCAATACCTCACCATCGGCATCGCCGGGATCATCCTGTTCGTGCTGGTCGGCGTGTTCCTCAGCTGGTACACCGCCACCGGCTTCGCCATCGGCGCGGTGCTCTCCGGCGCGGCCGGCTATATCGGCATGAACGTGTCGGTGCGCGCCAACGTGCGCACCGCCGAGGCAGCCCGCAACGGGCTAAGCGCCGCCATGGACGTGGCCTTCCGCGGCGGTGCCATCACCGGCATGCTGGTGGTCGGGCTGGGCCTGCTCGGCGTTGCCGGCTATTACGCCCTGCTGCTGCGGATGGGGCTGGATACCGGCAGCGCGCTGCATGCGCTGGTCGGGCTGGCGTTCGGCTCGTCGCTGATCTCCATCTTCGCCCGGCTCGGCGGTGGCATCTTCACCAAGGGCGCCGACGTGGGCGCCGACCTGGTGGGCAAGGTGGAGGCCGGCATCCCCGAGGACGACCCGCGCAACCCGGCGGTGATCGCCGACAACGTGGGCGACAACGTGGGCGACTGCGCCGGCATGGCGGCCGACCTGTTCGAGACCTATGCGGTCACGGTGATCGCCACGATGCTGCTGGGCAGCCTGATGATCGCCGAGGCCGGCCGCAACGCGATCCTGTACCCGCTGGTGCTGGGCGGGGTGTCGATCATCGCCTCGATCATCGGCGCGCTGTTCGTCAAGGTGAAGCCGGGCGGCTCGATCATGGGCGCGCTGTACAAGGGCGTGATCGTGTCCGGCGTGCTGGCGGCGATCGCCTTCTACCCGATCACGATGCAGCTGATGCCCGACAACAGCCACGGCGCGATGAACCTGTATGTCTGCGCGCTCATCGGCCTGGTGCTTACCGGCCTGATCGTGTGGATCACCGAGTACTACACCGGCACCCAGTACAAGCCGGTGCAGCACGTGGCGCAGGCGTCCACCACCGGGCACGGCACCAACATCATCGCCGGCCTGGGCGTATCGATGAAGTCCACCGCGCTGCCGGTGATCGCGGTGTGCGCGGCAATCTGGCTGGCCCACTTCCACGGTGGCCTGTACGGCATCGCCATCGCCGCCACCGCGATGCTGTCCATGGCCGGCATGATCGTGGCGCTCGATGCCTACGGCCCGATCACCGACAACGCCGGCGGCATCGCCGAGATGGCCGAGCTGCCCTCGGACATCCGCGACATCACCGACCCGCTGGATGCCGTGGGCAACACCACCAAGGCGGTGACCAAGGGTTATGCGATCGGCTCGGCCGCCCTGGCCGCGCTGGTGCTGTTCGCCGATTACACCCACAACCTGCAGGCCGCACATCCCGGCGAGGTGTTCGCCTTCGACCTGTCCGACCACACGGTGATCATCGGCCTGCTGATCGGTGGCCTGATCCCCTACCTGTTCGGCGCGATGGCGATGGAAGCGGTCGGGCGTGCGGCCGGCGCGGTGGTGGAAGAGGTGCGTCGCCAGTTCCGCGAGATCCCAGGGATCATGCAGGGCACCGGCAAGCCGCAGTACGACCGCGCGGTGGACATGCTGACCCGCTCGGCGATCCGCGAAATGATCGTGCCCTCGCTGTTGCCGGTGGCCGTGCCGGTGGTGGTGGGCCTGCTGCTGGGGCCGCGCGCGCTGGGCGGGTTGTTGATCGGCACCATCGTCACCGGGCTGTTCGTGGCGATCTCGATGACCACCGGCGGCGGTGCGTGGGACAATGCCAAGAAGTACATCGAGGACGGCCACTTCGGCGGCAAGGGCAGCGAGGCGCACAAGGCCGCGGTAACCGGCGACACGGTGGGCGACCCCTACAAGGACACCGCCGGCCCGGCGATCAACCCGTTGATCAAGATCATCAACATCGTGGCACTGCTGCTGGTGCCGCTGCTGTAGCAACGTGATGCTGCACGTCCCGGCGCGGCGCCGGGGCGTGCAGGCCTGGCCGGTGCCGCCCGGTCAGGTGCGCCGCGGCTTGAGCGCCCACCACAGCGCGACGGCCACCGCGCCCATGGCCGCAAACGCCGCCATGGCCAGCAGCAGGTCCAACATCGCCGCCCTGTCCAGTGGACTGCCGACGAAGGCAGCCGCGCACGCAACCAGCCCGATCGCACTGGGCAGGCGCGCACCGCCCCAGGCGGTATAGGCCAGCACCGGTACCAGCACGCCGGTGAGCACGATCGCCGCGACGAACGGCGCAAGCGACAGCAGGGCCACGACCACGGCGATGACTGCGGCGGTCCAGGCCAGGGTTGTCGAAGCATGGTGACGCATCGGCGGAGCTCCCTCGGGGCGGCCTTGCGTGCCGCGTTCTGTCTGGATGCTGGTCGCCGGGCGGGCGATCGTCAAGCCATGCGTCAGCGCGCCCGGATGAAGAATGTCACCGGCACCATCACCTCCACCGGGTCGCCGGCAATCTCTGCCGGCGGCGCCAGTGTCTGCAACACCGCGTGGCGATCAGAAGGCGTGCCTGGCGTCCCGGTTCGATGCGCTCCACGCGCGAGCCGACGCGCTCCTCGCCACGGCCGGGTCAGCGCCGTGGGCGGGTTTCCCCGATGACGCATCTGCCGCGACGGCAATGCCCAGGCGGCGTGCGCGCCCCCTCCCCGATCCGGCGATGCCGGCCTCACGTCGCCTCGCGGATAATGGGCCACCCTTTTGCAGGAGCCCTGCCATGATGATCACCACCGAACCGCGCATGACCAACCTGTTCCTGCAGCTGGGGCTGGGCGCCTCCGAGCAGGCCATCGCCGCCTTCATCGTTGCCCACCAGCTGCCCACCGAGGTGGCCCTGGTCGATGCGCCGTACTGGAATGACGGCCAGCGCCAGTTCCTGGCCGAGCAGCTCAAGTCCGATGCGGACTGGGCGATCATCGTGGACGAATTGGGCGAGGCGCTGCACGCCGACGCGGTCGCCGCGCAGACCGGCGCATGAAGCATCGGCAGGGGCCGGTCCCTGCCGGCCCCCGCCTTGTCGCAGTGGCTCGGTAGCGGCCGCTCAAGGCCAACCGCATGATCCGGCCGGGTGCGGGCATCACGCCCAGCGCCAGCGGATCGAGATAGTAGCGACCGATGAGGTTGTCCAGGTTGAAGCCCGCCGCGAACGGCCCACTGGCCTGCCGGTTTGCTGACCGGGCCACCACCGTGGAGCACCCGCGTGCAGAAACAGGCGCGACGCTCGGCGGCGATATCCGGCGCACAGGCACTGGCCTGGAAGCGCCAATGCGCCGACAGGACAGCCCCTGCTCGACCGTGCCGGCGCCCACTTCCCAGGTGCCGGCGCGCTGTATTCCTTGCGCCCGCGCCCACCCCTCACAGGCAGCCGGTCAGCCCCTCATAGACGGTGGTGCCGGTGCCGGGCAGGACGGTGTCGATCGCCTCGGCGCCCTGCAGGGTGGCCAGCAGCTGCGGCCACGCGGTGCCCGGGGCCAACGGCAGCGGGCAGGCCCAGTCACGCGCGTCCACCGTGACCGCGCCCGTGGCCGTGTCCACCGCCAGCTGGCTGCCGGCGAAGGTCCACACGCACTGCCCGGCCCGGCCGCTGGGCACGTGGACCGAACAGCGCAGGCGCATGGCCTGCAGGTTGTAGTACTCGCCTTCGCAGAAGGTGTCCCCGCAGATGTTGTCGAAGCCGCGCACCAGCGCCTGCTCCATGGCCTGCATGGGCGCCTGGCCCAGCCCGGGCCGCGGGTAGTCGCGGGCATCGACGTAGGGCCCGGTGCCGGCGTGCGCGGTGGCCGGCGGGCGTGGCGCCTGCAGGCACGCGCCGACCGCCGCGCCGAGCGATGTCCGCGCGCCGGGCAGGGTGACCGCCAGCGGCGCCTCGCCTTCCAGCGCCGCATGGAAGGCCTCCACCGGCACGCCGGCCCCGAGCGGCAGCGCGCAGGCCCAGCGGCGATTGTCGGCCTGCACCTGCCCGGTGTCCGCGGCGACCGCCAGTTCGCTGGCGACGAACAGCCAGGTGCACGCCTGCACCTGCGCGCGGGCGGCATCCACCGAACAGCGCAGCTGCAGGGCGCGCAGGTTGCTGTACTCCCCCTCGCACAGGGTGTCGGCGCAGACCGCGGCGAAGCGGCGGGCCAGGTGGGCTTCCAGGTCGTAGAAGCGGTCCCAGTTGGCTTCGTTGCGGGGAAAGTCGACCAGGTCGGTGAATGGCTGCGCCCGCAACGGGGTACCGGGCAGCAGGAGCAGCAGGGCGGGCAGGCTCGACAGCAGGCGGGAACGCAGGGACATGAGCGGACTCCGATGGAAGGAAGAACGAGCCTGGCCCGGCCGGGCGCCCAGCCCCATCCGGCAAGGCCGCACCCGGCCGTGGGGCCAGCCCCTGCGGGGCGGTGGGCCGGTCGCGGCTGCACGCCGGCCGGCAAAGGCATAAAATGGGGGGCTATCCGCCTACACCCCCCTCTCGGAGTACACCATGGGTCTGGAACTCGTCTCGCCCGGCAAGAACCCGCCGGAAGAAATCAACGTCATCATCGAGATCCCGAAGGATTCCGAGCCGGTCAAGTACGAAGTGGACAAGGAAACCGGCGCGATCTTCGTCGACCGCATCCTGTCCACCCCGATGCGCTACCCCTGCAACTACGGCTACGTGCCGAGCACCCTGTGCGGCGACGGCGATCCGGCCGACGTGCTGGTGGTGCTGCCGCTGCCGCTGGTGCCCGGTTCGGTGGTGCGTTGCCGTCCGGTCGGCGTGCTGAAGATGAGCGATGAAGCCGGCAGCGACGAGAAGATCCTGGCGGTGCCGATCTCCAAGGTGTTCAGCGGTTACGCCCACGTGGAAGACATCGAGCAGGTGTCCAGCCACTGGCTGGAGCGCATCGGCCACTTCTTCGAGCACTACAAGGACCTGGAAAAGGGCAAGTGGGTCAAGCTCGACGGGTGGGGCGGCGCGGCCGAGGCCAAGCAGATCCTGGTCGACGCGCACCAGCGTTACCTGGGCAACATCGCCTGAGACTGAATGACATCGCTCCGGCGCGGGTGCGCTGGAGCGATGAACATCACGTTTTTTGACTGCGGCACATCACTATTCGTGCCAGATTGGGTACATTGCGTCTTCACACCGTCCACGGTGCGTTTCACCGTGGTCAGCCAGGGGACTGTGTCGTGCGTATTCTGCTTGTTGGGGACCAAGCCAGCCTGTCGGCTGAGCTGATGGATTTCATTGCCGATCTTGGGGAAGAGTGGCAACCGTTGACCGCCTCCGATGGCCAGGCGGCCATGAACATCGTCGCCGCCGGTCCGATCGATGCGGTGATCGCCTGCCCTGCCCTGCCCGATCTCAACGCCACCACGCTGCTGGGCCAGATCCGGACGCTGCGTCCGGAGACGATCCGCATCGCGCTGGTGGAAGCGGCCCAGGGCAACCGCCCGCCGCCGGCCCGCCTGATCGGGGTGGCCCACCGTTTCCTGCCGATGCCGCTGGCCCCGGAAGTGCTGCTTGAAGCACTGACCAGCCTGGAAGAGCTGCGCGAGCTGCTGGACAGCGCGCGCCTGCGCAGCGCCATCGGCCGCATCGAAAAACTGCCGTCGCCGCCGCACCTGTACCTGAGCCTGACCCAGGCGCTGGAACACGACGACGACACCGACACCGCCGACGTCTCCAAGCTGGTGGCCGCCGACCCGGCCATCGCGGCCAAGGTGCTGCAGCTGTCCAACTCGGCGTTCTTCAACAGCGGCCGGACCATCTCCGACCTGCGCACCGCGGTGACCCGGCTGGGCCTGTCCACGCTGCGCGACCTGGTGCTGGCCAGTGAAGTGTTCTCCGCGCCGCCGCTGTCCGGGGCCGAGCGCAACTCGCTGCAGCAACGGGCGTTGCTGGCCTCGCGGCTGGCGGCCAAGCTGCTGCCCGATTCCAGCGCCGAACTGGGTGCCACCGCCGCGCTGCTGGCCGACATCGGCCTGCTGCTGCCGGGCGTGCGCAACGAGCGCCTGCCGGCCGAGCCCGGCGACGACCGCCCCGGCCATGCCGAAGCCGGTGCCTACCTGCTGGGCCTGTGGGGCCTGCCGATGCCGATCATCGAAGCGGTGGCGTTCCACCTGCAGCCGCAGAAGTCCAACACGCGCAGTTTCTGGGTGACCGGTGCGGTGCACGTGGCGCTGGCGCTGGTCAACGGCGACCCGGTGGACGAGGACTACCTGCAGCGCGCCGGCGTGCTGCAGAAGCTGCCGCAATGGCGCGACCATGCCAATGGCCTGATGGGGCTGGCCGCCGCCGAAGCCTGATCGGGCCCGACGCAGGCATTGCCCCAGGATGGCGCGCCGTGAGGCGCGCCATCGTCGTTTCAGCGCTGGGGACAGGCGTCCAGCACGCACTGGCGCCACATGTGCTCGCAGGCGGCGGGCAACTCACCAGAGTTGACGCATTCGATGCGCAGCTGCTCGCAGTAGCGGCCGCCCTTGCAGACGATCAGGCCAGCCGATGCACTGCCAGCCACGGCCAGGGTGCCGAGGAAGACACCGGCGAGTTTTTGAGCGAACGTCATTTTCATATCGAGCTCTCAATCGTCCGTCATTGGACGATTGACGGTATCAACGATGATTCCGCCGATACCGTGACTTCGATCACCGTCGGATCAAACTCAGATTTCCCTGACCCCACACGCAGAGAGGGCGGACCTTGCGGCCCGCCCTCCTTGTGTTGCTACACCGCTTCGATGGATCAGAAGCGCTGGGTGTACTTCATGTACAGGAAGCGACCGATATCGAAGCCGCCGTAGTAGGCGAAGCTCGAGTTCGGTGCCGAGTACATCAGCGGACCCTTGTGGTCGAACAGGTTGTTCGCACCGACGGCAATGGTGGCATCCCACGGTGCCTTCCAGCTGACCTGCAGGTCATGGAAGGTGTTGGAGCCGGTCTTGCGCAGCGGTTCGGACTCGCCGTTGGCCATGTGGTTGGGCGCATTGCACCAGAACTCGCCGGTGTCGATGCAGTCTTCCTTCATGCCCGAGTAGTAGCGCGCGGTGTAGTTGACACCGAAGTCGCCCATCGCCCAGTTGATGCCGACGTTGGAACGCACGCGGAACAGGCCGGCTTCACCGACGCGACCGATCATGATGTTCTGGCCGGCGGCGTTCTGGCCCTGCTCGTCGTACTTGGACAGGTAGCTGGTCTGCCAGTCGATGCTGAACTGACCGATGGCCAGCTCCGGCAGGCGGTACTTGATGCCCAGGTCGTAGCCTTCGGTTTCCATCTTGCCGAGGTTGGCGGTGCCGTAGGTCAGCGCGCTGACGTGGCCATCGCTGCCACGGGTCACGGCGTCGCAACGGGCCGCGTTGCCCAGCACGTAGCAGTCGCGCAGGATGCGGTCGACGCTGTCAGCGATGATCATGTCGCTGATTTCGTACTTGTACCAATCCAGCGAGATGTCCAGGCCCTGCACCCAGCGCGGGCTCCAGACCAGACCGGCGGTCGTGCTCTTGGAGGTTTCCGGCTTCAGGTTCGGGTTGGCACCGGAGACGAACTGGTCACCGGACTGGCACGGCAGGGTGGAGCACACCTTGTTGCCCTGGCCGATCTGCTCGTAGTTGGCCGGCACGCCAGCGGCGGTGCACGGACCATTGCCGGCAACGCTGCCCGGGGCCTTGATGCCGCACGGATCGATGTAGGACTCGAAGCTCGAGCTCAGGCCGCCGTACAGGTCGGAGATGGTCGGCGCACGGAAGCCCTGGGCGTAGGTGCCGCGGACCAGCAGCTCGTCGATCGGACGCCAGGTCAGGCCGAACTTGCTGTTGGTGGTGCCACCGAAGTTGCTGTAGTCCGAATAGCGGCTGGCCATGTTCAGGGTCAGCTCCTTGGCGAACGCCATGTCCGCCAGGATCGGCACGTTCAGTTCGAGGTAGACCTCGTTCAGATCGTACTCACCGCGGGTCGGCTTCTGGCCCAGGCCGGTGGACTGGCCCGACTGCGCGAAGGCGTCCGGCACGTAGCTGCCTTCTTCCTTGCGGTGTTCCACGCCCATGGCAAAGCCCAGGTCGCCGGCCGGCAGGGTCACGATGGACCCGGACAGGTTGGCGGTGAAGCTGCTGGTCTTGGTGATGCCGCGGGTGGTGAAGGTCGGGAACAGGAAGTCCTGCAGGGCCTGGTCGGCCAGCGAACCCTGGCCTGCGGCGCCGTAGGGCAGCAGCGGGTTCCACGGACGGCAGTTGGCCAGCGCCGGGTCAAGGGTGCCTGCCACGCCGCACTGGGCAACGCCGCTGGCATCGATGTAGGACGGGCCCAGGGCCTGCCGGGCCGCGATCAGGCTCATGTCGCCGCGCTGGGTCTTGATCGACTCGTTGCGGTTCCACAGGGCGCCGACGTCCCAATCGAAGGTCTTGTCAGCCACTTCGAAGAAGCCGCTGATGGTCGGGGCAAAGCGCAGGGTCTTCAGCTGGCTGTCGGTGGTGCGCGGCACCTCCCACAGGCGACGGCGGAAGTCGATGCTCTGGTTCAGCGGGTTGAACGCGCTGGCACCGGACAGCGGGGTCTGGATGGCCTTGGCGCTGGACTGGTACGGGTAGCCGGAGATCTGCTGGAACGTCTGACGCTCGTTGTAGAGCAGGTCGGTGTTCAGGCTGATCGAATCGGTGAAGTCGTAGGTGCCGTTGATGTACACCGACTTGCGCTTCACGCCGGTCAGCAGGGTCATCTGCTGGTTGGCGTTGGCGTACTCGTCGGAGGTCAGCTCGTGGTAATCGCCGAGGTTGGCGGTGTTGCCGCCGGCGTTCAGCGTCTGCCACACGGCCGAGGACTTGGTGCAGTCATACAGGGTCGGGTTGCACCAGCTGCCGTTCTGGCTCACCGGGCTCCAGTCTTCGCTGGTCGAGTTCGGACCCAGCGAGCCGTCACGGCTGTACCAGCGGTCCTTGGCCCACACCGGATCCTGCTTGGAGTATTCGGCGGACAGGGTGAGGCTGCCGCGCTCGCCCTTGGCACCGAGGGTCATCGAGTACTGCTGGCTGTCACCGTCGCCGTTGCCGTACTGGCCCACGTAGACGCTGGCTTCGCCGCCGTCCACGTTCTTGCGGGTGATCACGTTGACCACGCCGGCGATGGCGTCCGAACCGTAGATCGAGGACGCGCCGTCCTTCAGGATCTCGATGCGCTCGACGGCCGACATCGGGATCTGGCTCAGGTCCTGCAGGCCCGCGGTGGACGCGCCCAGGCGCTTGCCGTTCATCAGCACCAGGGTGCGCTCGGCGCCCAGGTTGCGGATGTCCACGTAGTAGCCGCCCACGTTCTCGCCCGATGCCAGCGACTCCGAACGCGAGATGGCCGGCGAGCCGGCCGAGGTCAGGTTGTTCAGCACGTCCGCGACGCTCGAGAAGCCCTGCTTTTCCAGGGTCTCGCGGGTCATCGTCAGGATCGGCTGCTGCGTTTCCATGTTGGCGCCGCGGATACGCGAGCCGGTGACCGAGATACGGTCCAGGTCAGTGGTGCCGGAGGCAGCTTCCTGCGCCGAAGCAAAGCTCGGCGCCAGCGCCAACGCAATGCCGGCGGGCAGAAGGCCCAGCCGCACTGCGGAAGTACGAAAATTCATTTATCTCTCCGAGGTACGTTAGTAGCGTGTTAAACCGCCTCGGAAAGTTACGGCTGCGTTACGGTGAATTATTTGCGTGAAGCCACCGGAGACTTTGCCGACTTTGGCGACAGCAGTCCGACCGTTTCGCGGAAGCCTGACGCAGACTGCCCATAACGGGCGCGGAAGGCCCGTGCGAAGCTGCAACAGTTGTCAAACCCGCTGGCCGCGGCGACTTCGCCGATCATCATGTCCGTATCGCGCAGCAGGTCGGCCGCACGCTCCAGGCGCAGGCGCGCGGACAGCGACTGCGGGCTCTCCTCGTACAGGCTCTGGAAGGTCTTGGACAGGTACCAGCTGGAGAAGTTGGTCAGCTCGGCCAGCTCGCCGATGCGCACCACCCGGTGGCTGTTGCCTTCCAGGAACAGGCGCGCGCGCTGCATGCGGCCAAATACCTGGCGCTTGCGCACCCGCGAGCGGCCGGGGCAGCGCTGCACGCCGCTGGCCAGCACGCGCTGCAACGAGGCCAGGTGCAGCAGCACCGGGCGCAGCGACTGGGCCGGCTGGCCGCTGGCCAGCGCATCGCGCCACAGGCGCAGGGCCACTCGCACTTCGCCGCGGCTCATGCTGCCGCGGCCGGCGTACAGGCTGCAGTCTTCCAGCTGGCCCAGCGCGCGCAGCGCGTCGGGGGTGAGGCTCAGGCCGATGCACAGGCCGTCGCGGCCGGCCTGGATCATCGGCCGCGATTCCTTCTCGAAGGCGATCCACTCGCGCTGGCGCAGGCGGAAGCGGCCTTCCTTGGATTCCACCCAGGCGCTGCCACGCAGCTGCATCCACACGGTGAAGGTGGTGCCGGCGGTCTGCAGGCTGCCGAGCCGGGCCACGCCCAGGCAGGTGGGCAGCGCGCCGTCATCGGCGATCTTGTCCAGGGAGAGCGATTGACCGCGATCGGCCAGGGAGAGCTGACGCATGACTGCACCGTGTTTGCCGTTACTGGGCAAACGTTTTGCCAAATCGGGCCGGCGCGGTCAGGAAGGTTCCACGAGATTCATCCGAATTCGACACGAGGCCGATACGAAGGAAAGACGAAGGTTATTTTCCCTTGAGGAACAAGGCGTTGGAGATGGTGGAGAAGACCGGCGCGGGTGCGTCGGGCAGCGCCATCACGCCGATGTCGGCACCGTCGGCCACCGCCAGGGCCACGTACATGGCCGTGCCGTCGCCGCGCTCGCTGAATCCGTTGCCGGCACTCAGGCGGTCGGCATCCAGGCAATAGGATTCGTCCGGCACGCCGGCGCGCAGGCGTGACAGCGCCGTGGCGCAGTCGGCGCGGGTGGAGAGGTAGTCCACGCTGCCATTGCCCGCCACCGCCCAGGTGCGGTAACGCCAGCGCGAGGGTTTGTCGGCGCTGACCTGCTGGATGCTGCCAGCGCTGAGGCTGGCATCAGCCGACCACAGCCCGCCCGCGGACAGGCGGGTGAACAGCACCCGTTGCGTGGACGGATCGAAGCGCGCCTGGGACACCCCGTCGATACTGCCCAGCAACCGCCATGGCGTGCTGCGCCGATCGAACAGCGACAGCCGCATGCGTTCGTGCGGGTCGCGGTCCACCACCAGCAGGTGGTCGGCGTCGGCCGCATACAAGGCCTGCAATGGCTGGGCCACCGGCACGCTGAGCGCCACCACCTGCTCATCGCGCGGGGAGACTTCATAGATGACCGGCTTGGCCTGCGCGTCGCGCCCGGACACCAGCAGGCGCGTGCTGTCCGGGGACCAGGCGGCCGCCTGGCGGGTTTCCGGGCGCAGGCCCTCCACCGGGCGCAGCGACTCGGGGCGGTCCAGGTCGGCCCACCACAGCCCGTAGTTGCCGGAGCGATCGGAGGTGAACACCAGTTGCCGCCCGTCGGGCGCCAGCACCGGCTGGCCGTCGCGGCCATTGGAGGGGAACAGGCGCTCGGGCGCGCCCGGCCGGCCCTGCACCAGCGGCACCCGGAACAGCCCGAACTGCGCCTTGCGATGCACGAAGGCCAGCATCTCGCTGTTGCGTGCCACCGCCGGGGACTGCGCGTCGTCGATGCCGACATCGCGCAGGGTGCGCGTCTCCACGTCCAGCTCGTACAGCCGTGCCTCGCTGTCCACGCGCCGGCCAAAGACGATGTGGCGGCTGTCGCTGCGCCAGGCCCAGCCGCGGATCTCGGCCGAATCGTCGGTGAGCTGTTCGGGCACGCCGCCCCCGGCCGGCATCCGCCACAGGTCGCCGATCTGCGGATTGCGCACGAACACGATCCAGCGCCCGTCCGGCGAATAGCGCGGGGCATAGTCGAAGCTGTCGGTGGCCACCTCGTAATCCAGCGCCGTCCAGCGCCCGCTGGCGATATCCAGGCGGCGGATGCCCCGGTGCGCGTACTGCCCGGACAGCGAGCCGAACAGCAGCCCGCGGCCGTCGGGGGTCCAGTCGAAGCTGAGCAGCTCGGTGCCATCGCAGCGGGTGACATGGCGCACGGCGCCGCCGGTGGCGCTGGCGATCAGCACTTCGCAGGCCGCGTCCGGGCCGAAGCGCGCGAAGGCGATGTCGCGCCCGTTCGGCGACCAGTTGGGGAAGCGGTCCGAATACCCCGGCGGCGTGTCGGTCAGCAGGCGGGCCGGGGCGTTGCCGGAGGTCTGCACCTTGATGGCGCTGCCCTGGCGGGCGCTGCTGTCGGCCTCGTAGGCGACCTGCGAGCCATCCGGGGACAGCGTGGGATAGGTCTCGAAGCCGGCGGTGGCGGTGATCAGGCGGTACGGGCGCTGCGGGCTGCCGACCACGCGGCTGCCGTCTTCGAGCACGCCGCTGCCGGGCGTGGCCGGTGCCTGGCGCTGCAGCAGCAGCGCGGCCATCACCAGCAGCGCGACCAGCATCGCCAGGCCCAGCCCGAGCAGCACGTGGCGGCGCATGCGGCGCCAGCGGCTGCGCGGCGAGGCCGGCGCGTCATCGGCCGGCGCAGCGGAAAGCGTCGCCTCAACGGCGCTCTCCGCTGCGTCGGCAGGCATGGCGTCCGGCGCGGCGGCCACTGCCGCGCCCACCACCACGCTGACCGGCACCAGCAGGCGATAGCCGGTCTTGGCGATGGTTTCGATATACGGCGTGTCCACGCCCTCGTCGCCGCTGAACGCCTTGCGCAGCTGGGTCACGGCCTGGGTCAGCACATCGTTGGTGGGCAGCGTATCGGGCCACACCTCGGCGAACAGCTCGTCGCGGGTCACCACCGCGCCCGGCGCGCGCATCAACGCCTTGAGCACGCCCAACGCCTTGGGCGTGAGCCGACGCGCACGACGCGCACCGGGCACGCTGACCTCGCGGGAGGACAACGTCACGGTACACGCGCCGATGCGGATCACATCGGCTGAGGGTGACTCGCTAAGGGGGGTGATCATTCCGATGCTACGAGTGAATGCAGAACAACAGGAACGCAGCATCCATCGCAACCGAACACCGATCGAACGAACCGCCAGATTCCGCACATGCCATCAGCGCAAACCGCAAAAAAACTGAAGCGCGCGAATACTAGCCTATGCCGGTTAACTGCGCCTGTGCGTGCAGACAACATCAGGCTCTCTCTCGCCGACGAATTCACATAAATCGCTTCAGCATTCGCGCCTTCGGGCGCGAAATTTTTATCTGCGATTCAGTTTCGTCCACGCCGCAACATGGTCAGCCCGACCAGCCGCGAGACCACCAAAGCCACGTACATCACGCCTGCAAATTGCTCCAGCATGACCAACGCGCGTGCCTGCGGATGCACGGGCACCACATCGCTCAAACCCACCCCCGACAGCAAGCTGAAGCTGAGATAAAGCAGCTCCATCCAGGTGCGCAATTCGCTCTCGCTGGTGGCCAGGAAACTGCCCGGATACCACTGCTCGCACACGGAAAACGCGAAGGCGAATGCCCAGGCCAGCAAGGTGAACGTGGCGCCTGCCGCAAACAGCTCATCGCGGGTCACCTTGTGGTCCTGCAGCATGTAGGCGGTGAGGCTGCCGGCGGTATAGAAATACAGCAGGCATTCCAGCAACTGGGCGGTGGTGGTGAGCACCGGGCGGCCGAGCAGCGCGCCGCTGATGGAAAACACCACCGAGGGAATGGCCAGCAGCAACGCCAGCCACATGCCCAGCGGGCTGCGCCGTACCACCCACAGCGACAGGCCCAGCACCGCGATCCCGAACGCACCGAACAGCGCGCGGCCGGCGCCGGCCTCGTCCATGGCCGGGTACAGCAGCACGCCGAGCAGCTGCACCCCCAGCAACCAGGCCGAGGGATGCCGCCGCGCAATGGCCAGCCACTTGGTGGTACGTGCGATGGCCATTGCCACTCCCTTCCCTGCCCCGAATGCCGCCGAGCTTAACGCGCCGGCCGCGCTGGCGGCATGAGCAGGCCGGGGCGCGGCCAGGCCCGCCCCGGCCCGGCGGTCAGGCCAGCCGGTGGAGGTCGGCGCCGGGTTCGTGCAACGGCGCCGCCGTGTCCGCCGTGCCAGGGGCCGGCGGGTCCTGCACGCCCGCGCCGAGGTCGGCCGCATACGCGCGCACGTCCTGGGTGATCTTCATCGAGCAGAAATGCGGGCCGCACATCGAACAGAAGTGGGCCTGCTTGTGCGCCTCCCTGGGCAGGGTTTCATCGTGGAACGCCTTGGCCTTCTCCGGATCCAGGCCCAGGTGGAACTGGTCTTCCCAGCGGAACTCGAAGCGCGCCTTGCTCAGCGCGTTGTCGCGCACCTGCGCACCGGGGTGGCCCTTGGCCAGGTCGGCCGCGTGGGCGGCAATGCGGTAGGCCATGATGCCGTCGCGCACGTCCTGCCGGTTGGGCAGGCCCAGGTGCTCCTTGGGCGTCACGTAGCACAGCATCGCCGTGCCATACCAGCCGATCATCGCCGCGCCGATGGCGCTGGTGATGTGGTCATAGCCCGGCGCGATATCGGTGGTGAGCGGCCCCAGCGTGTAGAACGGCGCCTCGCCGCATTCGCGCAGCTGCTTGTCCATGTTCTCCTTGATCAGCTGCATCGGCACGTGGCCGGGGCCTTCGATCATGGTCTGCACGTCGTGCTTCCAGGCGATCTTCGTCAGTTCGCCCAGCGTCTCCAGCTCGCCGAACTGCGCCGCATCGTTGGCATCGGCGATGCAGCCCGGGCGCAGGCCATCGCCGAGGGAGAAGGTGACATCGTAGGCTTTCATGATCGCGCAGATGTCCTCGAAGTGCGTGTAGAGGAAGTTTTCCTTGCGGTGGGCCAGGCACCACTTGGCCATGATCGAGCCGCCGCGCGAGACGATCCCGGTGACCCGGCCGGCGGTGAGCGGCACATAGCGCAGCAGCACGCCGGCATGCACGGTGAAGTAGTCCACGCCCTGCTCGGCCTGTTCGATCAGGGTGTCGCGGAAGATCGCCCAGCTGAGGTCTTCGGCGCGGCCGTCCACCTTCTCCAGCGCCTGGTAGAGCGGCACGGTGCCGATGGCCACCGGCGAATTGCGCAGGATCCATTCGCGGGTCTCGTGGATGTGCTTGCCGGTGGACAGGTCCATCACCGTGTCCGCGCTCCAGCGGATGGCCCACACCAGCTTCTCCACTTCCTCGGCGATGCCCGAGGACACCGCGCTGTTGCCGATGTTGGCGTTGACCTTGGTCAGGAAATTGCGGCCGATGATCATCGGCTCGCTCTCGGGGTGGTTGATGTTGTTGGGCAGCACCGCGCGCCCGCGCGCAATCTCCTCGCGCACGAACTCGGCGGTGATGACCGGGGGGATCGCGGCCCCGAACGACTGCCCCGGATGCTGCCGGCGCAGCGCCGCCTCATCCAGCGCCTCCAGCCGCTGGTTCTCGCGGATGGCCACGAACTCCATTTCCGGGGTGATGATGCCGCGCCGCGCGTAATGCATCTGGGTGACGTTGGCGCCGGGCAGCGCGCGCCGCGCCTGCAGGCGCGCGGGAAAGCGCACCGCGTCCAGGCGCGCATCGGCCTGGCGCGAACGGCCGAAGGCCGAGCTGGGCCGCGCCAGGGGTGCGGTGTCCCCGCGCGCCTCCACCCACGCCGCGCGCAGCGCAGGCAGGCCGGTGGACAGGTCGATCCGGGCCTGCGGATCGGTGTACGGGCCAGAGGTGTCGTACACGGTGAGCGGTGCGTTGTCCCCGCCGCCGAACTGCGCCGGGGTGCGGGTCAGCACGATCTCCCGCATCGGCACCTGGATGTCGTGGCGCGTGCCCGCCACATGGATCTTGCGCGAGCCGGCGATCGGCTGGGTGACCGAGGCGGAAAGTTGCTGGGCCTGCTGCAGCAGGCTGGAATGCGGTGCGTTCATCTGGCTTCGTCCTGGATCGGTGGCCGCACAGGCTGTGCGGACGGGACGAAGCGGCGGCGCACGGCAGACAGGGCGCAGGCGGTCGACGGGCGCGGGGGACCCGGCGGCGCACTGCGTCGGCCGTTGCGAAGCATCCCTACGCCGGTATCAACCGGATCAGGTTCGAAGGGACTATCTCAACCGTGGCCGTTGGGCCGCGGTACCCCCGCTTCGGGGCGAATTAGACCACATCGACGACGCCATTGGCGCGTGCAGGCGGCCCCGTCGCCCGCGCTGCCGTGGGCGTGAATGAAGCGCTGATGGGGCATCCCGTAGAATGCCCCCGCGCGGACCGGCAGCACGACCGGACCGCCGCGGGCTTCCGCATCATCCGGCATCGACCGCCGTGAATCGCCCCAGTGCCCGCCTCGCGGCGCTGGTGACGGCAGGCATCCGCTCGCCCCCTTTGTACGGAGACACGCCTCCATGGTGTTTCGCATTTCCATCGCACTGATCGTCTGCCTGGTGCTGCTCGCCGGCCTGGCCCCGGGGCCGTTCAACGACGTGGTCCAGAGCGGCCTGGGCCACATCATCCGCAGCACCGGCTGGCTGTACCTGCTGGTGGTGTTCCTCACCCTCTCCTTCCTGATGTACCTGGCCTTCGGCCGGCTCGGCTCGCTGCGCATCGGCGGCGAAGACGCCGAGCCGGATTTCTCCAACGCCAGCTGGATGTCGATGCTGTTCGCCGCCGGCATGGGCATCGGCCTGGTGTTCTGGGGGGCGGCCGAGCCGATCTCGCACTTCGTCAAGCCGCCGGAAGGGCTGGCCCCGCAGAGCATGGAGGCGGCGCGCGCGTCGATGCGTTACGCGTTCTTCCATTGGGGCCTGCACCCGTGGGCGATCTATGCGCTGATCGGGCTGGCGATGGCGTGGTTCCAGTTCAACCGCAATGGCCGCGGGCTGATCAGCGACCTGCTGCAGCCGTTGATCGGCGCGCACCATCGTGGCTGGATCGGCACGGTGGTGAACGTGGCGGCCGTGGTGGCCACCGCGATCGGGGTCGCCACCACGCTGGGCTTCGGCACGATCCAGATCGCGGCCGGCCTGGAACGGGTGTTCGGCATCCGCGATTCGATCCCGGTGCAGCTGACCATCATCGCGGTGGCGTTCGTGCTGTACATGGCCTCCACCGCCAGCGGGGTCGATCGCGGCATCAAGTGGCTGTCCAACTTCAACCTGGGCCTGGCGGCGCTGCTGCTGGCCCTGGTGCTGGTGCTGGGGCCGACCGGGTTCATCTTCGATACCTTCACCACCACCATCGGCGCCTACCTCAACTCGCTGGTGACCATGAGCCTGCGCATGTCCCCGTTCTCGGGCAGCACGTGGGTGGCCGACTGGACGATCTTCTACTGGGCCTGGTGGATCGCCTGGGCCCCGTTCGTGGGCTCGTTCATTGCCCGGGTCTCGCGCGGGCGCAGCATCCGCGAGTTCGTGCTGGGCGTGGTGATCGCGCCGAGCGTGCTGGGCTTTCTGTGGTTCTCGGTGTTCGGCGGCACGGCGTTGTGGTCGCAGATCTTCGGCCACGTGGACCTGGCCCAGGCGCTGGGCAACGGCTATGAGACGGTGCTGTTCACCATGTTCGACAGCCTGCCGATGCCGATGATGTTGTCGGTGGTCGCCCTGGTGTTGTTGATCATCTTCTTCGTGACCTCGGCCGATTCGGCGGTGCTGGTGCTGGCCACCATGTCCACGGAGGAAGCCGGCGACCCGCCGCTGGCGCGCCGGATCGCGTGGGGCGTGGCGATCGCGCTGATCGCCGGCGTGCTGCTGCTGGCCGGCGGGCTGAATGCCCTGCAGGGCATGATCACCATCGCCGCGCTGCCGTTCGCGTTGCTGATGCTGCTGGTGATGTGGTCGTTGTACCGGGTGCTGGACATGGAATACGCGCTGCAGCGCCGGCGTGCCCAGCGCGCCCGGCGGATGATGGATGCGTGGATCGAGCGCGAGATCGCCGCGCAGGAAGAAACGCGGGACGAGGCGGCGCGCGCGCCCTGACGCTGGCGGGCGGCGCTGACCATCGGTCAGCGCCGTTCAGCGGTTCATCGCAGCCGGCCCACGGTCGGCGCTACGCCACTGTTCAATACCCGGCGGCCTGCCCGTCCTTGCGGCTTTCCGAGGCGCCGTAATACACGCCGGTGTCCGGGTCGCGCAGGATGGCCTGGTAGCCGCCGTAGGGGCCGTCGGCGAAGGTTACCCGGTGGCCCTTGCGCATCAGCGCGCGCACGGTTTCATATGGGAAGCCGGTTTCCAGGTTGATCTCGCCACCGTCGCTCATCACCGTGGCCTGGCCGGTGGGTTCGGTGGAGCCTTCGTGCTGGATGCGCGGGGCATCGCCGGCTTCCTGCAGGTTCATGCCGAAATCGACCATGTTCATCACGATCTGCGCGTGCCCCTGCGGCTGCATCGCCCCGCCCATCACCCCGAAGCTCATCCACGGCTTGCCGTCCTTGGTGACGAAGCCGGGGATGATGGTCTGGAACGGGCGCTTGCGCGGTGCATAGCCGTTGGGATGATCCTGCCTGAGCACGAACATCTCGCCGCGATCCTGCAGGATGAAGCCAAGCCCCGGCGGTGCCATGCCGCTGCCCATGCCGCGGTAGTTGGACTGGATCAGCGACACCATCATGCCGTCGGCGTCGGCCACGGTCAGGTAGATCGTGTCGCCTTCCTGCAACTGCTTGGGCGTGCCCGGCTGCACTTCCTTGAGCGCCTTGTCCATGGAGATCAGCGCGCGGCGTTCGGCGGCGTAGGGCTTGGACACCAGGCGGGCCACCGGCGCCGGATGGAACGCCGGGTCGGTGTAGAAGCGCGCGCGATCGGCGAAGGCCAGCTTCTTGGCCTCCACGAACAGGTGCACGTGCTCGGGCGAGCCGAAGGCGATCTTCGAGAAATCGTAACCCTCCAGCACGTTGAGGATCTGCAGCGCGGCGATGCCCTGGCTGTTGGGCGGCAGTTCCCACACGTCATAGCCGCGGTAGTTGCTGCTCACCGGCTCCACCCACTCACCGTGGTGGCTGGCCATGTCCTCATAGCTGAGGTAGCCGCCGTTGGCCTTGAAGTAACGGCCGATGGTGCGTGCGATCTCGCCCTTGTAGAACGCGTCGCGACCGCCCTGGCCGATCTGCTCCAGGGTGTTGGCCAGGTTCGGGTTCTTCCACAGCTCGCCCTTGCGCGGGGCGTGCCCGTCGAGGGTGAACTGCTCCTTGAAGCCGGGGTATTGGGACAGCTTGGGCACCGAGCGGTCCCAGTAGTAGGCGATCACCTCGGCCACCGGGTGGCCCTCGCGCGCGTAGCGGATCGCCGGGGCGAGGTTGTCGGCCATCGGCTTGCGGCCGAAGCGCTCGTGCAACGCAAACCAGCCATCCACCGCGCCCGGCACCGAGACCGGCAAGGGGCCGGTGGCCGGGATCTCGTTCAGGCCCCGGCGCTGGAACTCGGCCAGGGTCAGCGACGCCGGCGAGCGGCCCGAGCCGTTGTAGCCGTACAGCTTCTGCGTCCTGGGGTCCCAGACGATGGCGAACAGGTCCCCACCCACGCCGTTGCCGGTGGGCTCCATCAACCCCAGCGCCGCATTGGCCGCGATCGCCGCGTCCACCGCCGAGCCGCCGCCCTTCATTACGTCCAGTGCGATCTGGGTGGCCAGTGGCTGGGAGGTGGCGGCCATCGCGTGCGGGGCGATCACCTCCGAGCGGGTGGCGAAGGGGTGGCCGGTGACACGGTCGGCGGCACTGGCGGCGAGGGGAAGGGCACACAGCACGGCGGCGGCGAGCAGGCCGCGGGCAAGACGTCGGGACACGAGGGAGTTCCTGGAGGGATAGCCAGAGCGATAGTGCTGGCAGAGCGGTGCCGATGGCATCGGACAATGGTCATGCCGGGTGCGGAAACATCCGGTCGAATCCGCGCAGAACCGCACCGCAAAATACTGAATTCCGGTTCACCGCAACGCTTTCAGGCGCAACCATCGTTGCGTGACGGGGCTTTGCGCTGGATGCAGGCGAAACCGTTGGAAATGTGCCGCCAAGGGTTGACGCACCAAAAACGCTGTGGTTTTCTCGGTCTCATGTTGCAGCGCACAGCCACCCGCGAATCCATCCAGCACGCCGACCCCGGCGGCGCCTCGATCCGTTCGCTCCTCGTCCTCGTACTTATTACCCAACCAACAGGTGCGGGACGGACCGGCGTGTAAGCAAGACTGCCAGGTATCCATCAAAACCCGCACCCACCCCGGTGCGGGTTTTTTCGTTTCAGAGCCCCTCGATTCCTCCCCTCCCCCCTTCGACTGCCCTCCCCCATGACCTGCCAGACCGCCACCACCGCTCCCCGCACTGCCGCCTGCACCGCGGCGGCGTGCGGTCGTGGCGCGCCGGGCGCCACCCCTTCCCCTGACTGGCCGACGCGTCACTGACCGTCGGCCATTTTTTTTTCCGCCAAAGGACCTCCCCCATGAGCACCAACGACCTGCCCCAGATCAAGATCGCTGTTGTCGGCTACGGCAGCCAGGGCCGCGCGCACGCGCTGAACCTGCGCGAATCCGGCTTCGACGTCGTCATCGGGCTGCGCCCGGGCGGTCCCACCGAGGTCAAGGCCCAGGCCGACGGCTTCACCGTCAAGGCCCCCGCCGAGGCGGTCAAGGACGCCGACCTGGTGGCCGTGCTGACCCCGGACATGGTCCAGAAGAAACTCTACGAAGAGGTACTGGCGCCGAACATGAAACCCGGCGCGGTGCTGTTGTTCGCGCATGGGCTGAACGTGCATTTCGACATGATCAAGCCCCGCGAAGATCTGGACGTGGTGCTGGTCGCGCCCAAGGGCCCGGGCGCGCTGGTGCGCCGCGAGTATGAAATCGGCCGCGGCGTGCCGTGCATCTGGGCGGTCTACCAGGACAAGAGCGGCAAGGCCGCCGAGTACGCGCTGGCCTACGCCGCCGGCCTGGGCGGCGCACGCGCCAACCTGATCCAGACCACCTTCAAGGAAGAGACCGAGACCGATCTGTTCGGCGAGCAGGCCGTGCTGTGCGGCGGTGCCTCGGCGCTGGTGCAGGCCGGCTTCGAGACGCTGGTGGAAGCCGGCTACCAGCCGGAAATCGCCTACTACGAAGTGCTGCACGAACTGAAGCTGATCGTGGACCTGTTCTACGAAGGCGGCATCACCCGCATGCTGGAGTTCATCTCCGAAACCGCGCAGTACGGCGACTACGTCAGCGGCCCGCGCGTGATCGACGCCGGCACCAAGGCGCGCATGAAGGAGGTCCTGACCGACATCCAGAACGGCACCTTCACCAAGAACTGGGTGGCCGAATACGAAGCGGGCCTGCCGAACTACAACAAGTTCAAGCAGGCCGACCTGGAGCACCCGATCGAAAAGGTAGGCAAGGAACTGCGCGCCAAGATGGTCTGGTTGCAAAGCCAAGCCGCGTAATCGCGCGGCTCCCCCACCCGCTTTCGTAAAGGTCACCGCATGAATACCTCCGCACACAGCAGCGCGCCCCGCAACGGCGCACGCTGGTTGACGCAGGCCCTGGAAGCCGAGGGCGTGCATACGCTGTTCGGCTACCCCGGCGGCACCATCATGCCGTTCTATGACGCCCTGGTGGATTCAGGGCTGAAGCACATCCTGGTGCGCCACGAACAGGGCGCGGCGCTGGCTGCCAACGGCTACGCCCGCGCCAGCGGCCAGGTGGGCGTGTGCGTGGCCACCTCCGGCCCCGGCGCGTCCAACCTGGTCACCGGCATCGCCGATGCGATGCTGGATTCGGTGCCGATGGTCTGCATCACCGGCCAGGTCGCCACCCCGCTGCTGGGCACTGACGCGTTCCAGGAACTGGACGTGTTCGGCCTGACCCTGCCGATCGTCAAGCACAGCTGGCTGGTGCGCTCGGTGGACGACCTGCCGCGCGTGGTCGCCGAGGCCTTCCGCATCGCCCGCGAGGGGCGCCCCGGGCCGGTGCTGATCGACCTGCCCAAGGACGTGCAGATCGCCGATGCCACGCACCTGCCGGCCCACATGCCGGCGACGATCAGCCCGCCGCCGGCACCGCAGGCCACCGCGATCGACGACGCCGTTGCCGCGATCGCCGCCGCCGAAAAGCCGGTGATCTATGCCGGCGGCGGTGTCGCGCTGGGCGATGCGGTGGACGATTTCCGTGCCTTCGTCGAGGCCAGTGCGATCCCCACCGTGCTGACCCTGCGCGGGCTGGGCGCACTGCCGGCGCAGCACCCGCACTACCTGGGCATGCTGGGCATGCATGGCACCCGCGCGGCCAACATGGCCGTGCAGGAAAGCGACCTGCTGGTGGTGGTGGGCGCGCGCTTCGACGATCGCGCCACCGGCAAGTTGAACGAGTTCGCCCCGTTCGCCCGGGTCATCCACATCGATGCCGATGCGTATGAGATCTCCAAGCTGCGCACCGCCGACATCGCGGTGCCCGGCAACGTGGGCACCGCGCTGCGTGCGCTGACCGGCGCGGTGGCGGCCCCCGCCGCGCAGGCGGCATGGCGCAAGCGGTGTGCCGGCCATCGCGAGCGTTTTGCCGCACGCTATGACGCACCGGGCAAGCACATCTATGCCCCGGCCCTGCTCAAGCGCCTGAGCGAACTGGCACCGGCCGATGCGATCATCGCCTGCGACGTGGGCCAGCATCAGATGTGGGTGGCCCAGCACTGCCGTTTCAACCACCCGCGCAACCACCTGACCAGCGGCGCGCTGGGCACCATGGGCTTCGGTCTGCCGGCCGCGATGGGCGCCCAGTTCGCCTGCCCGGACCGCACCGTGGTGCTGGTGTCCGGTGACGGCAGTTTCATGATGAACGTGCAGGAGCTGGCCACCATCGGCCGCTGCCGCCTGCCGGTGAAGATCGTGCTGCTGGACAACAGCTCGCTGGGCATGGTGCGCCAGTGGCAGGAGCTGTTCTTCGCCGAGCGCTACAGCGAGATCGACCTGTCCGACAACCCCGATTTCGCCGCCCTGGCGCAGGTGTTCGGCATCCCGGCCACCCGCATCGAGGCACGCGACGACGTGGAGGGCGGCCTGGCCGCGCTGCTGGCCCAGCCGGGCCCGGCGCTGCTGCACGTGGCCATCGATGCGCGCGCCAACGTGTGGCCGCTGGTGCCGCCCAACAACGCCAACAGCACCATGCTGGAAAGCAACCCTGCCCATCAGTCCCAGGAGTTCCCCAATGCAATACCGGCTTGACCTGGTGCTGGTGCCCGCCGAAGGCGCGCTGCTGCGCGTGATCGGCATGGCCGAACGCCGCGGCTTCGCCCCGCGCGCGATCGCCGGTGCGCCCAATGCCGCCGACCAGGGCCGCTGGCACCTGCAGATGGTGGTGGACAGCAGCCGCCCGCCGGAGACCCTGTGCCGGCAAATCGAGAAGATCTACGACTGTGTGTCGGTGCGCGTCAGCGCGCTGGAACCCGACGCCGGAGTATCGGCATGAACGCCCGCGCCGTTGTCACGGCGCCGGTACGGAGGTTGTTTCTCCCGGCACCGGGCGGTGCCGCATGTCAGCGGCCGTGCCTTCCCGGCGCGCCCCTTCAGCGTGGCCCGGTGCGCCATGCCCGGTGACCACGCCAACCCGGAACCGGACGTAGCCGCTGTAAGCGTGGCCGACGTGCTGGCCGCGCAGGCCCGCCTGCGCCGCTACCTGCCGCCCACCCCGCTGCATTACGCCGAGCGTTTCGGGGTGTGGCTGAAGCTGGAAAACCTGCAGCGCACCGGCTCCTACAAGGTGCGCGGCGCACTGAACGCGCTGCTGGCCGGGCGCGAGCGCGGCGATGACCGCCCGGTGATCTGCGCCTCGGCCGGCAACCACGCCCAGGGCGTGGCGTGGGCGGCCTACCACCTGGACATCCCGGCCATCACCGTGATGCCGCACGGCGCGCCGGCCACCAAGATCGCCGGCGTGGCTCATTGGGGCGCCACGGTGCGCCAGCATGGCAACAGCTACGACGAGGCCTTCGCCTTCGCACGCGCCCTGGCCGACCAGCACGGCTACCGCTTCCTGTCCGCGTTCGACGACCCGGACGTGATCGCCGGCCAGGGCACCCTGGGCATCGAACTGGCCCCGCACGCACCGGACGTGGTCATCGTGCCGATCGGCGGCGGCGGCCTGGCCTCGGGCGTGGCGCTGGCGCTGAAGTCGCAGGGCGTGCGCATCGTGGGCGCGCAGGTGGAGGGCGTGGATTCGATGGCCCGCGCCATCGCCGGTGACGTGCGCGAGATCGACCCGGTGGCCACGCTGGCCGACGGCGTGAAGGTGAAGATTCCCGGCTTCCTGACCCGCAGGCTGTGCAGCGCGCTGCTGGATGACGTGGTGATCGTGCGCGAGGCCGAACTGCGCGAGACCCTGGTGCGCCTGGCGCTGGAAGAGCACGTCATCGCCGAGGGCGCCGGCGCGCTGGCGCTGGCCGCCGGCCGCCGCGTGGCCGGCAAGCGCAAGTGCGCGGTGGTGTCCGGCGGCAACATCGATGCCACCGTGCTGGCCCAGCTGCTGGCCGACATCCGCCCGCGCCCGCCGCGCAAACCGCGCCGCCGCGCCAGCGAGCGCACCCGACTACCGCTGCCCACCGCGCTCGCCCTGCCCCCTGTCATCCCCCCTTCCCCTTCCTTTGTGACCCCATCCGACATCGCTGTCGAGGAGACCTCCTGGTGACCACGCCCAACTCCCCCCGCATTAGAATTTTCGACACCACCCTGCGCGACGGCGAGCAATCCCCCGGCTGCAGCATGAGCCCGCAGCAGAAACTGGTGATGGCCCGTGCGCTCGACGAGCTGGGCGTGGACGTCATCGAGACCGGCTTCCCGGCCAGCTCGCAGTCCGACCGTGAGGCCATGGCCATGATCGGCCGCGAAGTGCGGCGGCCCACCCTGGCGGTGCTGTCGCGCTGCCTGGCCACCGACATCGAGACCTCGGCCAAGGCCCTGGAGGCGGCCGCCAACGCGCGCCTGCACGTGTTCCTGTCCACCAGCCCGCTGCATCGCGAACACAAGCTGCGGATGAGCCGTGAGCAGGTGCTGGAATCGGTGCACAAGCACGTGAGCCTGGCCCGCGGCTACGTGGACGATGTGGAGTTTTCCGCCGAGGATGCCACCCGCACCGAGGAAGACTTCCTGATCGAGGTGGCGCGCGTGGCCGTGGCCGCTGGCGCCACCACCATCAACCTGCCCGATACGGTGGGCTTCACCACGCCCGAGGAAATCCGCAGCATGTTCCAGCGGGTGATCGCCGGGGTGCCGGACAGCGACCGCATCATCTTCAGCGCGCATTGCCACAACGACCTGGGCCTGGCCGTGGCCAACTCGCTGGCCGCCATCGAAGGCGGCGCACGCCAGGTGGAATGCACCATCAACGGCATCGGCGAGCGCGCCGGCAACTGCTCGCTGGAAGAGATCGCGATGGTGCTGAAGGTGCGCAACGCTTTCTACGAGGAAGACACCCGCATCAACACCCCGCGCATCGTCTCCACCTCGCAGCTGCTGCAGCGCCTGGTCGGCATGCCGGTCCAGCGCAACAAGGCCATCGTGGGGGCCAACGCGTTCGCGCATGAGTCAGGCATCCACCAGCACGGCATGCTGCGCCACCGTGGCACCTACGAGATCATGCGCCCGGAAGACGTGGGCTGGGAGTCCTCGCAGATGGTGCTGGGCCGCCACAGCGGCCGCGCCGCGGTCGAGCAGCGCCTGCGTGCGCTGGGCTTCTGGCTGGACGAGGACGAGCTGAAGCACGTGTTCGAGCAGTTCAAGGCCTTGTGCGAGCAGCAGCGCGTGGTCACCGATGCGGACCTGCAGGTGTTGATGCAGGGCAGCGCCACCCAGAACGGCTACCGCCTGGCCTCGATGACCATCAGCGATGTCGGCAGCCGTGCCAATGCACTGGTGGAGCTGTCCGACCCGGACGGCAACCGCGTGGCCGAGACCTCCCAGGGCGATGGCCCGGTGGATGCGCTGTTCGGCGCGCTGTCGGCGGCCACCGGCGTGCAGCTGATGCTGGACAGCTACCACGTGCACAGCGTGGGCATCGGCGCCGATGCGCGCGGCGAGGCCAACCTGAGCGTGCGCCACGATGGGGTGGAGTACGAAGGCACCGGCACCAGCCGCGACATCATCGAAGCCTCCGCCCTGGCCTGGCTGGACGTGGCCAACCGCCTGCTGCGCCAGCGCAGCGCCACCACCGAACAACCCGCGGCCAGCGCCGCGGCATAAGGAGTGTCCATGAGCGCCTTCGATTCCTTCAGCCCGCCCTGCGATGCCGGCCAGCAATGGAACGCCCACGACTACGCCATCGACGCCGGCTTCGTGCCGGTGCTCGGCGGCGCGGTGGCGCGCCTGCTCGATCCGCAGCGCGGTGAACGCATCCTCGACCTGGGCTGCGGCGATGGCGTGTTGAGTTTCGACCTGGCGCTCAGCGGTGCCCACATCACCGGCGTGGACGCCTCGCCGGAGCTGGTCGGCGGCGCGCGCGCCCGCGGCATCGACGCGCATGTCATGGATGCCCACGCACTGGCCTTCGATCGCCAGTTCGATGCGGTGTTCAGCAATGCCGCCCTGCACTGGATGAGGGGCCCCGACCAGGTCATCGCCGGCGTGGCCCGCGCGCTGCGGCCCGGCGGCCGCTTCGTCGCCGAGATGGGCGGGCACGGCAACGTGGTGGCCATCACCAGCGCGCTGCAGGCCGCCCTGGCCAGCAACGGCCACGCGGTGCCGGCGTTCCCGTGGTACTTCCCCAGCGCCGACGACCATGCCGACCGGCTGCGCGCGCAGGGCTTCCAGGTGCGGTACATCGAAGCGGTGGCGCGGCCCACCGCGTTGCCCACCGGCATGCGCGGCTGGCTGCGCACCTTCGCCTCGCCGTTCCTGGCCGGCCTGGACGCCCACCAGCGCCAGCGCGTGATCGACGATGCGGTGGCGCTGCTGGCCCCCACCCAATGCGATGCACGCAACCAGTGGACCGCCGACTACGTGCGGCTGCGCTTCGATGCGCGCCTGCGCACCGTTTGACCTATCTTCTACACGAACACAGCAAGGCCATCCCATGACCCCAGCTCCCCGCACCCTGTACGACAAACTGTGGGACGCCCACGTCGTCGTGCCCGAATCGGACAGCGCGCCCGCCGTGCTGTACATCGACCTGCACCTGATCCACGAAGTGACCTCGCCGCAGGCCTTCACCGAACTGCGTGAGCGCGGCCTGGCGCCGCGTCGCCCGGACCGGACCAAGGCCACCATGGACCACTCCACCCCCACCCTGCCGGCCGGGGCCGACGGCAAGCTGCCCTATGCCAGCGCCGCCTCCGAGGCCCAGGTGGCGATGCTGGCGCGCAACTGCGCAGAGCACGGCATCGAGCTGTTCGACATGGCCTCGGACAACCGCGGCATCGTGCACGTGATCGCCCCGGAACAAGGCTTCACCCAGCCGGGCATGACCATCGTCTGCGGCGACAGCCACACCTCCACCCACGGTGCGTTCGGGTCGCTGGCCTTCGGCATCGGTACCAGCGAAGTCGGCCATGTGCTGGCCACGCAGTGCCTGCTGCAGCGCAAGGCGAAGACCTTCGCGATCACCGTCGATGGCCCTCTGGCACCCGGCGTCGGTGCCAAGGACGTGGTGCTGCACATCATCGGCGTGATCGGCGTCAACGGCGGCACCGGCCACGTGCTGGAATTCCGCGGCAGCGCCATCGAGGCGATGGACATGGAGCAGCGCATGACCCTGTGCAACATGTCCATCGAGGCCGGCGCGCGCGCGGGCATGGTCGCCCCGGACCAGACCACCTTCGACTGGGTGGCCAACACCCCGCGCGGCCCCAAGGGCGCCGCCTTCGACGCCGCCGTGGCCGCCTGGTCGCAGCTGCGCAGCGATGCCGGCGCGCGCTTCGACGTGGAGGTCCACGTCGAGGCCGCCGACATCCGCCCCACCCTGACCTGGGGCACCCACCCCGGCACGGCGATCGCGGTGGACCAGCCGATCCCGGCGGCCAACGATGCCGCCGACCAGAAGGGCCTGGACTACATGCACTTCCACGCCGGGCAGACCCTGGCCGGCACCCCGGTGGACGTGGTGTTCGTCGGCTCGTGCACCAACGGCCGGCTGAGCGACATGCGCGAGGTGGCCCAGGTGCTGCAGGGCCGCCAGGTCGCCGCGGGCGTGCGCATGCTGGTGGTGCCCGGCTCGGAGATCGTCAAGCGCCAGGCCGAGGCCGAAGGCATCCACGAGATCGTGCGCGCCGCCGGTGCCGAGTGGCGCGAGCCGGGCTGCTCGATGTGCATCGCCATGAATGGCGACCTGGTCGCGCCCGGCCAACTGGCGGTGAGCACCAGCAACCGCAATTTCGAGGGCCGCCAGGGCCCCGGCTCGCGCACCCTGCTGGCCTCGCCGATGACCGCTGCCTGGGCGGCCGTGAACGGGCGAGTGGCCGATCCGCGTGAACTGTACGCGGCACGGGAGGTGGCCTGATGAGCGGCTTCCGTACCCTGACCTCGACCAGCGTGGTGCTGCGCGAGACCAACATCGATACCGACCAGATCATCCCGGCGCGGTTCCTGTCCACCACCGAGCGCGCGGGCCTGGGCAAGCACGCCTTCAATGACTGGCGCTGGCAGGCCGACGGCACGCCCAACCCTGCGTTTGCCTTCAACCAGCCGCACAATGCCGGGCGCAGCATCCTGCTGGCCGGGCGTAACTTCGGTTGTGGTTCCTCGCGCGAGCACGCGCCCTGGGCGCTGACCGACCTGGGCCTGCGCGCCATCGTCAGCAGCGAGATCGCCGATATCTTCCGTGGCAATTCGCTGAAGAACGGGCTGCTGCCGATCGTGCTGGCCGAGGCCGACGTGCAGGCGCTGATGCAGCGCCCGGACGATGTGCTGACCATCGACATCGCCGCGCGCGAGCTGCGCACGCCCGATGGCCGCGTCTACACCTTCCCGCTGGACGGCTTCTCGCAGACCTGCCTGCTGGAAGGCGTGGACCAGTTGGGGTATCTGCTGGGCCGCACCTCTGAAATCGAACGTTACGAGAGTGAACATGCACGCTGACATCGTCGTACTGCCGGGTGACGGCATTGGTCCGGAAGTCGCCGCCGCCGCCGTGGCGGTGCTGGGCGCGGTGGCCGACCGCTTTGGCCACACCTTCAACTTCAGCGAACACGACATCGGGGGCATCGCCATCGACCGCCATGGCGAGCCGCTGCCGGCCGCCACGCTGGACGCCTGCCGCCAGGCCCGGGCGATCCTGCTGGGCGCGGTGGGCGGCCCGAAGTGGTCCGACCCCAACGCCAAGGTGCGCCCCGAGCAAGGCCTGCTGGCCATCCGCAAGGCACTGGGCCTGTACGCCAACCTGCGCCCGGTGCGCACGCACGAGGCGGCGTTGAATGCCTCGCCGATCAAGCCCGAGCTGCTGCGCGGGGTGGACTTCGTGGTGGTGCGCGAGCTTACCGGCGGCATCTACTTCGGCGAGAAGACCCGCACCGCCAACAGCGCAAGCGACCTGTGCAGCTACAGCGTGGGCGAAATCGAGCGCGTGCTGCGCAGCGCCTTCCGCCTGGCCCAGGCACGGCGCGGCAAGGTCACCTCGGTGGACAAGGCCAATGTGCTGGAAACCTCGCGCCTGTGGCGCGACGTGGCCGCGCGGATCGGCCGCGAGGAATTCCCGGACGTGGCGCTGGAGCACCAGCTGGTCGATTCGATGGCCATGCACCTGCTGGCCAAGCCGCGCGAGTACGACGTGATCGTGACCGAGAACATGTTCGGCGACATCCTCACCGATGAAGCCTCGATGCTGGCCGGCTCATTGGGCCTGCTGCCCTCGGCCTCGCTGGGCGAGCCGGGCGCGGTGGGCATCTACGAACCCATCCATGGCTCGGCACCGGACATCGCCGGCAAGGGCATCGCCAACCCGTACGCCACGATCTTCAGCGCAGCGATGCTGCTGCGCCATTCGTTGGGATTGGAAGAGGAAGCAGCGGCCGTGGAAGCGGCCGTGCATGCGGCGCTGGATGCCGGTGTATTCACCGCCGACCTGGCGGCCAAGGGCGCAGCGGTCAGCACCACCCAGGCCACCGACGCGGTGTTGGCGCGGTTGTAGCGACCCTCGATGGTGGTAGGGTCGGTTCCCAAACGACCGCCCGTAACCGCGCAACATCCGGTAACGCATGACCAGAAACGAAGGGCGTTTCCCCGAAGAGGTCCCGGCGTCAATGCACCGATCAACGGTATCGGCAGTCGTTTGGGAACCGACCCTACCGCCTCACCGGCGTCCTCCGGGGATGCCGGTGAGGCGCTGTTTCATTCCGCTTCGCTGGCGGCCAAGGGCGCAGCGGTCAGCACCACCCTGGCCACCGACGCGGTGTTGGCGCGCCTGTAGCGATCCTCGACGGTGGTAGGGTCGGTTCCCAAACGACCGCCCGTAACCGCGCAACATCCGGTAACG
>NZ_JAVWXA010000001.1:88112-127197 GCF_036662295.1 Stenotrophomonas sp.
TCAACGGTATCGGCAGTCGTTTGGGAACCGACCCTACCGCCTCACCGGCGTCCTCTACGGATGCCGGTGAGACGCTGTTTCACTCCGCTTCGCTGGGCTTCACCCGGAACCACGCCGCATACAACGCCGGCAGGAACACCAGCGTCAGCACCGTGCCGACGATCAACCCGCCCATGATCGAGATCGCCATCGAGCCATAGAACGCACTGCGCGACAACGGGATCATCGCCAGCACCGCCGCCAGCGCGGTCAGCACGATCGGGCGGAAACGGCGCACGGTGGCGTCGATGATGGCGTGCCAGCGATCGTGCCCGGCGTCGATGTCCTGCTGGATCTGGTCGATCAGGATCACCGAGTTGCGCATGATCATGCCGGCCAGCGCGATCGTGCCCAGCAGCGCCACGAAGCCGAACGGCGCGCGGAACAGCAGCAGGAACAACGTGGCGCCGATCATGCCCAGCGGCGCGGTCACCAGCACCATCGCCGCGCGCGAGAAGCTGCGCAGCTGCAGCATCAGCAGCGTGGCCACCACGATCAGGAACAGCGGCATGCCGGCCTTGATCGAGTCCTGGCCGCGCGCCGAATCCTCCACCGTGCCACCGGTCTCCAGCAGGTAGCCGCTGGGCAGCGCCGCACGGATGCCATCCAGCGTCGGCAGGATCTGCTGCACCACGTCCAGCGGCTGCTTGCCATCGCCGATGTCGGCACGCACGGTCACCGTCGGCAGGCGGTTGCGATGCCAGATGATGCCGTCTTCAAACACATACTCCAGGCGCGCCACCTGGGAAAGCGTCACCGGGGTGCCGCCGCTGGTGGGAATGGCCAGGCTGCCCAGCAGGCCCAGCTGGGCGCGCTCGTTGTCCGGCCCGCGCAGCAGCATCTCGATCTGGCGGTTGCCTTCGCGATAGGTGCTCACGCTCATGCCCGACAGCGAGCTGCTCAGGAACTGGCTGACCTGGGCACTGCTCACGCCCAGCGCGCGCGCACGGTCCTGGTCCAGCACCAGCCGCACCACCTTGCTCGGCTCGCTCCAGTCCAGGTTCACGTTGGTCACGTGCGGGTTTTCCCGCACCTTGGCCTCCACCTGGCGCGCGATCGCCTGCACCTGCGCGATGTGCTCGCCGGACACGCGCATCTGCACCGGGTAGCCCACCGGCGGGCCGTTCTCCAGCCGCGTCACGCGCATCTGCACGTCCGGGAACTGCGGGATCACCTCCTTCAGCAGCCAGTCGCGCGTGGCCTCGCGGGCCTCGGCGTCGTCGGTGAGCACCACGAACTGGGAGAAGTTGGTGGCCGGCAGCTGCTGGTCCAGCGGCAGGTAGAAACGCGGCGAACCGGTGCCCACGTAGGCCACGTAGTTGCGGATGCCCGCGCGGCCCTTGAGCAGCTTCTCCAGCTTGCCGGCCTGGGCCTGGGTGGCCTGCAGCGACGCGCCCTCGGCCAGCTCGATGTCCACCATCAGCTCCGGCCGGGTCGAATCGGGGAAGAACTGCTGCGGCACGAAGCGGAAAATCAGCAGCGAGAACACGAACAGTGCCGCGGTCGCCGCGATCACCCACCAGCGGTGGCGCAGGCAACGGTCCAGGAACCGCCGGAAGCGCGTATAGAACGGCCGCTGGTACGGGTCGTGGTCGTGATCGTGCGCCTTGGGCGCGATCCAGCGCGCCAGCGCCGGATGGCGGTCGGCCCAGGCCAGGCGCCGCGCGTGCCAGCGCCCGGCCAGGCTGTCCGGCTTGGGCGGCTGCGGATTGAACAGGTCCGGCAGCATCTTGTCGCCCAGGTAGGGGATGAACAGCACCGCGGCGATCCAGGACACCACCAGCGCGATGGTCACCACCTGGAACAGCGAGCGGGTGTACTCGCCGGTGCTGGAGGCGGCCGTGGCGATCGGCAGGAAGCCGGCGGCGGTGATCAGCGTGCCGGTCAGCATCGGGAAGGCCGTCGATTCCCAGGCAAAACTGGCCGCGCGCAGGCGGTCATAGCCCTGTTCCATCTTGGTGGCCATCATCTCCACCGCGATGATCGCATCGTCCACCAGCAGGCCGAGTGCCAGCACCAGCGCGCCCAGCGAGATCTTGTGCAGGCCGATGTCGAAGTAGTGCATGACAAAGAACGTCATCGCCAGCACCAGCGGGATGGTCACGCCCACCACCAGCCCGGTGCGCAGGCCCAGCGAGAAGAAGCTGACCAGCAGCACGATCACCACCGCCTCGGTGAGCACCTGCACGAACTCGCCCACCGATTCTTCCACCGCGTGCGGCTGGTCGGAGACTTTGCGCAGGTGCATGCCCGCCGGCAGGGTCTTCTGCAGGCGCTCGAACTCGGCATCCAGGGTGGCGCCGAGTTTCAGGATGTCACCGCCGTCCTTCATCGCCACCGCGATGCCGATGGCGTCTTCGCCCATGAAGCGCATCTTCGGCGAGGCCGGGTCGGCAAAACCGCGCTTGATCTGCGCGATATCCCCCAGGTGCACGGTGCGGTCGCCGGCCTGGATCGGGAAGCGCCGGATGTCGTCCACGCTCTGGAACTGGCCGGTCACGCGCAGCTGCACGCGGTCGGTGGGGGTCTCGAAGAAGCTGGTCGCGGCGATCGCGTTCTGGTCGGCCAGCGCCTGCTGCACCTGCTGCAACGACACGCCCAGCGTGGCCAGCTTGGTGTTGGACAGCTCGATCCAGACCTTCTCGTCCTGCAGGCCCTCCAGTTCGATCTTGCCCACGTCCGGCACCCGCTGCAGCTCCAGCTGGATGCGGTCGGCGTAATCGCGCATCACCGCATAGTCGAAGCCCTGCCCGGTGAGGGCGTAGATGTTGCCGAAGGTGTCGCCGAACTCGTCATTGAAGAACGGCCCGACGATCTCGCGCGGCAGGCTCGGCTTGATGTCGCCCACGCGCTTGCGCACCTGGTACCACAGGTCCGGGATCGCCTTGGAGCGCAGGCTGTCGCGGGCGGCGAAGATCACCTGGGATTCGCCCGGGCGCGAGTACGAACGGATGAACTCGTACTGCCCGGTGTTCAGCAGCGCCTTCTCGATCGGCTCGGTGACCTGGCGCGAGACCTGCTCGGCGGTGGCGCCCGGCCACATCGTGCGCACCACCATCACCTTGAAGGTAAACGGCGGATCCTCGGACTGGCCCAGGTGCTTGTACGACCAGGCACCGATGATGGCGAAGGCGAGCATGGCAAACAGCACCAGCGCGCGATTGCCCAGCGCCCACTCGGAAAGATTGAAGCGGCGCACGGCTCAGTGCCCCTTGCCGGGGGCCGGGGCCCGCACCGGCTGGTTCTGCCGGTCCACCGGGGTCACTACCTGGCCTTCGCGCAGCAGGTGGCCGCCGGCGGCCACCACCCAGTCACCGGCGCCCACGCCGGACAGCACCGGCACCGCCTCGGCGCCATAGGCCCCCACGGTGACCGGGGTGGCCTTGAGCGCACCGGTGGCCGGATTGACCACCCACACGCTGGCCTTGCCATCGGCGCCCCGCTGCACGGCGGCCAGCGGCAGTTGCAGCGTGCCGCTGCGACCGGCGCTGGCGAACACGCGCGCGCTCTGGCCCAGCTCCACCTCGGCCAGCGCCGCCGGCGCCAGGCTCACGCGGGTGGCGTAGGTACGTGCCTGCGCATCGGCGGCCGGGGCAATCTCGCGGATCGTGCCGGGCAGCAGCTGGCCCGGGCGGTTCCACAGTTCCACCTGCACCGCCTGGCCCACCTGGTAGTCGCGGATGCTGCTTTCCGGCAGCGCGATCAGCACCTCGCGACCGCCGTCGGCGGCCAGGGTGAACACCGTCTGCCCGGCGCTGACCACCTGCCCGGCCTCGGCCTGGCGGCTGGCGATCACGCCATCGGTGGGCGCGCGCAGCTGCGCATACCCGGCCTGGTTGCGGGCCACGGCCAGGTTGGCGCGGGCCGCGTTGGCCTGGCCCTGGGCGGCCTTGAAGGCGGCGGTCTGCTGGTCCAGCGCCGAGCGGCTCACCAGCTGGTCTTCGGCCAGCTTGGCATAGCGCTTCTGGTCGTCGCGGGCGCGCACCAGGTCCGCTTCGGCGGCGGCCAGCTGGGCCTGCGAGGCGGCGGCCTGGGAGGCGTAGTCGGCCGCGTCCAGCTCGGCCAGCAGGTCGCCCTTGCGCACGCGCTGGCCGGCATCGACCACGCGCTTGACCAGGTTGCCCCCCACCCGGAACGACAGCGGGCTTTCCTGGCGCGCGTGGATCTCGCCGGGATAGGCCGCCGCTTCCTGGCCGGCCACGGTGCCCGGATGCACCACCAGCACCGGGATCGCCGCCACCGGCTCGGCGTCCTGCTTGCCGCACGCCGCCAGCACCACCAGCAGCATCGCGCCGCCCACCCATCGCATGTTTTTCATGAGGTACAGGACCTGAGAAGAATTCCGGAAGAACGCGCCGGCAACATACTGTTGCAACGCGGCCAATAGTGAACCAGCCGGTATAGTATAAATATCGAACCGATTGGTCTAGTATTGTTTGAATGACTGATCCAACCTCTCCCGCCCTGCCCGCCAAGCCGGCCGCCAAGGCCTCCGGACCGGGCCGTCCGAAGGACCTGGGCAAACGTGCGGCCATCCTGGAGGCGGCCAAGTCGCTGTTCGTCGAACAGGGCTACAACGGGGTCAGCATGGACAGTATCGCGGCCCAAGCCGGCGTATCGAAGCTGACCGTTTACAGCCACTTCGGCGACAAAGAGACCCTTTTCACCGAAGCTGTGAAGTCCACCTGCGTCGCCATGCTGCCCGACGCGCTGTTCGTCACCGATGACGATGCGCCCCTGCACGGCCAGCTCATGGGCATCGGGCATGCGTTCTTCAGCATGATCACCTCCGCCGAGGCGGTGGCCGTGCAGCGGGTGATGATGGCCCCGGAGACCGACGACCGCCTGCGCGAGATGTTCTGGGTGGCCGGCCCGCAGCGCACCACCGACGCGCTGGCCGAGTTCTTGCGGGCCCGGGTGACGCGGGGCGAACTGGAGATCGAGGACTGCCAGACCGCCGCGCTGCAGCTGATGACACTGCTCAAAGGCGAGCTGCATACGCATATGATGTGCGGGCTGCGACCGACCCCGGCCGACTGCGATGCCGATGCCCACGTGGGCGCCAGCGTCGCGTTTTTCCTGAGGGCGTACGCGCCGCGCCGACCGGCGTGACATCAAGATGAATGGACCGGAGGTCGCGGTGACTTCCGGCACTGCGACCCCGGCGCGACGGCAGCGATGCTCTCAGCGCGCCGCCGGCTCCCGGCACCGGTAAAATGGCCGGCCCACTGCGCTGGAACGAGAACCCCCATGACGATCGATTACTCCCACGCCCGCGAACTGATGGTCGAACAGCAGATCCGTCCCTGGGACGTGCTGGAGATCCGCGTGCTCGATGTACTGGCACGCCTGCCGCGCGAAGCGTTCGTCGCTGAATCGCACAAGGCCCTGGCGTATGCCGATATCGAGCTGCCGCTGGGCTTTGGCCAGAAGATGATGAAGCCGGTCATCGAAGGCCGCACCCTGCAGGCGCTGGACCTGCAGCCGGGCGAGGAAGTGTTGGAAATCGGCACCGGCAGCGGCTTCCTGAGCGCCTGCATGGGCGAGCTGGCGCGCGAAGTGCTGAGCCTGGAAATCCAGCCCGAGCTGGCCGCCGCCGCGCGTGCGCGCCTGGATGCCGCCGGCCTGGGCAACAACGTGCGGATCGAGACCGCCGACGCGCTGGCCTGGGAGACCGACCGCCGCTTCGACGCGATCTGCGTGACCGCTGCGGTGGACACCATCCCGTCACGTTTCACCCAGTGGCTGCGTCCGGGTGGCCGTCTGTTCGTGATCCGCGGCCAGTCGCCGGTCATGGAAGCGGTGCTGGTCAAGGCCGATGGCAGCACCGAGTCGCTGTTTGAAACCGATATCGATTACCTGCGCGGTGCCGCTCCGGCGCCCCAGTTCCAACTCTGAGTCCAAGGAAGCCGCAATGATCCGCCGATCCCTCGCTATTGCGCTGGCCGCCGCCCTGCTGCCGATGACCGCCTCTGCCGCCGACCTGCTGCAGGTCTACGAAATGGCGCGCAATGGCGACCCGCAGCTGTCCGCCGCCGAGTCGACCCGCCTGTATGACAAGGAAGGGGCCGTGCAGGCGCGCGCCGCGCTGCTGCCGCAGCTCAATGGCGAGGCTTCGCTCAACCGTACCCGCACCGCGCCGGACTACGACGTGAGCTCGCAGTCGTTCACCACCAAGAGCCGCAGCTACACCATCAACGGCTCCCAGACGCTGTTCAACTTCACCCAGTTCGCCAACCTGCGTTCGCAGCGCGACCTGAGCAAGGCGGCCGACTTCACCCTGGATTCGGCCAACGACAGCCTGATCGTGCGCACCTCGGCGGCGTACTTCAACGTGCTGGTGGCGATCGAATCGCTGACCGCTGCGCAGACCAACGAAGCGGCGGCCAAGAAGCAGTTCGACTTCGCCGACAAGCGCCTGGAAGTGGGCCTGGCCCCGATCACCGACGTGCATGAAGCGCGCGCCCAGTACGACCAGGCCCGCGCCAATACGATCGTCGCGCAGAACACCCTGGCCGACAGCTACCAGGCGCTGACCGAACTGACCGGCCAGCCGGTGGCCGACCTGCGTGCCCTGCCGGCCGACTTCCGCCCGGAACTGCCGGCCAAGTACGCGCAGATCGACCAACTGGTGGGCGAGGCCGTGGCGCAGAACCCGGCGCTGAAGGCGCAGGAACTGAAGGTCAGCGCCGCCGAGTCCGGCGTGTCGGCCGCGCGTGGTGGCCACTACCCGACCCTGTCGCTGGGTGCCAACGTGGGCAAGTCGGCCAGCTGGGGCGACGTGGTGGGGAGCGGCAGCGGCAGCAGCTTCAGCCCGGACCGCCGCACCAACAGCGTCGGCCTGACCCTGAACGTGCCGATCTTCTCCGGTGGCGCCACCCAGTCCGGCGTTCGCCAGGCGCTGGCCCAGCGTGACATCGCCCAGGACGGCTACGAGCAGCAGAAGCGCGCGCTCGACCGCAACACCCGCAACGCCTACCAGGTGCTGGTGGCCGGCATCAGCGAAGTGGAAGCCCGTCGCCTGGCCGTGGTCTCGGCACAGAGCGCCTACGACGCCTCGCAGGTGGGCCTGGAAGTGGGCACGCGCACCGTGCTGGACGTGATCCAGAACCAGCGCATCCTGTTCTCGGCGCAGCTGGATTACGCCAACGCGCGCTACACCTTCCTGCAGAACCGCCTGCAGCTGGGCCAGGCCGTGGGCACGCTGGACATCGCCGAACTGCAGGACATCAATCGCCTGCTGACCCAGGCCGCCGCCACGCCGAGCACCCAGGTCAACTGAGCTGCAGCACAGGCGTTGGATGAAAAACCACCCGCACGCGGGTGGTTTTTTTTTGCGTGCGCTTCCTTACCGGCAGGTAGAGCCACCCCATGGGTGGCTGCACGCATCGGCGAAAGAATCACGCCCCGGAAGGCCCCTCAAACTCCCCCACCCTCCCCACCACCGCCCGCGCCAGACCAGTCGATCACGACACCCCATCGCACATCCCGGCCCACGCCGATTTCCCGCAAAAAGAACACATCCCAGCGTTTGCAGCGGTGCGTCGGGATGCCGGTTCTATACCTTGGTATCAGCCGCGCAAAAGCGCTTGACCCCGCCACCGGCGCTGTCTACCTTGCGCCCCGCACCGCCTTCCTTCCTCCCCAGAGACCCCTCCTTGGACAGTCATAGTCGACCTCGTTGCTGCGCCTGAGCCGACGCACCCGCTGACCCCAAGGTTGGCCCCGTCCGCAAAGGACGGGGCTTGCCCGCGCATCGCATGATGCGCCCGCCTCGCATCACCTGCATCGCCGTTTCCAACGACCCCGACGAGGGTGCCGCTGGCGTTTCCGATTGCCTGGAGATTGCCCATGCACCACTGCCGTGTACTGGTCCCGCTGTTGTTGAGCGCGGCCGTGCTTCCCTTCGATACCCGCGCCGCCGCCAGCCTGCTGGTGGACGATGCCAGCATCACCGATCCGCGCCACTGCCAGCTGGAAAGCTGGGTGCGGCACAGCCGTGACGGCCAGGAGTGGACCGCCGTGCCGGCCTGCACCGTGGCCGATACCGAATGGTCGCTCGGCCTGACCCGCGCGCCGGGGCAGAACACCCCGCAGTGGGCCGTCGGCGCCAAGCGCGTGCTGGTGCCCCGCACGTCGCGGCGCTGGGGCCTGGCCGCCAGCGTCGGCTGGGACGGCACCGCGCATCGTCCGCGCGGCGATGACTGGAACCTCACGGTCCCACTGACTGTCGCGCTGGATGCGCAGGAGCGTGCACAGCTGCACCTCAACCTGGGCTGGGCACACCACCCCCACGCGCGCGGCCGCACCGCTGGCGTCGGCATGGAGATCGCGCTGCACCGCCACTGGGCACTGCTGGCCGAAAGCGCGCGCGATGCCGAGCACCAACGCCGCAGCCAGCTCGGCGTGCGCCGGGCGCTATGGCCCGGGGCCAGCGTCGATCTGCTGGTCGGGCACGTGCACCACCACCCCGATGGCCGCTGGCTGGCGCTGGGCCTCAACCTCGCCGCCCTGCCCTGACCCTTCCGCGCGCACACCCAGCGCCTACTGCTTTTTCTGGAGATACCCATGAACCGCGAAGACCTCCTGTTCTCGATCCGCACCCTGCTCCGTTCGCACGATGCCGCCGCCTTTGCCGCCATCGCCGACACCACCCACGCGCTTGACCTGGTCGAAGCGCTGGACCTGTTCGGCACCGAGGCCACGCTGGCGTTGCTGATGCTGCTGCCCGTGCCCGCCCGTGCCGAGCTGTTCGCCCATTTCCCCGACGGTGCCCAGGACGCGCTGATCACCGCCATGCCGCGCGCGGCGGTGGTGGCCTTGTTCGAACACCTGCCTTCCGATGACCGCGCCGACCTCTACCACCGCCTCGACGCACCCGCGCGCCAGCACCTGCTGCCGGCCCTGGCCAAGGCCGAGCGCGACGACCTGCTGCGGATGGCCGCCTATCCGGAAGGCACGGTGGGCGCGGTCACCACCTCCGACTACGCCTGCCTGGCCCCGCAGATGACCGTGGCCGAGGCCATCACCCACCTGCGCAGCACCGGGCTGGACAAGGAAACCATCAACATCCTCTTCGTGCTCGACGAAGACCAGCGCCTGCGCGGCAGCGTGGCGTTGCGCGAGCTGGTGCTGGCCGAGGGCGGCACGCCCATCGCCTCGATCATGCGCAACCCGCCCACCACCGCCGATGCGTACTGGCCGCAGCTGCAGGCGGCTGAACTGATCCGCCGCTACGACCTGCTGGCATTGCCGGTCACCCATGCCGACGGCCGCATGATCGGCATCGTCACCGTGGACGATGCGATGGACATCGAGAAGCAGCAGGACGCCTCGCAGCTCGCCCGCTTCGGCGGCACGGTGAGTGCGCAGGGCAACGACCTGGACGTGCGCAGCACGCCGTTGGCGCAGATGTTCCGCGTGCGCGTGTTCTGGCTGGCGATCCTCACCGGCTTCGGCATCCTCACCAGCACCTTCGTGGCCGCGCAGGAAGCGCTGCTGTCCCAGGTGATCGTGCTGGCCGCGTTCATCGCCCCGATCGTGGACATGGGCGGCAACACGGGCAGCCAGTCGGCCACGCTGGTGATCCGCAGCATGGCGCTGGGCGAGTTGACGCTGCGCTGGCGCGACGTGGGCTTTGTGATCCGGCGCGAACTGCCGGTGGCCGCCGGGCTGGGCGTCACCATCGCACTGCTGGAGGCGATCCTGGCCTACTTCAGCAAGGGCGTGGGCATGGACGTGCTGCTGGTGGTGGGCTGCAGCATGCTGGTGTGCACCGCGCTGGGCGGCATCATCGGCGCGCTGCTGCCGTTCGCCGCGCGCCGCATCGGCACCGATCCGGCCACGCTGTCCTCGCCGATGATCACCTCGATCATGGACCTGGTCGGGGTGTTCATCTACTTCGGCTTCGCCTACCTGTTCCTGGGCGACCTGCTGCTGGCAGCGGCGTAAGCGGGAACGCGCCGCCGGTGCTCACTCCACCGGCGGCGGCAGGTGCGGGGCGATCAGCGCCACGGTGCGCTCCAACGCGCCGCGCCCGTTGCTGACCAGCATGCAACCGGCGCGGGCCATGTCTTCGCGGGCCTGCGGATCGCGCAGCAGGGTGAGCAGGGCATCGCCCACGCCCTGCGCATCCTCGGCGATCACCACCGCGCCGGCCTCGCGCATGCGCCGGGAGATCTCGGCGAAGTTGTGCAGGTGCGGGCCGGTCACCGCCGCGGTGCCCATGGCGGCCGGCTCCAGCAGGTTGTGGCCACCGATGGCCTGCAGGCTGCCGCCCACGAACGCCACCTGCGCGCACCCGTAGAAGGACATCAGCTCGCCCAGCGTATCGATCACGAACACATCGGTATCGGCCTGCGGCCATTGCTGCTGGCGGCGCGTGGCCACCTTCCAGCCCTGCTCGCGGGCCAGCGCCTCCACCCGCGGGAACCGCTCGGGGTGGCGCGGCGCCCACAACAGCAGCAGGCCGGGCAGCGCCTCGCGCAGGCGCCGGTGCAGGTCGACGGTGGTCTGTTCTTCGCCTTCATGGGTGCTGGCGGCGATCCAGACCGGGCGGTCGGCGGGCACCAGCGCGTGGAACTGGGCGACGAAGCCCTGCACGTTGGGCGCGGCGATATCGAACTTGAGGTTGCCCAGCGCCTGCACCTGTTCGGGCAGCGCGCCGAGGTGGATGAAGCGCTCGGCGTCATCCTGCGACTGGGCGGCCACGCAGGTGACGGTGCGCAGCGCGCGGCCGATCAACGCGCTCAGCAGGCGATAGCCGCGCAGCGAGCGCGCCGACAGCCGCGCGTTGAGGATGTACACCGGAATGCCGCGGTCGCGGCAGCCGAACAGCAGGTTCGGCCACAGCTCGGTTTCCAGGATCAGCGCCAGGCTCGGCTTGAAGTGGCCGAGGAAGCGGCCGACGCTGCCGGGCACGTCGTACGGCAGGTACACGTGGTCCAGCGCATCGCCCCACAGCGCGCGCACGCGCTCGGAGCCGGTCGGGGTGATGGTGGTGATGACCCAGCGGATGTCCGGGCGCAGCTTGCGCAGCGCATTGACCAGCGGGGCGGCGGCGTTGACCTCGCCCACCGACACCGCGTGCAGCCACACCCGCGGCTGGCCGCTGGAATGCGGATAGGAGGCATAGCGCTCGTCCCAGCGCCGGAAGTACTCGCGCACCCGGAAGCCGCGCCAGACCAGGTGGTACACGGTGATCGGCAGCAACAGGTACAGCACGGCCGAGTACAGGCCGCGCAGGATCCATTCGACAGGGCTTTTGCGCATGCGCAGAGGATACGGGAGCGGCGCGGGGATGGCATCCCGCACCGCCGTGATGGGCCTGCCCGGACGCATCCATTAGAATCGAGGCCATGTCAGATAACGCTTCCACCGCCACCCGCCCGTCCCTGCGCGACCCGCGCAACTGGCCGATGTTCGCCGTCATGTTCGCCGCCTTCGGCGTGGCCCGGCTGCCCTGGCTGCTGCAGCGCGCGCTCGGCCGCGGCGTGGGCACCGTGGCCTACCGCCTGGCCGGCAGCCGCCGACGCGCGGCCGAGGTCAACCTGCGGCTGTGCTTCCCGGAAAAGGACGAGGCCTGGCGGCAGCGCCTGTTGCGCGACAGTTTCGACGCGCTGGGCGTGGGCATCTTCGAGTTCGCCCGCGCCTGGTGGGGCAGCATCGACCGCATCCGCCCGCAGGTGCAGATCGAAGGCCTGGAGCACCTCAAGCAGATGCAGGCCGAAGGCCGCGGCGTGCTGCTGGTCTCGGGCCACTTCATGACCCTGGAGATGTGCGGGCGCCTGCTGTGCGACCACGTGGACCTGTCGGGCATGTACCGCAAGCACCGCAACCCGGTGTATGAGTGGGCGGTCAAGTTCGGCCGGCTGCGCTATGCCAAGGCGATGTACGCCAACGAAGACATCCGCGCCACCGTCCGCCACCTCAAGAAGGGCGGCTTCCTCTGGTATGCGCCGGACCAGGACATGCGCGGCAAGGACACCGTGTTCGTGCCGTTCTTCGGCCACACCGCCGCCACCATCACCGCCACCCACCAGTTGGCGCGCATGACCGGCTGCGCGGTGGTGCCGTATTTCCACCGCCGCGAAGGCGGCCGGTATTTCCTCAAGATCGGCGCGCCGCTGGAACATTTCCCCAGCGACGATGTGGAAGCCGACACCGCTCGCGTCAACCAGGCCATCGAAGCCATGGTCCGCGAGGCCCCCGACCAGTACCTGTGGATCCACCGCCGCTTCAAGCGCCAGCCCGGTGGCCGCAGCGATTACTACCGGTAGCGCCACCCCATGGGTGGCTGCATCGGCGCCGGATCTCCGGGTAGCGCCACCCCATGGGTGGCTGCATCGGCGCCGGATTGAAGATCAGCCACGCATGGCGTGGCTCTACCACCGGTACCCTGCCCCAACCACGGTGGCTGCACGCAAACCCCGGATCGCCCCCCACGGGGCTGGCGATACCCCTTACCCCTCGTCCCTGGCCAACAGGCTGCCCGCATACAGCGCGGCCAGCAGCAGCGTCAGGCCGCCCCAGAAGGTGGAATAGAACGCCAGGTGGGTATTGAGCGGAAACACGGTGACCGCCAGCGCCAACATCGCCGGGCGTGCACGCTCGCGCGCCGGTAGCGGCGCGAAACGCCACGCGCGCCACGCCTGCGCCACCGCCGCCAGCCACAGCAGCAGGCCCAGCACGCCGGTTTCGGTCAGGATTTCCAGCACGATCTGGTGGGCATGCAACGCCGGGCCGTCGCCCCACACCTCCTGCGCCTGCGGGGCCGGGTTGCAGCCGGGATACGCGTCGCGGAAGCCGCGCGCGCCCACGCCGTTGATCGGATGGCCGGCGATCATGCAGCCGGCGGCTTCCCAGATCTGCGCGCGGCCGGACAAGGCCTGGTTCACGCCATCGCCCTCGCCTTCCCAGGCCATGGCGGTGCGCGCCACGCGCTCGCGCACCTGCGCCGAGCCCAGCCCCACCGCGACCGCCGCGACCAGGCCGATGGCCACGCAGGCCAGCAGGCCGCGCGCGCCCAGCAGGCGCCAGCCGGAAAACACCACCACCAAGGCATAGGTCAGCCATGCCGCGCGCGAGCCCGCCAGCAGCAGCACCACGCCCACCGCGGCGGCCGCCAGCGCCCAGCCCCAGACACCGGCACGGCGGGCGGCGGCAAACAACACGAAGGGCGACAGGCTGGCCAGCACCTGGCCGAACTTGAGGTTGCACGGCCCCAGCACGCCGCTGAGCCGGTCCACGGCCGCCATTTCCTGCGCGCTGCACAACCCGTGCCCGCTGACGGCCCACTTGAGCTGGTCCATCGACCAGAACAGCGGGCTGCCGCCGAACAGCGCCTGGGCCAGCGCATCCAGCGTCCACACCGCGGCGATCAGCGCGATGCCGCCCAGGGTGAGGCGACGGCGTTGCGGGGTGGCCACGGCAATCGCCACCAGCCACATGAAAGGCAGGTAGCGCAGGCCGGCGGCGGTCTTGCGCCAGGCGGTGGCCGGGTCGATCGCATCGAAGGCGGAAAATGCCTGCGGCAACCAATAGCCGAGGAACAGAATGCTGGTCAGCGCCCAGGCCGGCGCGCTCAACAGCCGCTGCTTGCCCTGCATGCGCAGCTGCACCATGCGCACCGCCGCGTAGCACGCCCCCAGCACCAGCACGCCCTCGGCGATGCCAGGCAGCGGCCACATCGCCACGAAGGCGAGCACCCACCACGGCGCCCAATGGCCGGCACGCGAGGCCGGGGAACCGGGCACGAGGGCCGGTTCAGCCGGCGAGGGAGGTGTAGAGCTGGAGCGTGTCACGCTGCATCGCCTGCAAGGTGAAGGGGATCCGCGCCGGCAGGCCGGGTGGGTGCTGCAGCAGGTGCCGCGCACGCGCCAGCAAGGCGGCGTCATCATGCAAGGCTACCGCACCGGACGGCTGCAGTTGGGCAAGCAGCTCGCCCACCCCGCCGTGGTCCCAGCCCAGCACCGGCCGCCCCACCGACAGCGCTTCGAGCACGGTGCGCCCGAACGCCTCGGCCTTGTCGGACAACTGCAGTACAAGGTCGCTGGCCGCATACGCCTGGGCGATGCGCGCGGTGGGCGCGGTCATCAGCACGGCCTCGGCCACGCCCAGCGCACGTGCCTGGGCCTCCAGTTCGGCCACGTAGGCCTCGCGACCCGGCTCGCGGGTGCCGGGCATCCACACGCGGGCGGGCACCCCGGCCGAGTGCAGGCCGGCCAGCAGCTGCAGCGCGTGCCGATGGCCCTTGAGGCGGGTGCCGCGACCAGGCAACAGCAGCAGCGGGCCCTCGCCTGCCAGCGCGGGATGCTGCCCGGCCACCGCCAGCCGCGCGCGGCGGTCGTTGCGCGCCACCCGCGGGAACTGCGCCACATCCACCCCGCGCGGGATGACCTGCAGGCGGTCGGCCGGCACGGCCGGATAATTGGCCAGGACGAAGTCGCGCACGCTGTTGGACACGCAGATGACGCGCTCGCCGCTGGTCATCACCGCGCTGTAGCGGCCCGGCGAATTGAGCCCGTGCACGGTGGTCACCCAATGCGGGCGCCCGGCGGCGGGTAGGTTGCGCACCGCATACAGGCCCAGCCACGCCGGCAGCCGCGAGCGGGCATGCACGATGTCCGCGCCGACCTCGGCAAACAGGTTGCGCAGGCTGCGCACGTGGCGAAGGGTCAGCAGCGATTTGCGGCCGATGTCCAGGGTGAGGTGCTCGGCCCCGCTGGCCAGCAGCGGTTCGACCAGGCGCCCACCGGCGGACACGACGATGGCCCGGTGGCCGGCGGCAACCAGGGCGGCGGCGATTTCAAGGGTGGAGCGTTCGACCCCGCCGGAGTGCAGCGCCGGCAGCAGCTGCACCACGGTCAGTCGGCGCACGGCGACGGCCGTGGCTCAGTCGGCCAGCACGAACACGGCGCCGCAGTACGGGCACTTGGCCTCGCCGTTGGGCTCGTCTTCGATCGGCAGGTACACGCGCGGATGCGAGTTCCACAGGGCCATTTCCGGGGTCGGGCAGCTCAGCGGCAGGTCGGCGCGATGCACGGTGTAGCGCTTCTCGGCGTTGGCGGGCGCAGTGGCGGTATGGCTCATGGCGTGGACACACAAAGGAATTGCGAAGGTGTCGATTCTAGCATCCGGCGCCGGCCCGGCCGCGCGTGGGCATCGAACGGGCGCTGCCGGCGCAGCGCGGCGGCGGAGGCCACTGCACCGCTCTTTTTAAATCGATCCAAAGACGCTGTCAATCGGCACCGCAACATCGCATTTTTCAGTGTTTGGATCGAACTAAATGGCACTTGCCAGCGCCGCCACGCCTGTTGCAGCATCGGACCGGTTCCAATCCTGTCCCGATCGCATGGCCCGTCCCCCGCCGGACCTGCATCGCCCACCTGTCCGCCGCTGGCGGCCGGGGTGATGCGGTCTGCCGTGGTCGCCGATGCGGGCATCGCCTGCCGCCTGCCCCTTCCGGGAGTCTCCTGCATGACCGTGTCCGCTCCGCGCTCCGCCCGCCCTGCCCTGTTGCCGCTCGCCCTTGCCCTGGCCTGTGCCTCGCTCGCCCTGCCCGCGCTGGGCCAAGGCCTGCAGACCTCCTTCGAAGCCGGCGAGCCGGCCCCGCTGGGCGGCACGCAGGCACTGCAGGTGGCCATCGGCAACGGGCCGCGCGCGCCTTACGCGGCCAAGCCCGGCGTGGGCTACAGCGGCCTGCGCGCCTTGCATTACACCGGCGCCGGCGGCACCCAGCAGCGTCGCCTGTTCGATACCGACCTGGCCATCGAGGCCGACACCACGCTGAGCTGGATGGTGCTGCCGGAGATCGTCGGTGGCGATACGGTCGCCTCCACCTACGTCTCGCTGGACCTGCTGCTCGACGACGGCAGCCGGGTCTCGGCCAGCGCCGCGCGCGACCAGCACGGGGTGGCACTGGGCGCGGCCGCGCAGGGCGACTCGAAGACGCTGTACCCGCAGCAGTGGGCGCGCAAGGCGGTGCGCCTGGGCGACGTCGCCGCCCTGCGCGGCCGCCGCGTGGTGGCGGTGGAGCTGCAGGTGGCCAGCGCCAGCGGCGCCCCGGTGGCCGGATGGATCGACGATGTGCGCCTGGACCCACAGCCACGCGTGGCCCCGCAACGCGCCTCGGCATGGGTGCTGACCACGCGCGGCACGCAGGCCAACGGCACCTTCTCGCGCGGTAACAACTTCCCGGCCACCGCCGTGCCGCACGGCTTCAACTTCTGGACCCCGGTCACCGATGCCGGCGCATTGAACTGGCTGTACCGCTGGAACGAGCAGAACGATGCGCGCAACCGCCCGCAGCTGCAGGCGCTGGCGCTGAGCCACCAGCCCAGCCCGTGGATGGGCGATCGCCAGACGTTCCAGGTCATGCCTTCGGCCAGCCGTGGCGTGCCCGAGGCCGACCGCGCCAAGCGGGCGCTGTCCTTCTCCCACGACAACGAACAGGCGCGGCCTTACCGCTATGACGTGCGGTTCGACAACGGCATCGCCGCGGCCATCGCCCCCACCGACCACGCCGCGCTGTTCCAGTTCCGGTTCCCGGACAAGGGCGATGCCAACCTGCTGTTCGACAACGTAGACGCGCGCGGCGGACTGACCCTGGATGAAGCGACACAGACCCTGTCCGGCTACACCGACACCCGCAGCGGCCTGTCCAACGGCGCCACCCGCATGTACGTGGTGGCCGGCTTCGACGCACCCTGGCGCGCCAGCGGCCGTATCCAGACCGGCCGCCCCACCGGCTACATCAAGTTCGACCCGGGCCCCGCGCGCACGGTCACGATGCGCATCGCCACCTCGCTGATCTCGCTGGAGCAGGCACGCCACAACCTGGCCCTGGAGCTGGCCGCCGATGACACCCTGGAACGTGTGGCCGCGCGCGCACAGGACGCGTGGGACGCGCGCCTGGCGCCGTTCGACATCGGCGATGCCAGCGACGATGAGAAAACCACGCTGTACTCCAGCCTGTACCGCCTGTACCTGTACCCCAATTCCGGGCACGAGAACGCCGGCACCGCCGCCGCGCCGGACTGGCGTTATGCCAGCCAGGCCAGCGCCGCCGAGGACAACACCGACGGCAGCGCCACGCGCAGCTTCGCGCCAATCCGCGACGGCAAGGTGTACGTCAACAACGGCTTCTGGGACACCTTCCGCACCACCTGGCCGGCCTATGCGTTGTTCACCAAGGACGACGCCGGGGCGCTGGTGCAGGGCTTCCTCGAGCAGTACCGCGCCGGCGGCTGGGTGGCGCGCTGGTCCTCGCCCGGCTATGCCGACCTGATGGTGGGCACCAGCTCGGACGTGGCCTTCGCCGATGCCTGGCTGAAGGGCATCGGCGGCTTCGATCCGGAAGAGGCCTACGCGGCGGCGCTGCGCAATGCCACCGTGGTGCCGCCGGACCGCCACGTGGGGCGCAAGGGCATGCAGCACTCCACCTTCCGCGGCTATGCCAACACCGAGGTGCACGAGGGCATGTCCTGGACGATGGAAGGGGCGCTCAACGACTTCGGCATCGCCAACATGGCCCAGGCGCTGGCCAGGCGCGCGACCACGGCCGCCGCGCGCGAGCGCTACGCCACCGAGGCGGACTACTTCCGCCACCGCGCCGGCACCTACGCCACCCTGTTCGATCCGGCCGCCGGCTTCTTCCAGGGCCGCACGGCCGATGGCCAGTGGCGCCTGGCCGCCAAGGACTACGACCCGCGCGTGTGGGGCCATGACTACACCGAATCCAACGGCTGGACCTTCGCCTTCACCGCCGCGCATGACGGCGAAGGCCTGGCCTCGCTGTATGGCGGACGCAAGGCGCTGGCGGCGAAGCTGGACGCCTTCTTCGCCACTCCGGAAACCGCCGACCCGGCCCTGGCCGGCTCCTACGGCGGCACCATCCACGAGATGACCGAGGCGCGCGACGTGCGCATGGGCATGTACGCCCACAGCAACCAGCCGGCGCACCACATCCCGTGGATGTACCTGTATGCCGGCCAGCCGTGGAAGACCCAGCAGCACGTGCGCGAGATCCTGGCGCGGCTGTACGTGGGCAGCGAGATCGGCCAGGGCTACCCCGGCGATGAAGACAACGGCGAAACCTCGGCGTGGTACGTGCTGGCCTCGCTGGGCCTGTACCCGCTGCGCATGGGCGCACCCGAGTATGCGATCGGCTCGCCGGCCTTCCGCCACGCCAGGGTGACCCTGCAGGGCGGCGCCGTGCTGACCGTCAACGCGGCCAACAACACGCGCGAGAACGTGTACGTGCAGTCGCTGAAGATCAACGGCCAGCCGTGGCACAAGACCTGGGTGCCGCACGAGGTGATCGCCAAGGGCGCCACGCTGGACTTCGTGATGGGCCCCGCGCCGTCCACCTGGGGCAGCGGGCCGGATGATGCGCCGCGTTCGCTGACCGCGCGCGGCCAGCGCCCCGCGCTGCTGCATGACCTGCTGGGCGGCAACGCGCGCGCCCAGGGCGCCGATGGCCGCGCGTTGCCCGCGCTGCTGGACGACGATGCGGCCACCCTGGTGCAGACCGGTGCCGCCACGATCACCTTCAGCGGCGTCAGCGAGGGTGTGCCGGCGATGTACACGCTGACCAGCGGCAACGGCCCCATCCGCGGCGGCGAGTGGACGCTGGAAGCGCGTACGCAGGGCGGGCGCTGGACCACGCTGGACCAGCGCCGCGGCGAAGACTTCGCCTGGGCGCAGCAGACCCGACCGTTCGCCATCGCAGCGCCCGGCCGCTACGCCGAGTACCGGCTGCGCATCGCCGGGCCGGGCCGGATGCAGCTGGCCGAGGTGGAATTGCTGGCACCGGCGGGGGCGAAGTGAGCATGGGCATGAACGGATTTCTGCAGCGGGTGGCAGGAGGGAGGGTCGGGAGCCGGCCAGCGGCCGGCACTACCGCGGGCGCCCGCGCCCCGCCCCCCACCGCCGGGGGGGGGGGGGGCGGGGCTGGGGGGGCGCGGGCCCGCGGCGGCCACTACCGGGGGGCGCGGGGCGATGGGTGTCGGGCGCTGGCCCGTGGCCGGCGCTGCGCTTCTGCTGGGGGCGCTGGCGATGTTCGATGCCGCCGCCTTCGAGGCACGCCAGCAGCGCGAGGGGGTGATGCTGGACTACAGCGACCCCACCGACGCGCTGGCGGCGCCGATGCGCGCACGCATCATCGACACCTTCTTCGCGGCCTACCTGCGCGAACGCGCCGACTTCCATCCGCAGGCCCCGTCACGGGCGCGCATCGTGATCGACCCGGGCTACGAGGGCGTGGCCTTCGTCGGCGATGGCGACGGCGCGGCCACGATCACCATCAACCCGGGCTGGCTGGCCAGGCATCCCGACGACGTGGACCTGGTCACCCACGAGGCCATGCACATCGTGCAGGGCTACCCGTCCTACGCCAACGAACGCGTGCCGGGCTGGCTGGTGGAAGGCATCGCCGACTACGCCCGCGACCTTTACGGCCGGGAGAATGCCGCCGCCGGCTGGGCGCTGCCGACTGTGGTCAAGGACGGGCAGCAGTTCGATACCGGCTACCGGGTCACCGGTGCGTTCCTGAAATGGAGCGAGGCGCAGCACCCGGGCCTGGTGAAGGCGCTGGACGGCGCATTGCGCGACGGGCGGTACACGCCGGCGCTGTGGGAGGCACGCACGGGGCTGGCCTTGCCCGCGCTGTGGGCAGCGTACGTGCAGGCGCGCTGAGGCGCTCGCATTCCACCGCAGCTGGGCCGGTGGGTGTTCGATGATCGGGCATCTGGAGGAGCCGGCCAGCGGCCGGCACTACCGGGGTGGGTCGGTACGCCGCTGCTCAGCGCGCGCCCACCAGGCCCGCATACAGCGCGAACAGCTGCTGGAAATAGCGTCGGGTCATTCGATGGCGCATGGCACGGCTCCGGCACGCAAGGGGGATATGGTCGGGCCCAGGGCGGCGGGAGCTGGGGGCCCTCCGCCGCGGCCGGGCCGCGTGGGCGTATTGGGCCCGTGCCAGGTTGCAGGGCGGTGACGGGCGTGCGGCGGCGTCGTTGCAGAGATCACGATGAACGTAGGGCGACGGGGCTGCGGATGGGCTGCGCGAAGGTCACGGGCAAAAAAGCAGCGGCGCTTTGCGCCGCTGCTTTTCTCCAAGGTCTACCGACCAACGGTCGGTAGCTACCCGATCCGGGTTTCGCTGCGAAACAAAAAACGCGCCTTTGGGGCGCGTTTTTTGCAACTCGCGGTGGAGAAGGCCTCAGGCCTTCTCCGCCTCGAGTTGCTTCCGGATCTGCGCATCCACGGCCGCGATCGCGGTCATGTTGAGCACGCGGCGCGAGGTGGCGCTGGTGGTCAGGATGTGCACCGGCTTGGCCACACCCATCAGGATCGGGCCGATCGCCACGCCATCGGTGAACACGCGCACCAGGTTGTAGGCGATGTTGGCCGCCTCCAGGTTGGGCAGCACGAACAGGTTGGCGCGGCCCTTCAGCGTGCTGTCGGGCAGCAGCTTCTGGCGCAGCGCCTCGTCCCAGGCGGTGTCGCCCTGCATTTCACCGTCCACGTTCAACCGCGGGTTGCGCTTGAGCAGCAGCGAGCGCACGGTGCGCATCTTCAGCGCGTCCTTCGAATCGTGGCTGCCGAAGTTGGAGTGCGATAGCAGCGCCACCTTCGGCTCGATCCCGAACAGCTTCATGCGGTAGGCCGCCTGCAGGGTGGCTTCGCAGATCTGCTCGGCGGTGGGGTCTTCCTGCACGTGGGTATCCACGAAGAAGAACACGCCCTGCTGGTTGATCACCCCGGTCATGGCCGAGGTGGAGGTCACCTTGGATTCCAGCGGCAGCACGCTGCGCACGTAGCCCAGCTTCTTGTGGAAGCGGCCGACCACGCCGGTCAGCATGGCATCGGCTTCGCCACGCGCCACCATCACCGCGGCGATCAGCGTGGGCCGCGAGCGCATCAGGTTCTTGGCCGCCGCCACGGTCACGCCGCGACGCCCGGTGAGGTTGTGGTAGTACTGCCAGTAATCGTTGAAGCGCGGGTCGTCGTTGATGTTGGTGATGTCGAAGTCGACACCGGCCTTCATGCGCAGGCCCAGGCGCTCGATGCGCGATTCGATCACGTCCGGGCGGCCGATCAGGATCGGCTGCGCCAGGCCTTCATCGACCACGTTCTGCACCGCGCGCAGCACCACTTCTTCTTCGCCCTCGGCATACACCACGCGCTGCTTGTCCGAGCGCGCGCGGTCGTAGACCGGCTTCATCATCAGGCTGGTGCGGTAGACGAACTGGGCCAGCTTCTCGCGGTAGGCGCCCATGTCCGCGACCGGGCGCGTGGCCACGCCCGAGTCCATCGCGGCCTGGGCCACGGCGGCCGACAGCTCCACCAGCAGGCGGCGGTCGAACGGGCGCGGGATCAGGTAATCGCGGCCGAAGCTCGGGGTTTCATCGCCATAGGCCGAGCCCAGGTCGCTGGCTTCGCGGCGGGCCATCGCGGCGATCGCGTGCACGCAGGCGATCTTCATTTCTTCGTTGATCGCGGTGGCGCCCACGTCCAGCGCACCGCGGAACAGGTACGGGAAGCACAGCACGTTGTTGATCTGGTTCGGGTAGTCCGACCGACCGGTGCCGATCAGCGCGTCCGGGCGCACCGAGCGCGCCAGCTCCGGCATGATTTCCGGCGTGGGGTTGGCCAGCGCGAAGATCACCGGGTCCTTGGCCATGGTCTTGACCATGTCCGTGGTGAGGATGCCCGGGGCCGACAGGCCCAGGAAGATATCGGCGCCATCGACGATCTCGGCCAGCGTGCGCTTGTCGGTATCGCGGGCGTAACGGGCCTTCTCCGGGTCCAGGTCGGTGCGGCCGGTGTGGATCACCCCGTCGCGGTCGAAGGCCAGGATGTTTTCCTTCTTCAGGCCCAGCGAGACCAGCATGTTGACGCAGGAAATACCCGCCGCGCCCATGCCGGTAGTGGCCAGCCGCACTTCTTCGATCTTCTTGCCCGTCACCGCCATGGCGTTGAGCACCGCCGCACCGACGATGATCGCCGTGCCGTGCTGGTCGTCATGGAACACCGGGATGTTCATCCGCTCGCGCAGCTTGCGCTCCACGATGAAGCACTCCGGCGCCTTGATGTCTTCCAGGTTGATGCCGCCGAAGGTGGGCTCCAGCGACGCGATGATGTCCACCAGCTTGTCCGGATCGTTCTCGTCGATCTCGATGTCGAACACATCGATGCCGGCGAACTTCTGGAAGAGCACGCCCTTGCCTTCCATCACCGGCTTGCCGGCCAGCGGGCCGATGTTGCCCAGGCCCAGCACGGCGGTGCCGTTGGAGATCACCGCGACCAGGTTGCCGCGTGCGGTCAGCTCGCTGGCCTGCTGCGGGTCGGCCATGATCGCTTCGCAGGCGTGTGCCACGCCCGGCGAATAGGCCAACGACAGATCGCGCTGGGTCAGCATCGGCTTGGTCGCTGCGACGCGGATCTTGCCCGGCGGCGACATGCGGTGGTAATCGAGGGCAGCCTGTTTGAAATCTTCGTTGGACATCGCTTTCTGCAGATGAATGGGCGAGAGGAACAGGGGATCATACCCCCGTTGGCGTGGACGGACCTGTCGCTACGCTGTCGCGGCCATGCTGCAAGTGCACATATTCCAGGCCGTTCGGCAGCGTATGCAGCCAGCGTGACCGGCTGCGATGACAAACCACATCACCGGTGTTGCAAGGGAAAAAGGCAGGGCCTGCCCTCCAGGGGGAGTGGGCAGGCCCTGCAGACACACACGCGGGCGGCGGCTCAGCGCGCCGGGGCGGTCAGCGGCGACGGCAGGTCGTCGGTGGCCAGCGCCGGCAGCTCGGCCTCGCGGCCATCCAGGGCCAGGGCCAGGCGGTCGCGGTCCAGCGCGCCTTCCCAGCGCGAGACCACCACGGTGGCCACCGCATTGCCGATGAAGTTGGTCAGCGAGCGGCATTCGCTCATGAAGCGGTCCACGCCCAGGATCAGCGCCATGCCGGCCACCGGCACTTCGGGCACCACCGCCAGGGTGGCGGCCAGGGTGATGAAACCGGCACCGGTGACGCCGGCCGCGCCCTTGGAGCTGAGCATCGCCACCAGCAGCAGCGCGATCTGGTGGCCCAGGGTGAGCTCGGTATTGGTGGCCTGGGCGATGAACAGCGCGGCCAGGGTCATGTAGATGTTGGTGCCGTCCAGGTTGAACGAGTAGCCGGTCGGGACCACCAGGCCCACCACCGACTTGGCGCAGCCGGCGCGCTCCATCTTCTCCATCAGCGAGGGCAGCGCCGACTCGGAGGAGGAAGTGCCCAGCACCAGCAGCAGCTCGGCCTTGAGGTAGCGGGCCAGCTTGAACACCGAGAACCCGCACAGCCGGCACACCACGCCCAGGATCACCGCCACGAACAGGAACGCGGTGAGGTAGAACGAGCCCACCAGCCAGGCCAGGTTGATCAGCGAGCCGACCCCGTATTTGCCGATGGTGAAGGCGATGGCGCCAAACGCACCGATCGGGGCGGCCTTCATCAGGATATGCACCAGGCGGAACACCGGGGCGGTCAGCGCCTCCAGGAAGGTCAGCACCGGGCGGCCCTTCTCGCCGGTCAGGGCCAGCGCCACGCCGAACAGCACCGCCACGAACAGCACCTGCAGGATGTTGCCATCCACGAAGGCACTGACCAGCGTGGCCGGGATGATGTCCATCGCAAAGCCGGTCAGGGTCAGCTCATGGGATTTCTCCACGTAGCTGTGGACCGCGGTCTGGTCCAGGTCGGCCGCGTTGATGTTCATGCCCGCGCCCGGCTGCACCACGTGCGCCACCACCATGCCCACGATCAGGGCCAGGGTGGAGAAGAACAGGAAGTAGGCCATCGACTTGGCAAACACCCGGCCGACGGTGCGCAGGTGGGTCATGCCGGCGATGCCGGTGACGATGGTCAGGAAGATCACCGGGGCGATGATCATCTTCACCAGCTTGATGAACGCATCGCCGAGCGGCTTGAGCGATTCGGCGAAGGCCGGCTCGAAGTGGCCCAGGATGGCGCCCAGGACGATGGCCACCACCACCTGGAAGTACAACTGGCGGTAGAAGGGCAGCGGCTTGGCCACGGGGGCGGCGGCGGTGGGAATGTGCATGACGGACTCCGGGTGACGGTACTGACGCGTCCGGCCCGCAAACAGCGGCAGGCCGGTTCCGTGGGGAACCCCGCAGCCCCGTTGCCTCTTCGGGTGCCTGCGATGGATGGACGCATTTGTACGCGCGAGTCACCGCCGCGCAGATAACCTATTGGTACTAGCCCCCCGGTTCAGGCGGCGTTGGGTGCCTACACTGCGCCCACACCGCCCTCCCCCACGGCGGCGAGTGGCCGCGCCGCGCCCGCCAGGGCAACAGTTTCCGGCGTTGCGGCCGTTGTTGTCCTGTCCCGTCTCAAAGAGAGAGCTGCACCTCCATGCGCCCGACCCCGACCCTGCTGGCCCTGTGCCTGGCTGCTTCGCCCGTGCTGGCTTCGGCCGCCGATTTCGACAACTGGCCCACCAAGGTCGCCTTCGCCGACGGCACCGAACTGGCCGCCACCGGCAACATCGCCTACGACCTCAACGATTTCTCCGGCAACAGCGGCATCGAGGACGCCGATGCGGTGCGCCGCAAGGAATTTGGCGCCACCCTGAAGAAAAAGGGCGTCTACGACGCCATGGTGTACTACGACTTCCAGGCCGATACCTGGCTGGACGTGTTCGTGCGCTTTGAGAGCAAGGCCTTCTTCGGCCGCGACGTGGGCCGCTTCCGCTTCGGCTACATGAAGACCCCGGTCGGCCTGGATGCGGGCACCTCCTCGCGCGCCGGCAGCTTCCTGGAGACCGCCCTGCCCGTGCAGGCCGTCTACGAAGGCCGCCGCACCGGTGCCGAATGGGTGCTGGAGCGCCCGCAGTACCTGCTGCAGGCCGGCGCTTACGGCGGCAAGGACCTGCAGGGCGACAACCCCGGCACCACCCAAGCCGTGCGCGCGGTGTGGACCCCGGTCAAGGCCGCTGGCGACGTGCTGCACCTGGGCCTGGCCTACTCGCAGGAAAATCCGCGCGGCTATCGCGATGGCCGCGACGTGCACCATGAAGCCAGCGCCCGCCTGCGTGCCCGCCCGGAAGCCGGCCTGACCGACATCCGCCTGGTCGATTCCGGTGCGCTGGCCACCGCCGACCAGATCCGCCGCACCGGCCTGGAAGGCATCTGGATCCGCGGCCCGTTCTCGGTCCAGGCCGAAGCCCTGCAGACCACCGTGACCCGTGAAGGCAAGCCGGACTACACCGGCAACGGCCAGTACGCGATGGCCAGCTGGGTGCTCACCGGCGAATCGCGCCCGTACAACGCTGGCGCGGTGGCCAACATCAAGCCGGCCCACGACTACGGCGCGGTGGAACTGGTGGCCCGCTACAGCCGCCTGGACCTGGATGACGCCGACGTGTTCGGTGGCCGCCAGCACGACTGGACCGTGGGCGCCAACTGGTACCTCACCAGCCACTTCAAGTTCCAGGCCAACTACGTGAAGGCCGACGCCAGCCGTCGCGGCGTGCACACCACGCCGGAGATCTTCGAACTGCGCGCGCAGATGCACTTCTGATCGGCGCACGGGCGGCGGGCGTGCACACCACGCCCGCCGCGCGACCGTAGACTGCCGCCATGTACTGGTTCGGCCGCCATCGCACCCTGCTGTTGACCCTGCTGCTGTTGATCGGCGGCACGCTGCTGTGCGCGGCGGCGGCCGGCCACTACGCGTGGCGGCGTGCGCTGGCCGCCGAGAGCGTGCAGGTGCAGCGCCAGCTGGAGTTGTACGGTCAGGGCCTGCAGCAGCGCATCGACCGCTTCGGCACCCTGCCCCAGGTGCTGGCGCTGGACCCGGACCTGCGCCTGGCCCTGCGCGGCCCGCTGGCCCCCGCCGCACGCCAGCGCATCAACCTCAAGCTGCAACGCGCCAACCAGGTCACCCGCGCCTCCACCCTCACCCTGGTGGGCCAGGATGGCGTGGCCGTGGCCGCCAGCAACTGGGACCAGCCCAGCAGCAACGTGGGCGAGGACTACGCCTACCGCCCCTACTACCGCCAGGCATTGGCCACCGGCCGTGGCCGCTTCTACGGCATCGGCATGACCACCGGCGTGCCCGGCTACTTCATGTCCCAGGCCATCGAGCAGGAGGGCGTGCGCATCGGCGTGGTGGTGATCAAGATCGAACTGTCCGCGCTGGAGCAGGAGTGGCTGCCCAGCCCGGACGTGGTGCTGGCCAGCGACGAGCACGACGTGGTGTTCCTGGCCAACCGCGACGCCTGGCGTTATCGCCTGCTGCGCCCGCTGGGGCCCACCGAGCGCCGCGAGATGCTCGACGCGCGCCAGTACGCCGACCGCTCGCTGCAACCGCTGCGGGTGCGCACCGAGGATGTCCTGCCCGACGGGGGGCGCATGGTGCGCCTGCAGGACCCGGCGCTGCCCAGGGCCATGCTGTGGCAGACCCTGCCGCTGCCCGAAGAGCACTGGAACCTGCACCTGCTGCACGATGCGGGCGCGGCCACCAGCGCCGGGCGCAGTGCGGCCATCGGCGGCGGCGCGGCGTGGCTGGCGCTGGGCTTCCTGGTGTTGTTCATCCAGCAGCGCCGGCGCCTGGCCGCGCACCGACAGCGCAGCCGGCGCGAGCTGGAAAGCGTGCTCAAGCAGCACGCCGAAGAACTGCGCACCGCCCAGGACGGCGTGCTGCAGGCCGCCCAGCAGGCCGACAGCGGCCTGAGCCGCAGCCTGGCCCACCTGCCGCAGGGCGTGGTGGTGATCGACAGCGAGCAGAACCTGGTGGCCTGGAATGCGCGCTACCTGGAGCTGTTCCGGTTTCCGCCCGACCTGATCCGGGTGGGCCGGCCGATCGCCGAGGCCTTCCGCTACAACGCGCGGCGTGGCCTGCTCGGCCCCGGGCCGATCGACGAGGCCATCGAGCGCCGCCTCAACCACCTGCGCAGCGGCCGCCCGCACATGCGCGAGAGCGAAAAAGACGACGGCACCGTGCTGGAGATCCGCGGCAACCCGCTGCCCGACGGCGGCTTTGTCACCAGCTATGCCGACATCACCGCCTACAAGAACACCGCGCGCGAGCTGCGCTCGCTGGCCGATGCGCTGGAACACCGCGTGGCCGAGCGCACCCGCGACCTGGACGAGGCGCGCCGCGAGGCCGAGCGCGCCAACCGCTACAAATCGCGCTTCGTGGCCTCGGCCGTGCACGACCTGCTGCAACCGTTGAATGCCGCGCGCATGTTCGTCTCGGTGCTGCGCGGCAAGCTGGCCGGCGATGCGCGCGAGCTGAGCGAACACGTGGATGCGGCGCTGGCCGCGCAGGATGCGATCCTGACCAGCCTGCTGGACATCTCGCGGCTGGAATCGGGGGCGCTGCAGACCCACGTGCACGCCTTCGCCCTGTCACCGTTGCTGGAAACGCTGGCGCGCGAGTTCGGGATCGCCGCCGAGGCACGCGGCCTGCAGCTGCGCTGGGTGGACACGCGTGCGGTGGTGGTCAGCGACGAGGCACTGCTGCGCCGCATCCTGCAGAATTTCCTGTCCAATGCCCTGCGCTATACGCCGCGTGGACGCGTGTTGATCGGGTGCCGGCGCGTGGGCGACCAGTTGCGCATTGAAGTGCATGACCAGGGGCCGGGCATCCCGGAGAGCCTGCAGGGCGAAATATTCGAGGAGTTCCGCCGGTTGGATGATGGGGTGGAACAGGAGCGTGGCGCTGGGCTGGGGTTGGCGATCGTGGAGCGGATCGGGCGACTGCTCGGCCACCGCATCACGCTGCACTCCACGCTGGGGCGTGGCAGCGTGTTTGCGGTCAGCGTACCGCTGGGCGTTGCGGCGGCCATTCCGGCGCCCGCGCGGGTTGCGGCCGTGGCCGCTGACGCCGGCGATGACAGCCCGCTGCGGCATTGCCGGGTCTGGAGCATCGATGACGATCCGCGCGTCTGCGCCGCCACCCGCGCGTTGCTGGAGCGCTGGGGCTGCGCGGTGGAACTGGCCGACGGCCCACAGGCCGCGCTGGAGATCGCCTCGGCACTGAACGTGCCGCAGTTGCTGCTGCTGGACGTGCGCATGGGCCAGTGGCATGGCCCGGCGCTGTACGAGCACCTGTGTGGCCTGTGGCAGGCGCGGCCGCCGGTGATCCTGGTGACGGCCGAGCGCGATGACGCGTTGAAGGCGCAGGCGGTTGAGAACGGCTGGGGCTTCCTGTCCAAACCCGTGCGGCCGCCTGCGTTGCGGGCGTTGATGACGCAGTTTCTGGTGCGGCATCGGGGATAGCGTTGGTAGTCGTCAGCGGAGGCTGACGACAGGCGAGAAGTCGACCTTCCAGATATCCAATTCGAAAAGGTCGCCGTCATTGTCCAATGACAGCGTAACGATGACCTCAACGCCATCTTCGTCCAGAAACACTTTCCTGACCAATTCCTCCCCGAGGTGCCGATCAAGCTTATCGGACACGAATCTTATGCTCCCCATCCCTCCGTCATCCATATCCTCAACGCTGACAATCGAGAGCGCTTCTGGACTGAGGTCAAGGGAGACCGGGACGCCGAGGAGCATGATCTGCATCAGCGACAGCTCAGCGTCGGAAAGGGGCCTTACACGGGCTCGCTCCTTCGTGGGGACACATCGTGCGGCACACCAAAGCCCCTAGTCATGGCATTACAAAATACTCAACTTCCAGCTCGATACTCATCTCCACGAGCAATGACATCAACTCGCCGTCCAGACGTAGACCTGACATCACCTCAAAAAACACGCCCACGTAAAGCGCAACGCGCCCCCCTTCTTGGACAACTCGGGAGAAGTAGTCACGATGAGGGCGTAGGAGAGAGAGCACATCCCCCACGCCATGGACAAGGTAGCCAGGGGTCTTTTCCACAAGATCAAACGACGCCACACTCCTCTGGTACACACCACTCAGCGGGTCACCTGTCGGCGTTTTCCGCGGGGTGCCAACGGTATGCCCGATATCTGCCGACATCTGCAGAGACGCTTCTATATCCTCGTGACATAGGGCCGGATGGGTAACCCTGAGGGTTATTGCATAAAAGTCATTCACTGCGTCCCCTTGCCTTTCGGCAGGCTCAATATCCAGGATACACGCCGAACGCCAAGCTTATTTTAGAGTCGCTCCTTAGATCTATTTTATTCATTACTTTCCCTTATACTGACCCCTATAGGCCATTACAATACCATTACCTCCAACGATCACCGTCACGTTGGTTCACCGGGTCATAATAGTTCATCGTATCGCGAACAGACCTCCCGGGAAGATTGTTAACAATCGAATCCAGCAACGATACCGGGATATTCCTTTCAACTCTCTCGCTTGAATAGTGGCGAGAAAGCGGAATTCCGCCTGGAGTTCGACCGTAGCTTAAATTGACCGGGCAACAGCGCGGGAGCAATGAGAACACCAACGGCCTGCTTCGCCAGTTCCTGCCCAAAGGCGTGGACCCATCCGTTGCAAGCCAGGAATACCTCAACCAAGTGTCGTGGTTGATGAACACCCGCCCACGTCAGACGCTGGGGTGGAGGGCGCCGGCAGAAGTGATGGATGTTGAGCTAAAAGCTCTCAGATCAAGTGTTGCGCTTGCAATTTGAGACTGCCCACTGATACCACCCCCCCGGTTACGCATAACGAGTGGCCGACTATTCGCGCTCTTCGGGGTATATCTCAATGGTGACCCCCATACCTGCTCTGGCCAATCGCTCGACTAACAGAGAGTCGAGCTCGAAGCCACCAAGATCCCTGACGAAAGCACTTACATAAAACTCCACTTTCCCGCCCGCATCAACAATACTCCTGAAGAAATCAGTATGCACCTCAAGGCGACCAAGCCAAGTATCGAGCTCATCACCGAGTTCGACTATTTTCTTTCTCACCATCGGCATTGATACATAGGTCTCTTCATAGACTCCACCCAAGAGAGCTCCAGACGGAGAAGTCCTAGCACCCCCCGCAGTATGAGCGAATCTTTCAGGAAGGCCTATTCGATCAGATATTGAACCATGCGGGAGAGTCGGATGCCACACGCGCAGCGAAATATTTAGCAGAATCTTGCTCACACTCAATCTCCATATTTATAATCGGAAATATTTCCTTCTTTCCGCCCTTTTCCATTCTTCGCTCCAACCCAAATGTCGCCATTCGGAGCGATCCCGGTCCAAGTCGTTGAGCCGGTAAAAGCACCGTCCTTGATCGCCTCAACAGTATCATGGTCCAAACCAAATGGCTTCTTTTACACACCATTCAGCGGATCACCCGCCGGCGTTGTACGCGGGGTGCCAACGCTATGTCCGATATCTGCCGACATCCGCAGAGACGTTTCTATCTCCTGGTGACGGACGGACGGATGGATAACCCTCAGGGTTATTGTATAGAAGTCATTCACCGCGTGCCCTTGCCTTTCGGCAGGCTCAAGATCCAGGATAAACGTCGAACGCCAAGCTTATTCTCAAGTCAGCCAGATGCCTCAAGAGTCCGTCCTCCAGGACAAAACCCGAGTTCTCGGCAGAGAACCACCCGATGAACAACTCAAGATGCCCCCCCGGTTGAAGATAGGCTGTCTAGAAAGCCCTTACTCCTCGCAAGCTCTTGGCTGAAACTCGCTATCGCAAGCTCGAGTGTCACATCGCCCGACCTTGCCTCATGGCACCAGAACGATGCCTCCCTGGTGCCACCGAGCGCATCCCCTTTGGGGCTGAGCCTCGCGTCCCCCGCCGTGTATGAAAAATCCGGCTCAAGGCCAAGTTGACGGCTTATCTCAAGATGTCGAATGCTGGGATGCGTGATTCGAAGGGAAATCCTGTATCGCGCCTTTTCAGTCATGGCCAGGCTCACCCACCCTCGCAGTGCTTGGCGTGATCGGGATAGGCCTGCTTACACCAACGCACCCATTTCCGCACATTCTGCAGCCGCTGCGCAGACGTCGCACCATTGGACACAGACTCGAATCCCTGCCCCGTCATCTGATTCAAAAGCGCTGAAAGCGCATCGTGAACCGTCTCCGACTTGTAATGGCGAAACGCCTCAAAAGACTGCGGCGACGTGTTGGCGAATGCGATGGTCCTGGAGGCGACAGGTCGCATGTCTCCAAGATGCGCAACGATGTAGGGAACTGCCGGCTCGCCCATATGCTCGAGCGCTTCCATCGCCTTCATCTGGGAACGCGGAGACCTGGTAGCACTGTCGACCAGCAGGGAAACATGAATCTCCATCGATTCATCTGTTCTGCCGGTTGCGCAAGAAGATAGAACCAACACTGCCATGACACACCAGCTTGATCGATCAATGGCCATCCTGTTTCCTTTGATCATCTGCATCCAAACGCATCGAGGATCGCCTTCCTGTCTGCGGGCGAAACTACTTCCTTATGCTGCGCCATTTTTTCCCTCCCAGCCTACAGGAGGGAGCATCACCACCGGCCCGATCTCGCCATCACGATCTTCCGACCTCATCAGGCATCCGCCCGCATGCGCCTCGGCGAACGCGCGACCTCACCCATCCAGCCCCGCACCCGCATCACCTTCCGGCTCCAATGCCTTGACCAGCACCGCCGCCTGCGTGCGGCTGACGCACTCAAGCTTCTTCAGGATCGCGGTGACATGCACCTTGACCGTGTTCTCGGCGAGGCCCATTTCGTAGGCGATCTGCTTGTTGAGCAGGCCATCGGCCACGTACAGCAGCACGCGGAACTGCTGCGGGGTGAGCTGGGCAAGGCGGGCGGCCAGCAGCGCGTCCGATTCGGAGCGCTCCGCTGCCATCGCCGGGAACCAGACCCCGCCGTCGAGCACGGCGGCCACGGCCTGGCCGATGGTCTCGGCCGGCGCGGATTTGGGAATGAAACCGGCCGCGCCGAACTGCTGCGCGCGGCGGATCACGCGGGGGTGGTCGTTGGAGGAGACGATCACCACCGGGATGTCCGGATGCGCGCCGCGCACGTGCAGCAGCGAGGAAAAGCCGCGCGCGCCGGGCATGGTGAGGTCCAGCAGTACCAGCTCGATGTCCGGGTTCTGGTCCAGGGCCGCTTCGAGGGTAGAGGCGCTGGCCACTTCGATCACCTGTGCCTGCGGCAGTGACTGGCGCAGGGAATGGACGACGGCGGCCCTTAGCAGCGGGTGGTCGTCGGCGATCAGGATAGTGACGTGGCTCATGCGGCCATTGTAGTGAGGTTGCGCCCGAGGCGGCGCGGCCCATCTGGAGGAGAGCCCCCTTGATGTTCAAGGGGGCGCGCCAACGGCGCGGGGTCAAGGCCCCGCTTGCTGCCGCATGCTGCCGCGCCAAGCCTCGAGGAACTGCCGGCGCTTGAGCCCGTCCAGGTACACCAGCAGCCCCGGACCGAGCTGGATGGGGCGGTAGCTGCGCTCTGGCGAGCGCCCGCGCTGCTGGCCCTGGGCCGGCAGGATGGGCATCAGCCGGGCCTCGCGCGAGAGCACCTGCTGGCCGCGGGGCGACAGCAGGTAGTCCAGGAAGCGGCGCGCCTCTTCGGGATGGCGGCTGCTGCGCGGGATCACCGCCGTGCGCAGCACCACCAGCGTGTAGTCCTCCGGCTCGACGATGCCCAGAGGCGCGCCCGCCTCGATGCGCGCCTGTGCATAGGAGCCCAGCACGTTGTAGACCAGCGACAGCTTGCCGCTGCTGACCTGGTCCAGCAGCACGCCGGTGCGCTCCTCCAGGTGCACGCCGTTGTCGCCGAGTGCGCCCAGCAGGGCACCGGCCATGCTGCCGCGCTGCCCATCCTGGGTGGCCAGCAGGTAGCCCACGCTGCTGCGCTCCACGTCGTAGGTGCCCACCTTGCCGTGCAGCGGGGCATCGGGCGCGCGCAGCAGCTCCAGCAGCTGGCGGCGCGTGCGCGGCACGCGTGCGGCCGGCAGGGTGCGGGTGTTGTAGACCATCGCCACCGGCTCGTAGCTGATGCCGAATGCCTCATGCCGCCATTGCGCCCACGGTGGCAGCGCATCGGTCTGCGCCGAGCGGTGCGGCAGCGCGTGGCCGTCGTTGACCAGCTTGGTCTGCAGGTCCATGCCGCTGCTGATGAGCATGTCCGGGGCCTGCGCGCCGCCGCGGTCGCGCAGGTAACGGGCGTAGATGTCCTGGGTGATCACGTCCTCGTAGAGGATCTCGGTGCCGGGGTGCAGGCGCTGGTAATCGGCGATCACCGTGGCGAACACCTCGATGTCGGTCGAGCCGTGGATGCGCAGCTGCGCGGTGGCCGCGCCCCTGGCCGGGAAACGCTGCACGTCACCCGGCGCGGCAGACGCCTGGCCCACCACCAGCAGCAACAGCAGCCACCCTCCCCAGCCTCGTCGCATCATGCGTGCATCCTCGGCAGGCGGATGGTGGCCACCAGGCCGCCCTCCACCCGGTTGCTCAGATCGATCCGGCCGCCATGGCCATCCACCACGCGCTTGACGATCGCCAGGCCCAGCCCGGCGCCGCCGGCAGCCGCGCCCTCACCCCGCGCGAAGCGCTCGAACACCCGCTCGGCATCGGCGGCGGCAATGCCGGGGCCGTGGTCGGCGATGGTCAGTACGAAATGGCGCGCCTCCTCGGTGAGGGCCACCTGCAGCGCGCCATCGCCACCGTATTTGAGGGCGTTGTCGATCAGGTTCTTGATCGCCTCGCGCAGCAGCAGCGCGTCGCCGTGCACCCAGGCCGCCTGTGCGCTCACCGCCAGCTGCACGCGTGGGGCCGGCAGCGCCTGTGGCAGCGCCTCGTGCAGGGCCTGGTGCACGGTCTCGGCCAGATCGACCGGGCCGAAGCGCTGCAGGTTGGCGCGGTGGATCACGCTGGCATCGCTGAGCAGCTGGTTGAGCAGCCGGCTCATGTGGGTGGCGTTGCGCTCGATGGCAAGCAGGCTGCGCCGCATGTCCTCGGGCTCCTCCTCGTCCAGCGCCAGCTGCGCCTGCGCGCGCAGCGCCGCCAGCGGCGTGCGCATCTGGTGCGCAGCCTCGGCCATGAACGCGCGCAGGGTCTCGTTGCTGCTCTGCAGCCGGCCCATGAAATGGTTGAGCGCGCCGACCATCTTGTCCATCTCGCGCGGCACGCTGGCATCGAGCGGCTTGAGGTCGGAAGGCTCGCGCCGCGCCAGCTCGCGCTCCATGCGCACCAGCGGCCGCAGCGCGCGATGCACGCCCAGCCCGACCAGTGCCAGCGACAGCAGCGAGAGCACCCCGATCGCCAGCAGCGCCCGGGTCACCATGTCCTGCGCCAGCGCCTCGCGCGCCCGCCGGGTCTGGCCGACCTGCACGCGCACCTCGCCCTGCGCCGAGGGCGAGGACACCCGCCGCGACACCACCACGAAGCGCACCTGCTCGCCGCTGTAGGGCGCATCGAACAGCTGCGGCCGATCGCTGGGGGCCTGCGGCGGCGCGGGAAGGTCCGGGTAGCGGGTCACGGTGACGTCGCGCGCATCGGACACGCGGTAGAACACGCGGTCCTCCGGCGCCATCGCCAGCAGGTCCAGCGCGGCATAGGGCAGGTCCACCTGCCACTGCGCCTCCACCAGCGCCACCGAGTCGATGATCGACAGCGCCGAGGACACCAGCAGGTGATCGTAGGAGCGGTTGGCCGCCCGCTGGCCGTAGGCGCGCGCGCCGAACAGCAGGGCCACCGCGAACAGCGCCAGGAACGCCCCCAGGTACAGCCACAGCGTGTGCCGGATCGAGCCGGAGGTGCGCGGGTCAGTACTCATCGGCGGCCGCGCCGGCCGGGTCGTCCAGCGCCTCCAGCAGGTAGCCGCTGCCGCGCACGGTGACGATGCGCAGCGGCGCCTCGGCCAGCTTGCGGCGCAGGCGGCCGACGTAGAGCTCGATCGCGTTGGGCCCGGCCTCGTCATCGAACCCGAACAGGCCGTTGCCGATCTCGTCCTTGCCCACCACCTGGCCCAGCCGGCCCATCAGGATCTCCAGCAGGCGGTACTCGCGGTTGGGCAGCTCGATCGGTTGCCCGTCCAGGCTGACCCGGTGCGAGGCGTTGTCGAACTGGAACGTACCGATCTGCACCACTTCGCTGGCCTGGCCACGCGTGCGCCGCAGCAGCACGCGGCAGCGCGCCTCGAACTCGCGGAAATCGAACGGCTTGCCCAGGTAATCGTCGGCGCCCACGTCCAGCGCCTGCACGCGGTCCTCGATGCCATCGCGGGCGGTCAGCATCAGCACCGGGGTGCTGTCGCCGCGCTCGCGCATGCCGGCCAGCACGCGCAGGCCGTCCAGCTTGGGCAGGCCGATGTCCAGCACCACCAGGTCGAAACGCTGGTAGCGCAGCACGCTGGCGGCGGCCAGGCCATCGCGCTGCCAGTCCACCGCGTGGCCGCTGCGGCGCATGCGGCGAACGATGGCATCGGCCAGGTCCGGGTTGTCTTCCACCAGCAGCAGGCGCATGGGTCGGATTCTTCGAAGGTGCACGAATGCTAGCGCGAGCGGCCGCTGCCGTGGGCTTCGCTGCACTGCACAAACCCCTGACAGGTGGATGACAGCTTCCCGGCACTAGGCTGCGCCATCGCCTCGCGGCCCGCCGTGGTGCGAACAACGACAACACCGCACCGACGTGCACCTGGGAGGGTCCGTGGAACTGAACACACTGCGCTGGCGCACGCCGGCCGCCTGCACCCTGCTGATGCTGGCCGCGCCCCTGTGGGCCGCCGAGGGCAGCGACGAGGACCGCCCGGTCACGGCCACCGTGGGCGGCCGCCTGCACCTGGATTTCGCCGATTTCAGCAACGACAGCCGGGGCACCCCGAACAAGGACGACACCGAGATCCGCCGCGCGTGGATGGACGTGTCGGGCAAGTTTTTCGTGGTGGACTACAAGCTGGAAGCGGATTTCTCCGGCGACCGGGTGGAGGCCAAGGACGTGTTCGTCAGCCGCAGCTTCGGCGATGCCGGCAAGCTCACCGTGGGCCAGTTCAAGCAGTTCTTCTCGCTGGACGACCGCACCAGCTCCAACTACGGCACCTTCCTGGAGCGCGGCAACGCCGGTACCACGCTGGCACCGCTGTACCGCCTGGGCGCTTCCTGGCAGGCCGCCCATGGCGACATGACCTGGGCCGCCAGCGCCTACAGCCTGGAAAGCATCGATGCCTGGCAGGTCAAGGGCCGTGCCGCCGGCGGCCGCGCGACCTGGGCCCCGGGCGCCACCGCGGGCGAGGTGCTGCACCTGGGCGTATCGCTGGCCCACGAGCGCTATGACCATCCCGGTGCCAACGGCGCGCCGGGGCTGAAAATCCGCCCGCGCCCGACCGGCCACCTGTCCGACAACAGCCGCCTGACCCTGGTGGACTTCTCCTCCGGCCGCGATACCGACGTCAACAAGTGGTCGCTGGAGTACGCGCAGGTGCGCGGCCCGCTGTCCTGGCAGGGCGAGTTCAGCGGGGCCACCTTCGATGACGGCAGCCAGCGCGGCAAGGTGCTGGCCGGCTACGGCCTGGTGAGCTGGTTCATCACCGGCGAATCGCGCGTGTACGACCGCAAGACCGGCCGCTTCGGCCGGGTCAAGGACTTCCAGCACAAGGCCGGCGCGTTCGAGGTGGCCCTGCGCTACGACCAGATGCGCGGCGACCAGCACCTGATCGGCCAGCCGGACCTGCGCGATGCGCAGACCCAGGCCTGGACGCTGGGCGGCAACTGGTACATGCGCCCGAACCTGCGTTTCATGCTGAATCTGATCGAGAGCCGCAACCGCGACCGCCTGGCCGCGGCCACGGTGGACCGCACCCGTGCGGTGACCGGCCGCCTGCAGTTCGATTTCTGAGCCTTCCCTTCCGCACTACCCCTCCTGGAGTCTGCAGATGATGCTGAGCATCCTCGGCTTTGGCATGGTCATTACATTCATGTACTTGATCATGAGCAAGCGGCTGTCGCCGCTGGTCGCCCTCATCACGATCCCGATCGTCTTCGCCCTGCTGGGCGGCTTCGGCGCGGGCATCGACGAGATGATGCTGGAGGGGATCAAGAAGATCGCGCCCACCGGCGTGATGCTGATGTTCGCCATCCTGTACTTCGGGGTGATGATCGATGCGGGGCTGTTCGATCCGCTGGTGCGCATCATCCTGCGCTTCGTCAAGGGCGATCCGATGAAGATCGTGCTCGGCACCGCGATCCTGGCGATGCTGATCTCGCTCGACGGCGATGGCTCGACCACCTACATGATCACCGTCTCGGCGATGCTGCCGCTGTACCAGCGGCTGGGCATGAATGCGTTGAACATGACCTGCGTGACCATCCTGGCCGGTGGCGTGATGAACCTCACCCCGTGGGGCGGGCCCACCGCGCGCGCGGCCACCGCACTGCACGTGGACCCGGCCGATGTGTTCGTGCCGCTGATCCCCTCGATGGTGATCGCCTGTGCCGGCGTGCTGGTGCTGGCGTGGTACCTGGGCCTGAAGGAGCGCCGCCGGCTGGGCGTGGTGAGCCTGCCGGCGGGCGGCAGCTGGATGGACAACAGCGTGTCCGATGACGGCAACGCGCTGCCCACGGTGGAAGACGCCGAGGACATCAAGCGACCGAAGCTGCTGTGGGTGAACCTGGCGCTGACGCTGGCGCTGATGGCCGCACTGATCATGGGCGTGCTGCCGATGCCGGTGCTGTTCATGGTGGGCTTCGCGATCGCGCTGGTGATCAACTACCCCAACCTGGCCGAGCAGCGCCGCCGCGTGGTCAACCACGCCGGCAACGTGTTGTCGGTGGTGGCCTTGATCTTCGCGGCGGGCATCTTCACCGGCATCCTCAACAACACCGGCATGGTGGAGGCGATGTCGCACAGCTTCCTGGCGATCATCCCGGACAGCTGGGGCCCCTACCTGGCGGTGATCACCGCGATCGCCTCGATGCCGTTCACCTTCTTCATGTCCAACGACGCCTTCTACTTCGGCGTGCTGCCGATCCTGTCCGAGGCGGCCGGCAACTACGGCATCACCCCGGTGGAGATGGCGCGCGCCTCGCTGGCCGGGCAGCCGGTGCACCTGCTCAGCCCGCTGGTGCCCTCCACCTACCTGCTGGTGGGGCTGGCCAAGGTGGAATTTGCCGACCACCAGAAGTTCACGCTGAAGTGGGCGGTGGCCATCTCGCTGTTGCTGATGATCGGCGGGCTGCTGTTCGGCCTGTATCCGCTTGCATCCTGATCCGCCTACCAAGGAGCGTTCTGCCATGACCCTTCGCATCGCCTACGTCACCAGCGGGATGGGCAGTGTGGGCACTGCCATCTGCCAGAAGCTGGCCCGCAACGGCCACACGGTGGTGGCCGGTTGCGCCCCCCATTCGCCGCGCAAGGCCGGCTGGCTGCGCGAGCAGCGCGAGCTGGGCTTTGATTTCATCGCCTCCGAGGGCAACGCGGCAGACTGGTCGTCCACAGTGGCCGCCTTTGCGAAAGTGAAGGCGGAGGTGGGCGAGATCGACGTGCTGGTGAACAACGCCGGCGGCAGCCGCGACGTGCTGTTCCGGCAGATGAGCCCGGACGACTGGAACGCGGTGATGGGTTCCAACCTGCATGCGCTGTTCAACATCACCAAGCAGGTGATCGACGGGATGAGCACGCGCGGCTGGGGCCGGATCGTGAACATCGGGTCGGTGAGCGCGCACAAGGGCCAGATCGGGCAGGTCAACTTCGCCACGGCGAAGGCGGCGATGCACGGTTTCAGCCGGGCGCTGGCCAACGAGGTGGCCACACGCGGCGTGACGGTCAACACGATCTCGCCGGGCTACATCGCCAGCCAGTCGATCAGCAGTTTCCCACCGGATGTGCTGGACCGGTTGGCCGGTTCGGTGCCGATCCGCCGGCTGGGCAAACCGGAAGAAGTGGCCAGCCTGTGCGCGTGGTTGGCGTCGGATGATGCGGCGTATGTGACCGGTGCGGACTATGCGGTGAATGGTGGGTTGCACATGTTCTGATGAACTGGCGTGCCATGCAGGCACGCTTGACCTCCCCCACGAGGTGGCCGCGGTGCTGAGAGGCGTCGCGGCTTTTTTTTGGTTGGTGACCCGTCCTGAATTGAGTTGACACCTTTTCCCTCTGGAAAAGGAATGTTCAAT
>NZ_JAVWXA010000002.1:0-114772 GCF_036662295.1 Stenotrophomonas sp.
AGAAGCAGTACGCACTAAACGGCTGACGACTGTCTACAAAACCCTGGGCGATTCAGGTCACCCTACTCCGCTGATGATACTGGGCTAGACTTTGCACGCCTTCGAATAACTGAAAAACTCGCCAGCCTCTCGCGTGGAAGTGAGCATTGAGGCGGCTCTAGGAGAACGGCAATCATCGATGTGCCTCGCGTGGCCTTGCAGAAGGTATGCATGCAGTGGAGGTGGCGGCATCTGGCTGGATGCGGCCACTGAGTCGCCGAGCTAATCCGAGCCAAGAAAGTACACGTATAGGGACTGGTCTGCGTATCTACTAGATGCCTGCCAGAGGAGATTGACTTGTGGTGCGGCGGACCTGGCCTGTAGGCACCCCGAGACGGACACCATGATGTCGCAGCCAAGCTCCCGTGATCAATGCGACACTCAAGCCTTAGCCCGGCCTTTTCAGGCGTCGGGCGATCCATTCCGATCCATTCTCTCAGCCAACTCCGCCATCCATTCACCCTGCCTTTGGTGCGCATCTTCCGAAAGCTTAGTCCTCTCTTCCAACTGCTGACGAAGGAACGACATCGTGGTGTCGTCCTCGTCAATCTGCGGACGTAGACCTGCACGAGCTCGCAATGCGGTGATTACATCAATCGCTGCGACGCCGATTCTTGCGTACCTCAGCCTCCGGTCTGCGAAGTAGTCGCTCCCATCTCCTGAGCTGTCATATTCCGCGACGAAGTCAAGATACGCCTCAGCATTTTCGAGTTTAATGGGCAGACTGTGGACTTGGTCGAGCAGATCTATCGGCATTGACTTCCAAACAACGTCCAACTCGGCCAGTTCGAGCCGCGGCGTGGGAACTTGAACAACCAGCTCCCCCTCCGCACTGTTCGTGTAGTCGCGTTGTCCATGACGTGTTCCATCATCTGAAACCACTGCTGCACATCTCGAAGCAAACGCGTCCAAGGTGGCGGACACGGTGACCGCCAAGTAAAGGAAGTCTGCAAGCCGCGCTCGTTCATGTGCTTCAGCTTCGCGGCCCCTTGTGAAATAGGCGTTGATCCAGGTGCCTGCGATAGCGCCAATCAAAGCGAGGATGCCGGTGACAATGGGTATCCATGGCCAGTTGGTGGGTGAAGGGCACGTAAGCGCCTTAGCGGTTGCCGCAGCCATAAGCATCTGAGTCGCCTCTAGCGCTCCCATGCACAATCCCCTTTAAGGCCTAGGTGGCCGCCACGACTCAAGTGACGGACTCACTGCATTTGATCACAATGACCGCCATCTCGGGTTGTCTTCGTCTAGATGGCTGACTCATGGCATCCAGTGCTGGGAGTGAAAAGCAGGATAGTGGAGGACTGATGCCGCATCGTGGGTACTGGCGCGCCAGGCCTCTCGCGACCAAGGCTGAGAGATCGCCCGACCGACTGGTGACCCAGGCGCGGCAAAAATAGCGAACTGGTCCGATTTCCGCATTTGGCAGGAGGCGGTCATTGGCAGGGAAGGGGATAAGATCGGTTATCCGGGATAGAGTGTATGGCGGCGTCCGACCAGAAGCGGACGGTCCGAGCAGCCTACGCTTCATCTATCGGAGTTGTCCCTGACACTATTAGTCAGCGACCATGAGTTGGGAGGGCGGCGCCTCGAGCGGGTATCCGGGCGGCTCGAACTCCCAGAGAGTCGAACATGCCCGAGGGAGCGACGTCGGACTAGCACACTGGCTTTGTTGATTCATTCACTAGTACTGGAAGGATGCAGATGCAGGATCCCGCCAATCGCCCCACGGCGTCGCAGTTCATGCGCGCCTTGCGCCCGGAGTTGTACTCGGACTCAGCGTCGCGGATCCGGTACTGCCTTAACGCGGAGATACTTTCCCACCACTTGGAAACGATCACTGAGCGAAACCAGACACACGACTTCGAGCTGTTCTGCCGGAAGTTATGCGAGCGGTCGATTTGCCCCAATTTGCGTCCCGCAACGGGCCCTGAAGGCGGCGGTGACAGCAAGGCCGACACCGAAACAACACCCGTCGCTGAGGAAATCAGAAAGCTCACCTACGTTGGCGCGGCAAATTCCGGTAGCGAGCGCTGGGCGTTCGCGTTCAGCGCTAAGAAGAAGTGGGCCGAGAAGGTAAGATCCGACGTGACCGGCATCGCCGCCACCGATCGAGGCTACACGCGTATCATCTTCGTGACCTCGCGCGCGGCCCGCGCCAAAGACCGGGCCGCGCTGGAAGACGCCCTATCCAAGCAACACGGCATCCCCGTCACGATCCACGATCGCTCCTGGATAGTCGCCGAGGTAATCGAAAAGGACCGTCGCGACCTGGCGTTCCACTACCTGGGGATCGGGGAGGAAACCAGCGACAAGGACTTGGGGCCGTCGGACTACTCGCGCTCCCGGCAGCTGGAAGAGATCGAACGGGAGCTCGCGGACCCGACAGCGTTTGTCGGCATGCCCATGCAGCGAGCCGCCGACGCCTTGGTAGCAGCTAAGCTGGCGCGCGGCGTGGAGCTGCACCGCACCGACGTCGAGGGTCGCTTCTTGCGGGCGATCCGACTGGCCGATGACGGCGGCCTGCATCGCCAGAAGCTGGTGGCTCGCTATGAGGCGCTCTGGACCGCGGTTTGGTGGTACGACGACATACCCTCCTTGCTGTCCGGCTATGATGGGTTCGAGACTCTGGTACTCGACGACACCCAGGCGTCCAATTTTGAACTGCTGTGCAATCTGGCACAGGTCCTTTTCAACACGGTGATCACCGGCCAGATGGCACCGGAACAAGTGCAGCTGGAGCCAAGAATCCGGCGGCTGTCCTCCAGGCTGGATGCGCTGGCAAAGGACACGGAAAGGCCGAACAACGCCCTCGAGGCGACCACGTCACTCTTGGTCGTCCGGGTCAATCTGACAGTCCTTGCGCAGGATCGGACGATGCTCGCGTCGCTGTGGCCCCAGTTCGGCGATGTACTTTCGAAGGCGGAGACGCTGGGCGAGTTCGATGCCGCGCGGTTGTCGCAGTTGATCGAGCGCTTCGGCGATGTCGCCGGCGACGATAGAGGCTATCGTGATCTGGTCGATCAGTTGGCCGAGTTCACCACTAAGCGCACGGGCGAATGCGAAGGCGCCTTGGTGCTGCTGCGCCGTGCACGGAGGCTCAGCTTCAACCAGAATATGGAGATGATCCGATTGCTGGGTCGTGCGGCGCGGCTGCTCTCCAAGAAGGAGCATGCGCAGGAGCATGCACAGGCGCTGGCGGAGCTCGCCGTGGCTTACAAGAGCGCCGGATTGTCATGGGCCGCCCGGGCGAGCGCGACGTCCGCGGCGGTGACGATGTTCGTCGACGCGGAGGATGAGAGCACGCCCCCTGCCGGGGTGTTCCCGATACTCATGAACGTCGCGTGGATGGCATTGGCGCTGAAGTACTTGCCCGAGGCACTCGACACCATCCAGGTGGCTCGCGGTTGTCTGGCCGGCCTGCCGTTTGACGAGGCGTCCGCGGCACGCGCAAGCGAACAACTGCAGGAGTTCGACCTCGTCCTTGCCTGCCAGCTGGTCAACCTTTCGGAGGCGGAACTGTCGCACATGCCGTCGGTGCCGGACGTCCTCCGCGGACTGGACTTGCCTCACAGTTTTTCTGCCTTGATGTACCGATTGGGCTACGAGGACAAGCTCCGTGAGGAGGGATACATTCCCGCCAGTGAATCGGCAGACGACGTCGCCAACATCTTCTCGCAGATGGCCGGGCAGCCAACGAACGTGGCACTCTGGCGGCCGGCGGTACTCAATGGCGAGACGACACAGACGTGCGCCACGGCCGTGCTGGGCGTGCGAATCGACGTGTCGCACGAGCCCACCGACACTGCCATTATTGTCGCCGAAGCCATCGCGGGCTCGATTGAAGCGTTCTTTGCGACTGCGTTTGAGTTGGAAGCCGTCGGCCATGTCGAGCGATTTGATGTGCGGGTGTTGGAATCGGACGCCCGCAACTTCGTCGTTGAGACCGATCTCGACCACATGCGAATGACCGTGCGTTGCCCCCCGGGTTTGTTTCCCGGTTCGCCCGGTGTCTATGCGGACTTCCAGCGCATGTTATTCGAAGTGGCGACGAGGATTTTCTGGGCAACCTGTCACACCAAGAGCCACGGAGATGCAGCGGATCGTCTCTTGGGGACCGATTCCGCCGCGGACCGGATGGCGATGATCGCGTCCCTGTGCTTGAGCCGTAATCGCGTGTTCGGAGGCGTGGCGCGGCTGAGCAAATGGGATCAGCACGCTCCGCAGAAGTACGAGTTGCGTTTAGATCGTCCCAAGGCGATCGCGCAGGCCCCGGCTGCGCGACCAGTCGAGAATGACGGCACTGAGGAGGGTACGCCACCGAGGGTCACCAATCACGACGATGTTGCAGTGCGGTCGGTGATCGATCTGCACCTGTGGGATCAGGCGGGTTGGACAGGAGCGGCGTTCGGCAGCTTCGGTGGTGCGGCACCGCCGTTCCTGGCGCTGATGTTCAAGAACCAGGATACCGCTGCCAAGATCTTCGAGCGGTGGCGGGAACGATTCGGAAGCAGGGACGACTCCGATGAGATCTACGTCGGCATCGTTCGACAGTACTCTGCCGAGCATCCGGCGCACTACGGCATGGTGGTAACGTCCCGGCTCCCGGACGATGGCAACTCGCGAACGCAATTCTCCACCCTCGTGTCGCGATCGTTGTCGATGGAGCCCGACAATGATGTCAACCTCACTCGGTTCCTGAAGGATTACGAACGCGTCGGTGCCTACTTGCTGATGCCGATGGTATTGGGGGAAGGTCAGGCGCAACCGGCGCTTCTCCGGAATATGTTCTTGCTCAAGCAAGCCCTCCATGTAAAGCGGGCCGCCGACGTGGGACCCTCCGACCTTGAGAACCTCTTCCTGAGGCCGCGGGGTCTGGGTCCACTGAAGCGATAAACTGCGCGTCGCGGCGGGACGAGAAGAGCAATCATCATGGGGCGGTAGCCTCGGCTCGGTCGGTCAACCGTCTTTGGCTATCCTAAGCGATCAACCTGTTTTCCTCTGGTTGTGTCTATTCTGGGGAGTAGCTGTTCTCCCTGACCTCGGCTGAAGCCATAACGTAATCAAGGAGGCCTTGGAATTCAGTACTGAACGCTCCAACGTCGTTAGATTCAATGTCTGGGTACCTGTCGTGTAAGTACGTCGAAGGGAGCCAGCCTTTGTATTTTGGAAGATCGAGCCCTCCGAACACGTCCGACATGGGGTGTACTCGAAGCGCAGCCACGGCCTTCTGGAACGACTCAGATCCCATGACGAGATAGGGAGACTTGGTTGCTAACTCTTCGCTGATTCCGTGCTTCTCAAGGCCCACGCTGACAAGTTTCTCTAGAGTGCCGGTCGCAACTGGGCTGAAAAGCAGCCAATCCTCAAGTGTTACTACGATGCAGTACGAGGGGCCCTTCTTCTTGGCTATCTTCGGATCGTGAGACGCCCAGCGATGGAGGTTGAGATAGTTCTGCACAACCGCGTCGGCCAGGTACCGGAGTTCGTCCTGCAGGTCTTTGAGACGGTCGGCAACTCTTGCTTTTGAGGCAATTCTCTTGGCTTTGCATTCAACAAAGGCATAGCTTTCATGCTCGGCCACGATCCAGTCACAACCTGCAAAACTACTTTTGCCAATTGTGAGTGGATCGGGCTTGTAGGTATCGAATGATTGCGGGAGGGACGCAAGCATTCTGCCGACGATGTTCTCTACTGCGTCGCCGTATGCCTTTTCAAAGCCAGATCCGCTTTCATACAAATCAAAGAATATTCCGTCAGTCAGTCGTCGCTCCAGGAGTGGGGGTACTGGGCAGATTGCGCGCTCTGGGTGGAGGGAGTTGAAAGCTATAAGTGGCTTGTAGTGGAGTGCGTTGAATGTGTACTCCCAGGTATCTCCAAGGCGCTGATCCTCAATGAGCTTCTTCCTGACCTGGTCGATGCCACCGACGATTCTGCTGAAGAACAGCCTAGAGGTTGAGTCTTCGATGCCGAGCACGGAATAATCCGTCTGAGTGTTGGTGCTTGGCCTTTGAGTCGTGGCCGCGATTGTGGCAAATGCCATCACGAAGTACGAGTCCACGTCGACGCCAATTCGCCTCTCGAATACTTCTGACAGCGCTTGGTGCCTGTAGAGCGCAAGATAGCGACCAATTTTTGAAGCAGTGATGATGCTGAAGCGGGGGAACTGCTGATGCGCCAAGCGATGAAGCGTCAGCATCACTCCGCCACTCTTATTTGCATCGAAAACGTCATTCGCATAGCCCTTTATCGCATTCATTGACTCGGCAAGCACATACCAGTCTCTGATGGATCGATGAGCTTTCCGCTCGGATCTGTCTGCATGCAGTAGAAGTTCACGTGCCAGCAACTCCAGTTCGTGAGGGAACACGAAACGTGCGAGATTCTGGGCGACACCGCGCCTGTCAACGTGTCTGTATACAGGCGGCAAGGGCACATTGTCCGATACCAATCGGGAGTAATTCCACAGATGGATCAAGGACTCTTCCAGATTCAATGTTCTAAGTGCGCGTTTCACTCGACCATAGTCAGCTAGCATTTCGGCCGCACCTCTCCATTCCGATGTTAACTCTTCGTTCTTTCCAGTCTATCGCGATCATCTTTTATGCTGCATTGAAGCGAAGGTCTGGCGGCGTGCGCAGTTTCAGTCAAGGCACTGTGTCTTCGGGCTAGCTCACCCTATCGTTGAGTGGACCATTGATGTGAGTGCTGCACTTCGCTGGGCGGGAATTCTTTGTTTATCAATCGCATAGAGCGCTGAGGAGCGATCCCAGGAGCACGTGCGCTGTGCCTGCGACCGGCGGGAATCGGACATTGGGTCCTACAGCAACAACGTGGCCTTAGCTGGGTTGGCCGTTGGACGGCTTTTCTGCTCGGACGCATTAGCCCGCGTGTTAATTCTATCTGGCTCGCGCGCCCTCTTTGAGTGTGGCAGAATCTTCCGCAAATGTGACCGGGGGGGGGGGGCAAGATGCCGAAGTACTCTGGACCTGACGATATCTACAGGGAACTGGTAGAGGAGTCGGATGAAAATTGGTTGCTCGGCCTTCTGGCCTTCGCTGTCATCGAGGAGCAGCGGATCGATTGGGCAAAGCATCGATTAGAGACGTCGGGAAGCTCCCCGACAACCGCAGACGTTCAAGCATGGTACGAGTCGCAGCCACAAAGCACTATCCTTAAGGCAAAGGCTGAAGCAGAGACGGCGTTGAGTACCTACGGAGCACAGGCCGTCGAAGAGTTCGATGATACCTATCGTCGGGAAATTTCTCAGGGTATCGTAGTTGGTGAGATACAGAAGCTGGGCCGGTGGGGGCCTCAGCTTGGAATAAACGTTCTTGGCGGTTTTATCGGCTCTATTGTTTTCACTGCACTCTTGATCATCATTGGCTTTTTCGTGTTGCACGAGCCATCGACGAACGACATAGCCCAGAAACTTAGACAGCAAGTGGAGACCAAAGATGGCCAAGTCGGAAGTAACAAGTAAGCGCGCAGCATCAGCTGCATCGAAGGTGCTGCGCGACAGTGGTTCGAGCAAGTCTGCCAAATCGGCTGCTGGTTCTGCACTGTCACAGCGCTCCACTACGAATACTACTTCCAGTCGCGCAGCTACTGCGGCATCCAAAGCGCTGAATAGCGCTGGTTCAAGCAAGGCCGCACGAACAGCAGCAGGTTCGGCGCTCACGCAGAAGCCAAAGCGGTAGTGGGAGCTGATTGAACCGGGGTCCGCTGGGACCTGAGTGTCCGCTCCAGCCGGGGAGCCGACGTCGCGCCGGCCGAGGAGCCACATTGAGAGCTCAGAGGTTGGCGGATTTGCGCTGTTGGACGCTGGCGGACAGATACGGCACAGGGTACTAGTGACGTCTATCCGGGGCAGAGGGTATGACGGCTTGCGACCCAGAGCCTGCGTTGGAGAGAGTGCGGTCTCATGGCTGGAAGGGTCGCTCCTGGTGCTCAATTCAATCCGGCATGCAGCCGTCAGCATCGCCCGTTGGTGGTCCGGTTGTGTGCCAGCCTGTTGGCCGCACGCAGCCATCCTAAGATCGCGCCGTATCAAGGGGATAGCCAGGCGTGCGGCAGGCTATGGATTGGTTGTTCAAACGGACCCAGGGGTCCGACTACTTGGTGGTTTGCCTTGGTGAATCAGATTCCTGAGAACATGGGCCTTCCCAATTGGGAGTTTCGTGTCGTCGTCGGACGCACCCGAATCGACTACGACACAGACAAGGAGTACGGGAATCGTGAGAAGCACGGGTACTCGCTTGAGAGTGCCGTGACACTGCTTGAGTCCACGCTTCTGCCTATCGGTGCCCCGCCGTTCATAACAAGTGACGGATTCATGGAAGCGGGAGAGGTCCGCCACATGCACATGGCCGTAGATGATTGTGGCAAGGTTGTTCTGATGGTCACTACTATGCGGCGAGACGAAACTGTGAGGGTCATATCGTTCCGCCGCGCAAGCGCCCAAGAACGCGAACAGTTCCATTCAATCACTGGATTTCTTGAGGCGGCGGTAGATGACTGACAGTTCATTCAGGTCGAAGTCGCTTCGCGGCTCGGCTTAGTCTAGATGCCACCTGGACCTAGGAGATTTTCGGTGACCAGAATTCTGTTCCACACAGAAACTAGCTACGAGAAGACCTCAGACGAGTGGAAAGAGTACGTTCATGAACGGACGTATTACTTCGACAAGAAGACAGGAAAGATTACTTGCCGGACGTTGACTGAGTTCCAAGACACAAGGTCCTCAAGCAATACTGTAACGCGCGACGAGACTGCAGAAATAAAGCGTAGCAGACTAGGTGCGGCTGCCAAGGCAAGGCTCTCGGATCTGGAGTAGTGTTTAGCGGGCCATCTAACCGCGGTCGCTTTGGGGAAGGCCATCTTCCGGTCAGTGCTGGTCACACCGCAGGCATGATCCGGATGATGATTGAGCAGGACGGCATCGACCTCTTGCGCGCGGTATCCGACCGCACTGATGCTCTCGAGCATCCGACCCATCGTCGGTCCGAACCAATCGGTGGTGCCAGAGTCGACCAGACCCAGCTCTTCACCCGTATCAATGAGGAAGGCATTGACGGAAGTCTGGATCGTAGAAGTCTTCGCCTAGAACGCACGGGTGATGAAGACCTGAAACTGATCCTGACTCATTCCCGAGAGATGAGCGGGGTCCAGATCAACGTAGCCGTCGTAAACGGCTGTGACCGTATAGTCGCCTAGTGCGTGGCGATAGTGGCCCCGCTGCTGTTGGCTTGGTACGGCACCAGCAGTTGCTGCCACCAGGGCCAAGCCGCTGGCCGAAATGAGGCGCACGGAAGCTTTGCGCAGATGAGCGAAGGTCGTACGGTTCATGAAGGGGGAAGCATGTAGGAGGCGGAAGTGCCGGGGGGAATTGTTGTCGAACCCGACCAGGGAATAGATGCCGCTCCCTGTATCTGGCTGTTTCTCCCAATGCCAACAAACTCCCCCTTCTTTGGGCCTCCAGCGTGCCGAGATGCGAAGCGGGCCGACGTTCAGGGCCCGGCCCTTCAGGGGCTCGGTGGGAGGCTCTATTGTTAATGCTCCAACAGACGGGCTGCGACTGCCTCCGGAGGCCGTTCCACGTCTCCGCCATTGGCAAGAAGCCATGACCGGCGGACGCTGGTCCTACCCCTCGGGCCATTGCAACCAAAGGTTTTCAACCCTTCTGCAACCATAGGTACGGCAAAAGCGCAAACCTATGGTTGCCCGTCTACACGACCACCCGGCAAGTTCCCTGAACCCACACCTCATTCATGTACTGGTCAGTTCAATATTCAGTATCGATTCGGGCAACAAATGAATAATTAACACCTGTCGACCGCCCCTTCTCTCCCCTCCCCAGGGGGGCGGCCGGCAAAACCAAAATAATTAAAGGTGTGTCCCGATATGAAGACTTCTTTGCTTGCCCTGGGTCTGCTCGCTGCACTGCCGTTCGCTGCTTCGGCAACCGACGGTCTGTCGTACAACTATGTTGAAGGCGGCTACGTGAACACCGATGCCAAGGGCGGCGACGCTGACGGTTGGGCCGTGAAGGGCTCGGTCGCGGTGGCGCCGAACTTCCATGTCTTTGGCGACTACAACTCGCAGGAAACCAAGCGCGGCAGCGCCGATGTGGACCAGTGGAAGGTGGGTGTCGGCTACAACTACGGCATCGCCCCGACCACCGACCTGGTGGCCCGCGTGGCTTACCAGAAGTTCGATCCCAAGCACGGCCTGGACTTCAACGGTTACTCCACCGAAGTGGGCGTGCGCAGCGCGTTCACCCCGAACCTCGAAGGCTATGTGATGGCCGGTTACGAGGACTACAGCAAGAAGCACGGCATCAACCCGGACGGCGAGTTCTACGGCCGCGTCGGCGCCCAGGCCAAGCTCAACCAGAACTGGGGCCTGGCTGGCGAAGTGAAGCTGGCCAAGGGCGGCGACAAGGAATGGTTCGTCGGCCCGCGCTTCACCTGGTAAGCGTTCAAGCACCACCGCGGTACGTTGTTGGATGGCGCGTGACCTCTCTCCCACGCGTCATGAAGCCCGGCTTGGCCGGGCTTCACTTTGTCTGCCGCCGCGTGCCTCGGGCGGCAGGCCGCCGGCCCCGCGCCGGCACGCCCCCTGGCCGCTACCTCGTCGGTGCGCCACGAAAAAACCCGGCATTGCGCCGGGTTTTTTCGTTTCAGGCAGTGCGTGCAGCCGTGCGGCGGTGGCGCGCTGGCACACGAGGAAGCACCAAAAAAAACCCCGGCAATCGCCGGGGTTTTTCGCAGGTCACTTGAACAGCGTGTCCGGGTATTCCGGCTTCTGCTCGCGTGCCAACAACGCACGCAACCCTTCTTCTGGCGTCTGCTCGCCATGCAGCACCGCACGCACGCGATCGGAGATCGGCAGGTCGATGCCGTGGCGACGCGCCTGGCGCATGACTTCATCGGCGGTCTGCACCGATTCCACCACCTGGCCGATCTCGCGCACCGCGTCCTGCAGCGTCTGGCCGCGTCCCAGCGCCAGGCCGAGGCGACGGTTGCGCGACAGGTCGCCGGTGCAGGTGAGCACCAGGTCGCCCAGCCCGGCCAAGCCCATCAGGGTCTCCGGCTTGGCACCGATGGCCGCCGCCAGCCGCAGCATCTCGTTGAGGCCGCGGGTGATCAGGCCGGCGCGGGCGTTCAGGCCGAGTGCCATGCCATCGGCAACGCCGGTGGCCACGGCCAGCACGTTCTTCATCGCACCGCCCAGCTCGGCGCCGACCATGTCATCGCCGGTGTAGGCGCGGAAAGCCGGGCCGTGCATCGCATCGGCCACCTGCTGGGCGAATGCCGGCGCGTCGCCGTGCACGGTGATCGCCGTGGGCAGGCCTTGGGTTACTTCCTTGGCGAAGGATGGACCGGTCACCACCGCCAGCGGCACGTCCGGCCCGAGGACCTCGCGGGCCACTTCGTGCAGGAAACGCCCCGACCCGGGCTCGAAGCCCTTGGTCGCCCATGCCACGCCGGCCGCGGCCGGGCGCAACGGGGCCAGCGCGCGCACGGTTTCACCGAACGCGTGCGAGGGCACCACCACCAGGATCCAGGTCGCATCGCGTACGGCGGCGGCCAGGTCGGTGGTGGCGCGCAGCGTGTCCGGCAAGGGAATGCCGGGCAGGTAGCGGGTGTTCTCGTGGCGCTGGTCGATGGCCTCGACCATGGCCGCATCGCGCCCCCACAGCACGGTCGAGTGACCGTGCCGGGCGAGCAGACTGGCCAGCGCCGTGCCCCAGGAGCCGGCGCCGAGAACCGCGATCTTTTCTGCGTGGGTGCTCATCGAAACGACAGCAGCGCCGATCAGGCGTTGCCGGCCGGCTCGGAGTCGGCCAGCGAGGTTTCACCCTGCTCCTGGCGCTGACGCAGGGTTTCGGCGTACAGGCCTTCGAAGTTGATCGGCTGCAGGAAGAACGGCGGGAAGCCGCCAGCCTGGATCAGGTCGCTCACCAGCGAACGCACGTACGGGAACAGGATGTTCGGGCACTGGGTGCCGAGCAGCACGTCGATCGACTGCGGGTCCAGGCCCACCAGGCCGAACACGCCGGCCTGCTGCACTTCGGCCACGTAGGCGGTCTTGTCGCCGGCCTTGCAGGTCAGGGTGACGGCCAGCACGACTTCAAAGGCGTTCTCGCCCAGGCGCTGCACGCGCTGGTTGAGGTTGAGCTGCAGTTCCGGCTGGACCGAATCGTTGAACACGGCCGGGGCGTTGGGCGACTCGAAGGAAACGTCCTTGACGTAGATCTTCTCGACGGTGAACGCGGGGCCGGTGGCGGCGTCGGCCGGCGCGACGGCGCCGTTGGTGTTCTCTTCGGACATTTCCTGTAGCTCCAGAAATTAAGTGCAGTAAGAATGGATTGTTACATGCCCTGCGATGGGGGCGCGTGGCGCCGCGCACAAGGCGCGCAGCGCGATCCAGGCCAAATCAGTGGCGACCCTTGACCAGCGGCAGCTCGGCCTGCTGCCAGGCGGGAATGCCGCCGTCGAGCACGTTGACCTGCTCGAAGCCGGCCTTCTTGAGCGCCTTGGCGGCGGTTTCCGACGCGTTGCCGCTGCGGCACACCAGCACCACCGGGCTCTGCTTGGCGTTGATCACCAGCTTGTGCTCCGGGCCGAACGCGGTCGGCTGCACGTTGCGGCTGCCGGCGATGTGGCCCTTCTCGAAATCACTGCTGGGCGAGAGGTCGACGACGACCGCGCCACCGGCATTGATCAGGTGGGTCAGTTCGGCCGGCTTGAGCGACTTGAAGCCGCGGAACAGGCGACGGACTTCGGTGACGATGATGGCCACGGTCAGGCCGACCAGGGCCATCGACAGCATCGGGTTTCGGCCGGCGAAGGCCAGCAACTCTTCGTAATTCACTCAGGTCACGGGTCGATAAGCGGGGGCCGATTGTCGCACATGCGGGCGAATCGGCGTCCAGCCGGCCCCGGGCCGGCGCGGATTCAGGATTCCGGCCACAGGTCCGGCAGGCCACTGGCCTGCCACCAGCGCTTGCCTTCGGCATCCCAGCGCCAGACTTCACGCACCAGCACCATGCGTTCGGCCTGGGTGTTGACGTTGATCACCCCGATCTCGACGCGGCGCTCCACGCTGCCGTCGGGCATGGCCCCGGTGCTGCGCTCGCGGTAGGACGACACGCGGATCTGGCTGTAACGGCGCAGTTCCAGGTCGGTGAGCGGGTGTTCCTTGCGATAGGCCGGGTCGAGGTAGCCGATGGCATCCTCGGCGCTGCCCCAGCGGATGGTGGCGCCGTAGGCGTTCTGGGCTTCCTCGAGCAGGTTGCGCTGCTTGCGGCTCAGGCCGGCGGCAAGCGCCGCCACGCTGGCCAGCATCAAGGTGGTCAGCAGCAGGATCTGAAGCGTACGGCGCATGCGAATTCCCCAATCGGCAAGGCGCCCATCCTACCGCCTTGCGAAGGCAACGAAACGGCCGGTCAGTTCAGCGGCGGGCTTGCCGTCGGTGCCGGGCTGGCGGGCGACCAGGCCGATCCGGGCCTTGCCGCGCTGGGCGAAGGTGGCCAGGAAGCCGGCCCAGTCGGCCTCGTCGGCGGCCTGGGCGTGGGCGTGCAGGTCCTGGTAGACCGGGGCCAGGTAGCGCACGTGGCTGTCGGCCACGTAGACATCGGCATCGAAGCCGGCCAGGCGCAGGCGCAGGGTGACCAGGGCCCAGCCGGACAGGGTGAGCGCCGAGGCCAGGCTGCCGCCGAACGCGTTGCCCTTGTCATTGACGTTGGCCGCCAGCGGCGCGCGCAGGTCCAGCACGCCATCGGCATAGGAAGCGACCTGGATCTGCATCGCCGCCACCGGCGGCATCCGGTCCAGGACATGCTGCAGTTCGGCCAGGTGGGCGGGCAGGGATTGGGGGATGGACATCGACACGACAACGTTACGGCGAAGGGCTCGCATAATGCCCGCAATGAACCGTGATGCACATGTGCCGGATTGGACCCTGATTTCGCTGCGCCCGCGCGGCCAGCATGCGCTGTTGCGCCGCGCCGCGCAGGCGGCCGGGGCGCACGTGCTGGCGCTGTCGCCGTGGGCGTTGCAGGTACGGCAGGACGCGGCCACCGTGGCGCAGCTGCGCCGCGCGCTGGCGGCGCCGCGGGTGCTGTTCAGCAGCCCGGCGGCGGTGCACGCGGCCGCGCGCCTGCAGCCGCTGGCCGGCCCGCACCCGGGCACCTGGCTGGCGGTCGGCGCCGGCACGGCGGCGGCCTTGCGGGCGCACGGTGCCGGGGAGGTGCTGGCGCCGGCACGGATGGACAGCGAGGGCCTGCTGGCGCTGCCCGCGCTGGCCGACCTGCACGGGCTGGACGCCGGGCTGGTGACCGCCCCAGGCGGGCGCGGCGTCATCGCTACCACGTTGGTGGAGCGCGGCGCGCGGCTGATCCGCGCCGATGTGTACCGGCGCGTGCCGCTGGCGCTGCCGCCGCGCGCGTTGCAACGCCTGCGCCGCTGCCCGCGGCCCTGGGTGCTGGCGGTGAGCAGCGGCGAGGCGCTGGAGCGGCTGTTGGCCGGCGTGCCGGCCGACCTGCTGGCACCGCTGCGCCAGGCCGTGGTGGTGGCGGCCAGCGCGCGCCTGGCCGAGCAGGCGCAGGCGGCCGGCTTTGCGCAGGTGGCGCTGGCCGAGGGCCCCCTACCACGCCAGCTGGTGCAGGCCGCACACGCTGCGATCATCACTTCCGCGACTTCCTGAACAGGCGACGCTGCCGGCCTTGCAGGCCGCGCGGGCGGCGGGTGATGCTGTGCACCACGTCGCTCGCCAGCCCGTGGATGTCCCGGCGCGATCGACAAGGATGCCTGCATGAACGACCCCGTTTCGCCACCGCCCGCCTCCCGTTCCCTGCGCTGGATCGCCCCGCTTGCGGTGGTGCTGGTGATCGGTGCGGGCGTGGCCTGGGGCTGGACGCGCTGGCAGGCCGAACAGGCGCGCGAGCTGCAGCGCCAGGCCGATGCCGGGTTGCAGTTACAGGGCCTGGTGGACAGCGTGGAAGCGCTGCGCCGGGACCAGCGCTCGACCTCGCAGCGCGTGCAGGACGCGGCGGCCACCAACCGGGTGCTGCGCGATGAAATGCTGGGCCTGAGCCAGCGCAGCGCGCTGCTGGAAGACAACCTGGCCAAGCTGGCCGACAGCACCCGGCACGGCGCGCAGGCGCTGCAGCTGGAAGAGACCGAACTGCTGCTGGGCCAGGCCGCCCAGCGCCTGGCCTATGCCGACGACGTGGACGGCGCGCGGCGGCTGTATGCGCTGGCCGCGTCCACCTTGAACGATGTGTCCGGCAACGAGTACCTCAACGTGCGCCAAGCGCTGATGCAGGAGCGCAACGCGATGGACGCGCTGGGGCCGGGCGTGCGGGTGACCACCGCCGCCCAGCTGGCGGCGTTTTCCACGGCGCTGGAGCGCCTGCCGCAGCAGGTGGATGCCGTGCCCGGCACGGGCAAGGCCACGCCGTGGTGGCACCAGGTGCTGGCCCCGTTCGTGACCATCACCCCCACCCACACCCAGGGCCCGCTCACCGATGCCGAGCGGGTGACCGGCTGGGATGCCCTGCAACTGGAACTGACCTTGGCGCGCGCGGCGGTGGAGCGCGGCGACCAGCCCGGCTTCACCCACGCAGTGGATCGCGTGGCGCTGTGGCTGCCCCGGCTGTGGCCGGATTCACCCGCCCTGCGCGAGCGTCGTGCTGAACTGCAGCAACTGCGCATGCGCGTGCTGCAGCCCGCGCTGCCCGAACTGGGCAGCACCCTGCAGCAACTGCGCTCGATGCGCGATGGAGATGATCGATGAAGCCCTTCCAATCCCTGGTGGTGTTGTTGCTGGCCGTGGCCCTGGGCGTGATCGCCTCGCAGTTCCTGGGCACCGAACAACTGCGCCAGTTCGGCGAAGTGATCTACCGCTACGGCGGCAACGACTACCGCTCCACGGTGCCGCAGGTGGCGCTGATGGTGCTGGTGGGGGTGCTGGTGCTGTGGCTGCTGTGGAGCCTGCTGGCCTCGCCGTTCCGGGCCTGGGGCCGCTACCGCCGCAAGCAGGGCCGCGCGCGCCTGATCGAAGGCCTGCAGGCCCACGAACAGGGCCAGTGGCAGCGCGCCGAGAAGCTGCTGGTCAACGCCGCCGAAGACAAGGAAGTGAGCGCGGTGGCGATGGTGACCGCGGTGCGCAGTGCCGAGGCGCGCGACGACCAGGCCGCCGCTACCCAGTACCTGCAGCGGCTGTCCGGCGAAGACGCCACGCTGCACGCGCTGCTGCAGGCCGAACGCCTGCTGCAGCAGGAGCGCCCGGTGGATGCGATCAACCTGCTGGACACCGCGACGATCCAGCCGCTGCCGCCGCGCGGCCTGTGGCTGCGCACCGAAGCGCTGGCCCGTGCCGAACGCGCGCATGAGGCATACGGCCAGCTGGGTGCGCTGCGCAAGCAGAAGGCGCTGCCCGATGCGGCCGTGGCCGAGCTGGAAACCCGCCTGGCCGCGCAGTCGCTGCTGGAAGCGGCCGACGTCAACGCGCTGGCCGCGCAGTGGGAAGCCACGCCCAAGGCACTGCGCAGCGACCCGGACGTGGTGTCTGCCTATGCGCTGCGCGCGGTGGCGCTGGACTGGGACGAGCCGGCGCTGCTCAACCTGGAGCAGGCGCTGGACACGCGCTGGGACGAATCGCTGGTGACGCTGTATGGGCAGATGCCGGTGGACAAGCTGGCCACGCGCCAGGCCAACCTGCAGCGCTGGCTGGGCCAGCAGCCGGCCAGCCCGGCGCTGCTGCTGGCGCTGGGCCGCATTGCCGGTGCACAGCGTCTGCACAGCCAGGCCGAGGACTACCTGCACCGCGCGATCGCCGCCGGTGCCGGCCCGGCGGCATGGGAAGCGCTGGGCGAGGTCTTCGCCGATCGCGGCGAGACGGCGCTGGCCGCGCAGTGCTTTGCCAACGCGTTGCGCCAGCAGCGCGGCGAGGACAGCCTTGCACTGGCCCGCGCCAACCCGGCCACGCCGCTGCAGGCGGTGGTGCCCGAACGCGCCACGGTGGAAGAACAGTCGCTGATGTCGCAGCCGCTGCCGGTGCAGCCGGTGCGGCCGGTAGATCGCGTCGATCCGGTGAACCCGGTCGATCCGCTGGTGCGCGATGACCGCGACGCATTCGGCAACCCGCGCGTACCCTGATCGCGCGCGGCTGATTCACGCCAACCGGTAGTGCCGGCCGCTGGCCGGCTCCACGCACTGCGGATGGTTGTGCAGCCACCCATGGGGTGGCTCTACCTGGGCTTCGGGCCGTTCTGCAGCCACCCATGGGGTAGCTCTACCCCCCAACGAAAAGGCCGCCTTTCGGCGGCCTTTCTGGTTTTCGTCTCCTGCCGGATCAGCGCTCGACGATGGCCACCACGCCCATGCCGCCGGCGGTGCAGATGGAGACCAGCGCGCGGCCACCGCCGCGCTCGGCCAACTGCTTGGCGGCCGTGGCGATCACGCGCGCGCCGGTGGCGGCGAACGGATGGCCGGTGGCCAGCGAGGAACCCAGCGGGTTGATCCTGGCCGGGTCGATCCGGCCCAGCGGCGCGTCCAGGCCGAGGCGGTTGCGGCAGTAGTCTTCGCTCTCCCACGCGCGCAGCGTGCACAGCACCTGGGCGGCGAAGGCCTCGTGGATCTCGTAGATGTCGAAGTCCTGCAGGGTGAGGCCGTTGCGCTTGAGCATCTCCGGCACGGCGATGGTGGGCGCCATCAGCAGCCCTTCACCATGCACGAAATCGACCGCGGCCACCTGCGAATCGCGCAGGTAGGCCAGCGGCGCGTGGCCATGCGCCCGTGCCCAGTCGTCGCTGGCCAGCAGCACCGCCGAGGCACCGTCGGTGAGCGGAGTGGAGTTGGCGGCGGTGAGCGTGCCGCGGCCGGAGACCTTGTCGAAGGCCGGCTTGAGCGTGGCCAGCTTCTCCAGGGAGGTGTCCGCACGCAGGATGTTGTCGCGCTCCACGCCGCGGAACGGGGCGATCAGGTCGTTGAAGAAACCGCGCTCATAGGCGGCGGCCAGCTTCTTGTGCGAGGACACCGCCCACTCGTCCTGCGAGTCGCGGGAGATGTTCCACTCCTTGGCCATGTCTTCGCAGTGGTCGCCCATGCTCTTGCCGGTGCGCGGCTCGGCCACGCCGGGGAACTCGGGCTTGAGCTCGCTCAGCTTGAAGCCGCGGGTAAGCGCCTTGAGCTTGTCGCCGGTGGACTTGGCGCGGTTGGCCGCCAGCAGGCGGGCGCGCAGCTTCTTGCCGTACACGATCGGTACGTCGGAAGTGGTGTCCGAACCGCCGCCGATGCCCGATTCGATCTGGCCCAGCGCGATCTTGTTGGCCACCGCGATCAGCGTATCCAGCGAGGTGCCGCAGGCGCGCTGCATGGTGATGCCCGGGGTGAGCGGGGACAGGCCCGAGGACAGGGTGGCCTCGCGGCCGAGGTTCCAGTCGCTGGAATGCTTGATCACCGCGCCCATCGCCACTTCGCCCAGCTGCTGGCCGTGCAGGCCGAAGCGCTCGACCAGCGCCCCCAGTGTGCGGACCGACATGCCGAGGTTGCCGACGTCCGAATAGGCCGTGTTCTGGCGGCAGAACGGGATGCGGACGCCACCGAGGATGGCGACGGGACGGGCGTTGGGCATGGAGATACCTGGCATGGGAAGGGTGTCTGCAACATGGCCTGCACGAAGGAGCAGGCATAATGGGGGCAAGTGTAGCTGCCGCCCTGTGATGGGCCAACCGTGAAACCATGAGCAAACCCGACCCCGGCATGAATGCCCTTGGCGTGATGGCATTGGAACTGGCCGGCGGCGACGCGCCGCGCCATGCCGCGCTGTCTTCCGAACAGGCTGGCGAGCTGGCCGAACGCGTCGGCCGCGACCTGGCCAAACTGGTCCCCGGTGTCAGCGGGCTGGACTTCGTGTTCGCCGGCGCGCATTTCGACCCGGCCGAAGTACTGCGCCCCGGCTGGCCGATGCATCGCCGGCTGGAAGAACTGCAGATGCGCGCCCCCGGCCGCAGCCAGGGCCCGCGCATGCTGGCCTTTGGCGCCGGTGCCGACGGCGAGGTGCCGTTGCCCTTCCAGGCCGATGCCGGCCTGGCCGGCGGCGGCCTGCGGGTGGTGCCCTTCCTGCTCACCGGCACCGACGTGGCACAGACCCAGGCCGTGGCCGAGGCGCTGGAAGAGGTGCTGCTGGCCCAGGGCATGGCCCAGGCCGATACCGCCCTGCAGGCGCAGAACGCCTTCGGTGCGCAGATCGAGCACGCGCGCTACTTCACGGTGAACGACCTCGCCGCGATGATGTCCATGCAGTACGACAACCAGGGCCTGGCCGCGCTGTGGCCGCTGATCGAGACGGCGCTGATGGCCCCGCAGCTCGAGCAATGGCTGGACGCCGCGCCGGAGCCGCTGCTTCGATACGCCGACGGCGAAGTGCGTATGGCCCTGTTCGATCCGGCCGGCTGGTGTGCGTTCTACAACCACGGCAAGGGCGACTGCGATCGCCTGCAAGGCATCTACGAGCAGTACCTGATGCGCCAGCGGCAGATGGCCGCAGTGCTGGAAGCGCACGGGCTGCCGGTGCTGTTCGTGCATTGCGAAGCCGGGCAGGAGGCGCGGGCGTTGCTGACGCGATGAGGGTGGTTGGTTAAGCCACGCATGGCGTGGGTCTACCAGCGCAAAAAAACGCCGGCATGTGCCGGCGTTTTTCATGCTGCATCCGCGTCGGTTACGGGGCGGCCTTGATCACCGCACACGCCAGGCGCGCGCCGGCGTTGCCGGTCGGCTGGGTCTTGTAGTCGTCCGCGTCGGCGTGGACGATCAGGCCACGGCCGATGATGTCGAAATCATCGCCCTTGCCGATGTTGACGTTGGTGGACACGTCCGCATCGACCACCGCGTTGCCCTGCGCATCGGCCTTGATGTTGGGAATGTCGCCACCGTGGTGCGGCGACGCGGCCACGCTGCCGTGGTCTTCCTTGGACGGGTTGAAGTGGCCGCCGGCGCTGGCGCCGTCCGGCGCGCTGCAATCGCCCTTCTCATGGATGTGGAAGCCGTGCTCGGAATTCGGCTTCAGGCCGCTGATGTCGCCCTTCACGTGCACCTTGCCGTCCACCACGCTGAAGGTGACGTTGCCCTTGACCGTGCTGTCCTTGGTCGGGGCCAGTTCGGCGGCGGCGCCATGGTTGGCGTGCGCTTCGCTGGTCATCGCCGGCGGGGCGTCCGGGGTGGTGGCATCGGCGGCCGGCGTCGCGGCGGCGGTGTCGGCGGCCGGGGTGGCCTCCGGGGTGGTATCGGCCGGCTTGTTGCAGGCGGTCAGGCCCAGCGCGGCGATGGCGACGAACAGCGAGGTATGGATCAGACGCATGTGGAACTCCTTGCAGGTTGCGATGGAAGAAGCGACGTCGCGGGATCGCACGCTCAGCGCGTGACCCGGATGACGCCGCAGGCGATTCTGGCGCCGGCGTTGCCGGCCGGCTGGCTGCGGTAATCGTCGGCGTTGGCATGCACGACCAGTGCACGTCCTGCGATATCGGTGGCTGCGCCGCCGCCAAGGGTAACCGCCGGCAGGCGCACATCGACATTGACCCGGCCCTGGGCATCGGCGCGCAGGTTGTCCATGTCACCGAGGTGGTGCACGCCGCCGTTGTTGCGCCCATGCGGCTGCTGGGTGGGATTGAAATGCGCGCCGGCACTGCTGGCATCCACCGCGCTGCAGTCGCCGCGCTCGTGCACGTGGAACGCCGCCGTCTGCAACGGCTGCAGGCCGCCGATCACGCCGGTGATGTGCACCCCGCGCGCATCGGGCACCAGCGCCAGCCGGCCACTGACCAGGCTGGCCGAGGCCGGCGACAGGTTGGCTTCGGCCATCCGCGCGGTGCTCACCAGGGGCACCGCCGCCGGGGCGGTGGGGCGCGGCGGCGGGGTGGAGCCGCAGGCGGCCAGGCCCAGGGTGGCCACGGCGACAACAGCGATGGGAAGACGGCGCATGGAAAACTCCTTGGTTGCAAACTAACGGCGTGCGCGTCCACGCACCATGAAAGCAGCGCGGACGGCGCGCGCACGCGGTGTGGACAGGCGGTTCATCCGCCGCGACGGCGCCCGGCGCCGAGCTTGCGGGTCAATGTGTTGCGGCCCATGCCCAGGCGGGCGGCCGCTTCGGCGCGGCGACCGTGGGTGATCTGCAGCGCCGCCTCCAGCAGGGCCTGGTCGACGCGCTCGCGGACCTGCGCGTGCAGCCCTTCCGCTCCTTCGGCCAGGCGCTGGCGCGCCCAGGTGGAGAGCAGGCTTTCCCACTGGCCCGGGTCGCCGGCCGCGCGCGTGCCGCGGGCGCTGCCGCCGCGATGCAGCGCGCTGTCCACGTCGGCCACGCCGATGGTGTCCGAGGCGGCCAGCGCGGCCATCCGCCAGCACACGTTTTCCAGCTCGCGCACGTTGCCCGGCCAGTCATGCTCGCGCAGGGCCTGCAGGGCGGCGGCGGTGAGCCGCTTGGGCGGCGTGTCGAGCTTGCGCGCGGCGGCCGCCAGGAAGGTATCGGTGAGCTGGGCGATGTCATCGCGGCGCTCGCGCAACGGCGGCAGGCGCAGGCGCACCACGTCCAGCCGGTGCAGCAGGTCGGCGCGGAACCGGCCTTGGGCCACCAGCGACTCCAGGTCCTGGTGGGTGGCCGCGATCACCCGCACGTCCACGCGGATCAATTCGCGGCCGCCGACGCGGAAGAACTCGCCTTCGGCCAGCACGCGCAGCAACCGGGTCTGCAGCGGCAACGGCATGTCGCCGATTTCATCCAGGAACAGGGTGCCGCCATGGGCCTGTTCGAAGCGGCCCACGTGCCGGCGCTGTGCACCGGTGAACGCGCCCGCCTCGTGCCCGAACAGTTCGCTTTCCAGCAGCTCGGAGGGGATGGCGGCGGTATTGAGCGCCACGAACGGGCCGCGCATGCGCGGCGATTCGTGGTGAAGCGCGTGCGCGACCAGTTCCTTGCCGGTGCCGGTTTCACCGTTGATCAGCACCGACAGCGGCGCCTGCGCCAGGCGCCCGATCGCGCGGAACAGCGCGCGCATCGCCGGGGTGTCGCCCACCAGTTGCGGGCGCTGGTCAGCGGTGGGCTCGGCGGCCGGCGGCAACGGCGCCTCGGCCAGCGCGTCCGGTTCGGGCAGCACGCGCTGGGCCAGTGCCACCGCATCATCGAGGTCGAACGGCTTGGACAGGAACTCCTGCGCGCCGCCGCGAAAGGCACCGGCGGTGCTGGCCACGTCGGTATAGGCCGACATCACGATCACTGGCAGCTGCGGGTGCGCGGCCTTGAGCGTGTCCAGCAGCACCAGGCCATCGTCGCCGGGCATGCGTACGTCGGTGAACAGCAGGTCCGGCGGCGGTTGGGTATCGAGCATGGCCAGCGCCGCGGCGGTGCCGTCGAAACCCTCCACGCGATAGCCGGCATCACGCAGCGCCGTGCACAGCACGAAGCGCACCGCGCGGTCGTCATCGACCACCCAGACGCGCGCGGTGGTGCGGTCGGTGTCATCGGCCATGGGCGGCCTCCTCGGCGGGCGTGTCGTGCCCGATCGGCACCAGCACGGTGAACACGGTATGCCCCGGGCGCGAGCGGTAAGTGAGCGTGCCGCGGTGTTCGCGCGCCACCTGCTGCGCCAGTGCCAGGCCCAGCCCGGTGCCTTCGGCGCGCCCGCTGACCAGCGGCAGGAACAGGTGCTCGGCCAGGTGCTCGGGCACGCCACGGCCGTCGTCGGCGATCTCCAGCCGCAGCGCCAACGCGTGCAGCTGGTCGCCGATGCGCACGCCGTGCTCCACCCGCGTGCGCAGGGTGACGCTGCCGGCACCGGCTTGGATCGCGTTGCGCACCAGGTTCCACACCGCCTGGGTAAGCCGGTCGGCGTCACCGTCGAACTCGGGGATGCTGGGGTCGTAGTCGCGTTGCAGGCGCACCGCCCAGCCGCCTTCGCTCTCGGCCAGGCGCAGCACGCGCTCCAGCGAGGCATGGATGTTGAGCGGAGCATGCGGGGCGGCCGGCGCGGGCGACAGCAACTGCTCCAGCAGGCCGTTGAGGCGCTCGATCTCCGAGCCGATCAGCTCGATCAGCTCGCGCTCGTCGGGGTCGCGTTCGTCGGCGGCGCGCTGCGCGTTGCGCCGGGCCAGCAACTGGGCCGCGCCTTTCAGCCCGGCCAGCGGGTTGCGCAGCTCGTGGGCCAGGCCCTTGAGCGCGGCGCTGAGCGCGCTTGGCAGGGCCTGGGTCGGGTCCAGCCCGGGAAACTCATCCACCGGGTGCGCCTCCAGCAACCAGCCCCCCTCGTCCCAGCGGCTCAACCAGCCCTCGGCAAAGCGCGGCGCATCGCCCGGCAACGCCAGCGCCAGCCGATGCAGGCGCAGGGTGTCGCGCTCGTCGCGGGCCAGGAAGTGCGCCAGCGCTTCGCCCTGCACTTCCAGCGAGGCCAGCGGCTGGCCGAGCACGCGCCGCACGCTCACGCCCAGCCAGCGGGCGAAGGCGGGGTTGCAGCCCACCACACGGCCAGCCGCATCGGCCCAGGCGACCGGGGTGCCGAGGACTTCAAGGGCGGGCGGCGCGAGGGCGGGGGTCATTGCACCAATGTAGTGCAAAACGGGGGGGTTGTTGAGTCAGGTCGGTCCGGCAAGGACATACACCACCCGCCAGCGTCACGGTGCCAATGGCACGCCCTGCACGTAGGTCTCGCACACCCTCAGGTGAATCGCGGTGGTGCGTGCCTGTTCCTCCAGCATCGCGCGGACCGTGCCCCATTCCAGGCCACCGAGGCCCGCGCCGATGCGCGGCAATGCAATGGTGGCGATGTGCCGGTCCTCGGCCAGCCGGATCATGTCGGCCACGGCCTGGCGTACGGCCCATGCCTCGGCCGGGGTGGTCCAGTGCGGTTGGGTGCCAAGGTTGAACACCACCGCATCGGACGCCTCCCAGACGAAGACATCGCCCAGCTGGAACGCCTTGGCCTTGCACCGGCCGCGGTAGGCGGCATACATCGCGGGCCACCGCGCCCGGAAGGCCACCGCGATTCCCTTGCCCATGGCACCGGCGCAGTTGCAGCCATGTGCATAGGCGCCAAGGCCGGACGTGGCGAAGAGGTCGCCGGTTTCGAAGGTGATCGGCATGAGGTTCGAGGCCCGGTTGGGGAGCCGATTGTTACCCGAGGCGTTCTCACCACGGGCGACTGTCGCCGCGTTGCTCGCGCTCGCACGCCGCGCCGGCCGCGGCACCGCATGCGAATTGACACCCCTGCCCCCTGCCCCGACTATGCCAGCGGCCGAGGGCTCACGATCGACACCGAGCAGCCTCTCCCCGGATCACAGGCTGGGAATGTCGATGGACCGATCATGCTGAGCCAACACCTGCTCTTCTTCTTTGCCATGCTGGGGGCGTTCAACGGCATCGGCATCGCCACGTTCCTCTGGTGGCGGGCACGCGGCGAGGCGACCCAGCGCTGGCTGGCGCTGCTGATCCTTGCCGTCGGGGTGCGCACTGGAAAGTCGGTGGTGTTCTACTTCTGGCCCGACATCCCGGTGGTGGCGCTGCAGATCGGACTGACGGCCTGTTTCATGATCGGCCCCTGCCTGTTCTTCCTGATGCGGGCCGCGATGGGTGACGGCCAGGCCCTTGCGCGCGTGGACCGCTGGCACCTGGCCGCATTGCTGCTGGTGGTGCTCGCGGTGAACATCCTGCTGCCCTATTCCGGCCATCCGCATCTCTGGCGGCATACGCTCACGCCCGGCATCAACCTGGCCTGGCTCGGCTACCTGCTGGCCACCACCGTGCTGGCGCTGGGCCACCGCGCGTGGCAACCGGGCCGGCCCGCCCGGCTGTTGCTGCTGGGCGCGCTGGTGGGGGTGTGGCTGATCTGGGCGGCGTACTACACCGCCGGCTACACCTCCTACATCGTCGGCGCGCTGTCGTTCACCTTCGTGCTGGCCACCAGCGCGCTGGTCTGCCTGCGCCTGCGCAATGGCCAGCCGGTCGTGGCGCCGTACCAGGACCGGCGCATCGCCGATGACGAAGCCGCCCCGCAATTGCAGGCGCTGGCCGAGCTGATGACGCGCGAGCGCCTGCACCTGGACCCCGGCCTGACCCTTCCCCGGGTGTCGCGACGGCTGGGCATTCCGCAGACCCGCCTGTCGCAGTTGTTGAACGACAACGCGCAGACCTCCTTCAAGCAGTACCTGGCCCAGCTGCGGGTGGTGGAAGCCAGGCAGCTGTTGCAGCAGCAGCCTGCCAAGCCGATGGAGGCGGTTGCCGAGGAGGCGGGGTTCCAGTCCATGTCCACCTTCTACAGCGCCTTCAAGCGGGTGGAAGGCATCACCCCGGCGGCGTTCCGGGCCGCGGCGACCGGCTCCCAGAATCGATTCCCGGACTCCGGCAACCGATCGTAGTGGATTGATTTACAAGGCAATCGCCTAGCCTGCCTGCTCCTTCCAACGAGCAGGCCTGCATGTCCATCTCCCGCGCTTTACCCACGCTGTTGCTGCTGCTGGCCACCGGGCTGGGGCTGGCCGGCCCCGCCGCGGCGGCGGCCCCCGTGGCGGCGTCCCCGGCGCCTGGGCGCATCCTGTTCATCCTGGCCAGCGCCAAGGTGCATGGCCGCGCCGCCCTGCCGGCCAGCATCAGTTTCGGCGAGGTGGTCCACGCCTGGGATGTCTTCCATGCGGCCGGCTACGCGGTCGACTTCGTGTCGCCCGAGGGCGGCGCCGTGCCGATCCTGGACAGCTATGTCAGCGATGACGTGCGCGCGCGCCTGGACGACCCGCGGATCATGCAGGGCCTGCGCGCCACCGCCAGCCCGGCACGGATCGACCCGGGCGCTTATCGCGCGGTCTATTACGTGGGCGGCAGCAACGCGATGTACGGGGTGGCCGAGGATCGGCAACTGCAGGCGATCGCGATGGCGGTCTACCAGCGCGATGGCGTGGTCTCGGCGGTCTGCCACGGCACGGCGGGGATCGTGAACCTGACCCTGCCCAGCGGCCAGCCACTGCTGGCCGGCAAACGCATCACCGGCTTTCCCGAACAGCACGAAGACCAGGCGGCCGCCTACTTCAAGGAGTTTCCGTTCCTGATCGGCCGCACCGTGCAGGCACGCGGCGGAATCTTCCACAAGGTGGACAGCGAAGCGCCCTTCATCCAGGTCGATGGCCGCGTGGTGACCGGGCAGAACTACGCCTCCGCCGCGCCGGTGGCGCAGGCCGTGCTTGAGGTACTGCGCAACGCAACCCCGCGTTGAGCCCCGACGCGTCGATGCCACTGCCGCACCCCCTTTCGTTTACCCCAACCGTCCCGAGGACCACCATGAAAACGTCGATCCATCCCGCCGCCCTCGCTGGCGCGCTGCTCCTGTTGCTGCCCAGCTCGCTGCTGGCCAACCCCCGCGACCGCCAGGACGTGGACCGTGCCATGCAGACCTTCCTGCGGGCCTATCAAACCGACGACCCGGCTCTCGTCAGCGAGGTGTTCCGCAAGGACGGGGTCATGATCGGTTACTCGGCCGCACGCGGCGAGGGACTGCTGCAACGCACGGGGGCAGACTTCGCCAGTGGTTTTTCCGGCAAGCCCGCGCAGGACGAAGCCCTGCGCAAACGCAGCTACGAGATCGTCGATGTCACCCCGCAACTGGCGGCAGTGCGTGTGACGCTCGATTACCCGGGCTGGAAAGGCGTGGACTACGTGGTGCTGTACAAGACCGGCGGCCGCTGGATGATCATGAGCAAGACGTGGACCGGCCACTCCTGAGCCGTCACGCCGGCTGAAGACCGGTGGCGGGGAGGGCCTCGGCGATCGGCCACCGGCTCTGCCCTGCCACCGCATCGGCCTGGCTAGTACCGCCACGGCCCCGAGCCATGCCCGTCGTAGTCGGCGACGATCGCGGCAAGCCACGCCTGCAGATCCTCGAGGAAGGCCGTGTGGTTGAAGTCGGTGAGTTTCCGCTTGCCCAGCATGGCCGACAACTGCAGGTGCAGTTCGTCGGTGACGTGGCGCATGCGGCCGATCATGTCGGTCTGGCGCATCAGCGCGTAGTCCAGCATGACGTCGGTGTAGTACTGGCGCGTGGCCTTGGAGAACCGGTGACGGCGGCGGAAGGCCAGCTCGGGCTCCCGGCACATGAGGATCACCGCGACGCGCTGGACGCCGGCGCCGTAGTCCTTGCCGAGGAAGTCATCCTCGCGTGGCGCCAGCTCGGACAGAATCCGGCCGACGTAGGTGTCCCAGTCCGAATCCGCGCTTATCCAGAGTTTCATGTCGCTCCTTTTTGAACACCAACGGCTGCGCGTCAGCGGCCGTTGCCGGGGGCCCGGCGCGACTGTAATACGGGAACGGGGTGCATCGGGCGGCGAGCCTGCTTGACTACATTTGTAGTCAACGCTACAACAGCGTCCACCCCCTGCCCAGTGGAGCGACGGATGCGCCTGGCTGCCCGTGTGTGCGGTATTGCGATGCTGTTGTGCAGTTTCCTGGCCGCGGCCAGTGCCCCCGCCACACCCGAACAGCTGCGCGCGCTGGTGGACAGCTATGCCAGCCACCGCGGCTTCAACGGCACCGTGCTGGTGGCCCGGGAAGGCAAGGTGCTGTTGCTCGCCGCGCATGGCAAGGCGAATGCGGAGTGGTCGGTGCCCAATCGCACCGATGGCCGCTTCCGTATCGGCTCGCTGACCAAGCCATTGGTGGCCACCTTGACGATGCAGCTGGTGGAGCAGGGCACGCTTGCGCTGGACGGAACGCTGGGCGGGTATCTTCCCGAGCTGTACGGCAACACGCCGGCCGCCTCGGTGACGGTGGCGCAGCTGCTCAGCCATACCTCCGGCCTGGCCGACGTGCCGGCGCGCTATACCGACCCGTGGTGGCAGACCGCTGCGCGCCGTGCGTACACCCCGATGGACTTCGCGCGCGAGTGGATCCCGCCGACGCTGCGCGAAGCGCCGGGCCAGCAGTGGCGCTACAACAACAACGGCTTCTTCCTGCTGGGCGTGGTGATCGAGCGCGTCACCGGCGCCTCGCTCGCCGACAACCTGCAGGCGCGGATCTTCGCACCCGCGGGCATGACCGCCAGCGGGTTGTACGGCGATGGCACCGTGCTGGAGCGCCTCGCCCAGGGCTATGCGCGCACCCCGCAGGGGCAGTGGACGGCGCCGCAATGGATCGACCCCAGCGTCTCCTATGCGGCCGCCGGCATCTACACCACCGCCGAGGATCTCTACCGCTTCGACCAGGCGCTGTATGGCACCTCGCTGCTGCAGGCCGACACGCGCGCGACGATGCTACAGGCGCGCGCGGCCGGGTACGGCTTTGGCTGGAACGTGGAAACCTGGACGCTGGCCGATGGCCGCACGCTGCCCGTGGTGTCCCACACCGGCAGCGTGCCGGGCTACCAGAGCTATTACCTGCGCGCCGAGCCGCACCGCGACGCGGTGATCATCCTGGACAACCTCTGGCAGGGCGCGCTGGTGGCGGCCATGGGGCGGGACCTGCTGGAAGTGCTGAATGGCAAGCCGATGCAGCCGGCAAAGCGCAGCCTGGATGATCTGCTGACGCCCATCGCCTATCAACAGGGCGTGGACGCCATGGCCCGCGCCTACACCGGCCTGGGCGCGCGTGGGCGCGACTACGACCAGAGCGAGGCGGCCTTCAACAGCCTGGGTTACAAGTTCCTGCGCGCGGACCGGAAGGAGGCGGCCGTGCGCGTGCTGGAATGGGGCGCGGCGGCCTATCCGGCCTCGGCCAATGCGCATGACAGCCTGGGCGAGGCCTACCGGGCCGCAGGGCGACGGGACCCGGCCAGGCGCAGCTACCAGACGGCGTTGACCCTCGACCCGGCGAGCAAAAGCGCGCGTGCCGCGCTGGCCGAGCTGGAGGGCGAGCACCCGCCCCGCTGAGCGCAGCGCCCGCCCAGGCGCTGCCGATCGGGCTGGCCCTCAGTCCAGCAGGCCCACCAGCGAGTGATGCACGGCCACGCCGGCCAGCGCGCCCTCGCCGACCGAGAGCGCGATGTTGCCGGCCATGCGGGCCGCGTCGCCGCAGGCGAAGACGCCTTCCACCGTGGTCTGCTTGGCCGAGTCGGCGGTGATGCAGCCGGCGTCCTGCAGCGCGCAGCCCAGTTGCTCGGCCAGGTCGCAGGCCAGGCGCGAGACCGGGGCCACGAACAGCGCATCGGTGACGATGCGGCGGCCATCGGCCAGCACGGCGGTGGCCTGGTCTTCCACGCGCTGCAACGGCGTGGTTTCGATGACCACCCCGCACTGGTCCAGCCGCGCTTTCTGCGCCGGGTCGATGCGCGCGGCATCGTGGCAGAACAGGATGACGCTGCCCCAGTCGCACAGCAGCAGGGCCTGGTCGGCGCCGCCATCGTCGGAGCAGCCCACCACGCCAAGCGTGCCTTGCTGCAGCTCATAGCCATGGCAGTACGGGCAATGCAGCACCTGCCGGCCCCAGCGCTCGGCGAGCCCGTCGATGGGGGGCAGGTCGTCGGTGACGCCGTATGCCAGGACCAGCCGGCGGGCGGTAAACCGCTGGCCGGCGTCGCACGCGATCGCAAAGCGCCTGCCGCCCTCCAGCACCTCGGCCTGCACCGCACGTGCGCTGAGCCAGGCCACGCTGGGATAGCGCAGCAGCTCGGCGCGCGACTGCGCGGCGATGTCGGCCGGCGGCATGCCCTCGCGCCCCAGGAAACCATGGGCCACCTGCGCGTTGCGGTTGCGCGGCTGGCCAGCGTCGATCACCAGCACGCTGCGCCGGGCCCGCGCCAGTTGCAGGGCCGCGGACATGCCAGCGTAGCTGCCGCCCACGATGATGACGTCGAACCGCTCGGGAAATGCGCTCATGCAGCCGGCCACCTTGCCTGGAGGCATTCGGGGAGGAATGCGAACGGCGAGCATAGGGCGGCGGCGTGAAGCAGGCCTCACGCGCGGCGGCGTGGCCGCGCCGGACGTGCGCCGCCGCGGTCAGGGGGCGGTCGGCAACGCGGCCCCCTTCGGCCACAGCATCCAGAGATTGCCCTTCTGCTTCATGTCCCCGGCCAGCTTGCCGGCCGCGTCGCCGGTGCCCCAGAACAGGTCGGCGCGCACTTCGCCGGCAATCGCGCCGCCGGTGTCCTGGGCGGCGACCGGGCGCACCACCGCGCTGCCGTCCGGGCGCGTTGTGGACAGCCACAGCAGGCTGCCGAGGGGCACCACGTTGCGGTCCACCGCCACGCTGTAGCCGGCGGTGAGCGGCACGTTCAACGAACCACGCGGGCCGTCTTCGCCGTCCGGGCCCTTGGTGAAGAACACATAGCTGGGGTTGCTGGCCAGCAGCTCGGGCACGCGCGCCGGATGGGCGACGGCCCAGGCGCGGATGGCATCCATGGTGACGTCTTCCTTCTTCAGCTCGCCCTGCTCCACCAGCCAGCGGCCGATGGGGCGGTAGGGGTGGCCGTTCTGGTCGGCGTAGGCGATGCGCAGGTGCTGGCCATTGGGCAGCACGATGCGGCCGGAGCCCTGGATCTGCAGGAACTGCAGGTCCATCGGGTGGGTCAGCCAGGCCAGCACCGGTGCCTTGACGCCCTGTGCGCTGATCGTGGCGGCATCGTCGTAGGGCGTGAGCACGCGGCCCGCCACGCGGCCGCGCAGGCGCTTGCCCTTGAGCTCGGGATAGAGGCCGTCCAGCTGCACGATGACCATGTCGTTGGGCACGCCGTACACCGGCACGGTGGCCTTGGCGGTGCGGGTGAGACTGCCCGGGTAGATGGGTTCGTAATAGCCGGTGATCAGGCCGTCGGCGCGATGCCCGCCCGCGCGCAGGGCATAGACGTCCAGGCGTTCCTGCAGGAACTGGCGGATGGCGCCCGGGGTGTCGGCGACGGTGGTGGCCGCCGCGCAGGTGGGTGCCCAGGTGGGGTCGGTCTTCAGGCGCGGGCAGCCGTTGCGCCACGCGCTGAAGCCGGCCTGCAGGTCGGCATCGGCCACGACGGGCAGCGCGTTCCAGTTGGCCTTGAGGTAGGTGCCGCCGGGCGCGGCCGGGCGCTGTGCGCGCTGCGGGGCCACCGCGCAGCTGGTCAGCAGGGCCAGGCCCATGAGCAGCGCCGCCGGACGTCGGCAGGCGGCGGTGAAGCGGGTGATTGTCATGGGCGAGGGTCCTGGGGGGTAGAGCCGACCGTTGGTCGGCTGGCGCGGAGACCGCGCGGTGGGTACGAGCAAGCGCAGCCGAGCAACGGTCGGCGCTACCGGGTCTGCGGCCGTGGGGCGGTCACGGCGATGCCTGCACCCGCAACGAATGCAGGATGCGTGCGTCTTCGGCGTCCAGCGTGGCGGGCAGGTCGTCGCGACCACGGAAGCGGCGATGGAAGGCGCCTGCGGCCGCATCGCGATCGTCCAGCGCATAGCCGAAGGCCTGCAGCGCCAGCCACGCATCAAAGCCAGCCGGGGCCGGGCCGTCGCTGTCGCGGGGCCACACGCCAAACCCGGCCTGGGCCAGCTGCTGCCACGGGAAGAACCGGCTCGGGTCCTGCTTGCGCGCGGGCGCGAGGTCGGCGTGGCCGATCACCTGCGTGCGCGGGATGCGCAGGCGCGTGCACAGGTCATCGAGCAGGCGGATCAGCGCGTCGATCTGCGCCGGCGCAAACGGGGTGTCGCCGTCGTTGTCGATCTCGATGCCGATCGAGGCCGAGTTGAGGTCGGTGATGGCACCCCAGCGGCCGGGCCCGGCGTGCCAGGCGCGGCGATCGTCACCGACCAGCTGGTAGAGGTGGCCATCGGCGCCGACGAGGTAGTGCGAGCTGACCTTGCCGCCGCTGTTGGCACTGCGCAGGGTGTCCAGGCTCTGCTGCACCGAGTGCTGGTCGGTGTGGTGCAGCACGATGATGACCGCACCGCGCGCGTTGTAGTTCGGCGAGGCCACCCAGGTGGCGAGCGGGCTGCGGATGCCGGTGCTGGCGCAGGCGGCAAGCAGCAGGCAGGCGAACAGCGGAAGCAGGAAGCGGATTGGTCGCATGCCCGCATTGTGCGGGAATCGGGACGGGGATGCCGGCCAGCGGCCGGCACTACCGGTTTTCCCTGTGCGCACCGGCGCACTGTCCGGGGCGAAATACCACAAAAAAACCGGCGGCCCGAAGGCCGCCGGCGAAGGTGACGCGTCTCTCTCTCGTGTTTTCTGTGGTTGCCGGCCAGCGGCCGGCACACCCTCATGGCGGTGATCAGGCCTCGTAGGCCGATTCGCCGTGCGAGGTGACATCCAGGCCGGTGCGCTCGGCCTCTTCGGTCACGCGCAGGCCGAACACCAGGCGCACCACCAGCAGGATCGCCACGGTGACCACCGCGCACCACACGATGGTGAAGCCCACGCTGACCAGCTGCACCCAGACCTGGTGGCCGATGTCCAGGTCGGCCTTGGTGCCGCCCAGCGACTGCGCACTGAACACGCCGGTGAGGATCGCCCCGACGATGCCGCCGATGCCGTGCACGCCGAACACGTCGGCGGTGTCATCCACCTTGAGCAGGCGCTTGAGACCGGTCACGCCCCACACGCAGACCACGCCGGCGACCAGGCCGATCACGATCGCGCCCATCGGGCCGACCGTCCCGCATGCCGGGGTAATGCCGACCAGGCCGGCCACCGCGCCGGAGGCTGCGCCCAGTGCCGAGGGCTTGCCCTTGCTCACCGCCTCGACCAGCGTCCAGCCCAACACCGCCGCCGCCGTGGCCAGGATGGTGTTGATGAACGCCAGCGAGGCCACGGTATCGGCGGCCGCGGCCGAGCCGGCGTTGAAGCCGAACCAGCCCACCCACAGCAGCATCGCGCCGATGTAGGTGAACGGCACGTTGTGCGGCTTCAGCGCGGTCTGGCCGTAGCCGATGCGCTTGCCGACGAAGTAGGCGCCCACCAGGCCGGCGACGCCGGCATTGATGTGGACCACGGTGCCACCGGCAAAATCGATCGCGCCCATCTCGCCGAGATAGCCGCCGCCCCACACGATGTGGGCCATCGGGATGTAGCTCAGGGTGAACCACAGCGCCGAGAACAGCAGCACCGCCTTGAACTTGATGCGCTCGGCGAACGCACCGACGATCAGCGCGGTGGTGATGCCGGCGAAGGTGGACTGGAAGGCCACGAACAGATAGTCGGGCAGGCCCTTGATCGGCGTGTTGCCCACCGAATCGGGCGCAAAGCCGCGCAGGAAGGCGAACTCGGTGAACGAGCCGAAGAACGCGTTGCCCTCGCTGAACACCGCGCTGTAGCCATAGGCCACCCACAGGATCAGCACCAGCGAGAACACCACCAGGATCTGGCTGAGAATGGACAGCACGTTCTTGGAGCGCACCAGGCCGCCGTAGAACAGCGCCAACCCGGGCACCACCATCAGCAGCACCAGCAGGGTGGAGGTGAGCATCCAGGCCACGTCGCCGTGGTCGAAGGCCGGTGCGGCTACCGCCGTGGCCTCGACCGGGGCAGCGGCGGCGTCGGCCGCCACCGGCAGCGGCTCAACCAGCACCTCGGCCGATTCGGCCGGGGTGACCTGGGCCTGCGCATGCGCGGTGCCGGAGAACGCACCCACGGCCAACGCACTGAGCAGCATCATCAGGCACACGGCATGGAACCGGGCTTGCCACCCGGTGAAAAAAGAAGTCTTCATTGTGGGCTCCGAGTGGGGTTAGAGCGCGTCAGCGCCGATTTCGCCGGTGCGGATGCGGACGACCTGTTCGACCGCGGTCACGAAGATCTTGCCGTCGCCGATCTTGCCGGTGCCGGCCGCGCTCTGGATCGCTTCGACCACCGCGTCCAGGCGGTCGTCGGTGACCACGGTTTCGATCTTGATCTTCGGCAGGAAATCCACGACGTACTCTGCGCCGCGATACAACTCGGTGTGGCCCTTCTGGCGACCGAAGCCTTTTACTTCAGTCACGGTGATGCCCGACACGCCCGCGTCGGAGAGGGCCTCGCGGACCTCGTCGAGCTTGAACGGCCGGATGATGGCGGAGATCAGTTTCATGCGCATGTCCCGATGGTGGATGGAACCGGCGACGTGGTGCCGGCCGGTGTCAGGTCCGCGGGCGGCCACTTGCACATGGCCGCCTGCGGGTGCGCCGAACGATGCATGGGCCTCGCCGATGTCACCGCCCAACGGGCGGCGGCACGGGTGACGCGGGAGGGAGGAAGGGCCCATGCGCGCGTCCGGTCTCTCTTGCCCCTGGTGGTACAGCGGACCCACGGTCCGCGCGACGTCTGCCCTGCCCGGCTCCCCAGCCGGCAGGGCGGCGACGGTGACGAAGGTGGGAGGGAAGTCCTTCGTCACCGCCACCGGTTGCTCAGTTGGCGTAGTACATCTGGTACTCGAGCGGGTGCGTGGCGGCGCGGAAGCGGGTCACTTCCTGCATCTTCAGCGCGATGTAGCCATCGATGAAGTCATCGGTCATCACGCCACCGGCCTTGAGGAACTCGCGGTCCTTGTCCAGCGCTTCCAGGGCCTGGTCCAGCGAGGAGCACACCTGCGGGATCAGCTTCTCTTCTTCCGGCGGCAGGTCGTACAGGTCCTTGTCGCTCGGTGCGCCCGGGTCGATCTGGTTCTTGATGCCGTCCAGGCCGGCCATCATCAGCACGGTGAAGGTGAGGTAGCCGGACTGGATCGGGTCGGGGAAGCGCATTTCGATGCGGCGCGCCTTCGGGTTGGACACCCACGGAATGCGGCACGAGGCCGAGCGGTTGCGGGCCGAATAGGCCAGCATCACCGGCGCTTCGAAGCCCGGCACCAGGCGCTTGTAGCTGTTGGTGCCGGAGTTGGCGAAGGCGTTGATGGCCTTGGCATGCTTGAAGATGCCGCCGATGTACCACAGCGCCAGCTGGCTCAGGCCGCCGTAGCCGTCGCCGGAGAACAGGTTGGTGCCGCCCTTGGACAGCGACTGGTGCACGTGCATGCCGCTGCCGTTGTCGCCGACGATCGGCTTGGGCATGAAGGTGGCGGTCTTGCCGTTGCGGTGGGCCACGTTCTTGATGACGTGCTTCATGCGCAGCAGTTCGTCGGCCTTCTGCACCAGGGTGCTGAACTTGGTGCCGATCTCGCACTGGCCGGCGGTGGCCACTTCGTGGTGCTGCACTTCCACTTCGATGCCGACCTGTTCCAGCGTCTTGCACATTTCAGCGCGCAGGTCGTGCAGCGAGTCGGTCGGCGGGACCGGGAAGTAGCCGCCCTTCACCGCCGGACGGTAGCCGCTGTTGGCGCCGTCGTACTTGTCGCCGGTGCTCCACGCCGCTTCTTCGGAATCGATCTTGAAGAAGGTGTGGCCCATGTCATTGGCGAAGCGGACCGAGTCGAAGATGAAGAACTCCGGCTCCGGGCCGAAGAAGGCCTGCTCGGCGATGCCGGAGGACTTCAGGTAGGCCTCGGCGCGCTTGGCGATGCCGCGCGGGCAGCGGCCGTAGGGCTGCATGGTGGCTGGATCGAGGATGTCGCAGCTGATGACCAGGGTCGGGTCGGCGTAGAACGGGTCGATGTAGGCGCTGGCCGGGTCCGGGAGCAGGACCATGTCCGATTCGTTGATGCCTTTCCAGCCGGCGATCGAGCTGCCGTCGAACATCTTGCCTTCTTCGAACAGGGCCGGCTCGACGATGCTCACCGGGAAGGTGACGTGCTGTTCGATACCGCGCATGTCGACGAAACGCAGGTCGACGAACTCGATCTGGTTGTCCTTGATCAGCTTCTCAACGTTTTCCACGGACATCGGTGAAACCCTCGGATGGATGATTGCGTAGGTACATAGAGCAATCGCCGTGCCAATCGCGGGCGTCTCGCAAGTTGTTGATTTTTCAGGGCACCCAGCGGCGACGGGCGGGAACGGTGCGCACCACGATGGTGCAACGGCCGCACCACGCACACATTTGGTGCGACGTTTGATGTTTTATGCTCTACCGCGATTTCATCTCTTCCGAGCCACCGCCCCCGATGTCCGACCTGCTCTCCGCCCTCCTGCTGGGCATCCTTGAAGGCCTCACCGAATTCCTGCCGATCTCCAGTACCGGCCACCTGCTGATCGCCCAGCACTGGCTGGGCGCGCGCTCGGACTTCTTCAACATCGTGATCCAGGCCGGCGCGATCCTGGCCATCACGCTGGTGTTCCGCCAGCGCCTGTGGTCGCTGGCCACCGGCCTGCACGACCGCGCCAACCGCGACTACGTGATGAAGCTGGGGGCCGCGTTCCTGGTCACCGCCATCGTGGGCCTGCCGGTGCGCCTGGCCGGCTGGGAACTGCCGGAGACGGTCACGCCGGTGGCGTGGGCGCTGATCATCGGCGGGCTGTGGATGATCCTGGTGGAAACCTACAGCGCGCGCCTGCCCGACCGCGACGAGGTGACCTGGAAGGTCGCCATCCTGGTGGGCCTGGCGCAGGTGGTGGCCGGCGTCTTCCCGGGCACCTCGCGCTCGGCGGCGGCGATCTTCATCGCCATGCTGTTCGGCCTGAGCCGCCGCGCGGCGGCCACCGAGTTCGTGTTCCTGGTCGGCATCCCGACCATGTTCGCCGCCAGCGCCTATGCGTTCCTGGAGATGGCCAAGGACGGCAAGCTCGGCAACGAGAACTGGGGTGACGTGGGCGTGGCCTTCCTTGCCGCGGCCATCACCGGCTTCGTCGTAGTGAAGTGGCTGCTGGGCTACATCAAGTCGCACCGGTTCACCGCGTTTGCGTTCTACCGCATCGCGCTCGGCGCAGCCCTGCTGCTGTGGTTGCCTGCTGGCAACTGAACACGGCCGGGCCGCGGCAACCCCGATGCCGCCCGTGCCGCGTTTTTCCCCGGGTTACCAAGGAGATGTCCATGTACCGCACCCGCACCCTGATGCTGATCCTGCCGCTGGCCCTGATGGCCGCCTGCAGCAACCCGTCCGCCACGGCCCCGGCCGGCACCGGCCGCGATGAACTGGCCCCCGCCCCGACCGCGGCCGCCGACCAGAAGGCCGCCGCGCAGTTGGACGTGCAGCGCCTGCAGGGCAACCACTGGCGGCTGGACAGCGCCACCGATGCCAGCGGCAAGCGCGTGGATGCGCTGTTCGCGCGGGCCGACAAGCCGGTCACGCTGGACTTCAAGGACGGTCGCCTGTCGGTCAGCAACACCTGCAACCGCATGGGCGGTGGTTACACGCTGGATGGCGGCACGCTGACGGTCTCGCCGATGGCCTCGACCATGATGGCCTGCACCGACAAGGCGCTGATGGCGCTGGACCAGGCCGTGGGCACGCGGCTGGAAGGCGCGCTCAAGGCCGAACTGGCCAACCAGGGCCAGCTGACCCTGCGCACCGCCGCCGGCGACGTGCTGGTGTTCACGCCCGAGCCGACCGCCGAGACCCGCTATGGCGGCGAAGGCGAAACGGTGTTCATCGAAGTGGCCGCACAGACCAAGCCGTGCTCGCACCCGATGATTCCCAACATGCAGTGCCTGCAAACCCGTGAAGTGGCATTCGACGACAAGGGCCTCAAGCAGGGCACGCCGGGGGCGTTCGAGAATTTCTACGGCACGATCGAGGGTTACACCCACGAGGATGGCGTGCGCAACGTGGTGCGCGTGAAGCGCTACAAGATCGCCAACCCGCCGGCCGACGCGTCCTCGGTGGCGTATGTGCTGGACATGGTGGTCGAATCGGAGACGGTGGGTAAGTAATGGAGAAGGGCGGCCAATGGCCGCCCTTCTTCATTACCGGGTAGTGCCGGCCGCTGGCCGGCTCCTCATTACCGGGTAGTGCCGGCCGCTGGCCGGCTCTTCATGCACCTTCGGGACGATATCCGAGGAGCCGGCCAGCGGCCGGCACTACCGGTGTGGGGCGATGCACCCGGTGAGGGTTTACGCCAGCGCCGGGTTCAACGTGTAGGTGCCGTGCAGCGCCGCTTCGGCCAGGACGTGGCCGTGCATGGCGCGGTGCAGGTCGGCGGCGGTGAACGGGGTGGGCAGCGTCAGCTGCGCCACGTCCAGGGCGAACACGCGGAAGAAATAGCGGTGCACGCGCTCGTCGTTGAACGGCGGGTACGGGCCGTCGTAGCCCAGGTACTGCCCGGCCATGTCCGCATTGCCGGCAAACCAGCCGGTGAAATCGTTCAGGCCCTGGCGGCTGCCGGCGGGGCCGGCCGGTGCGGTCTTGCCCTTGACGGTGAAGCCCTCGCTGCAGCTGCCGGCCTCGATGGCCTGGACGCTGGCCGGGATGTCGGCCAGGGCCCAATGCACGAAGTCGGCACGCGGCTGGTCGCGCGGGATGCTGCAGTCGTGGCGACCGACCGTGGCCGCCACGGTGGGCACGTCCGGGTCCACGCACAGCAGCGCGAACGAACGGGTGCCCTCGGGCACCTCGCTCCAGGCCAGGTGCGGGTTGCGGTTGGGGGCAAAGCCATTGGCATCGCCGGCGGCGAACTCGGCCGCGATCGGCTGGCCGTTGTGGAGGCTGTGACTGGTCAGGCGCATGGGAGTCCTTACTGTTCCGGGTAGCCAAGGCGGACGGCGACGGGGGTGAGCAGCGCGAAGGCCGGTGCCATCAGCTCGCGATACAGGCGCCACTCGCCACTGGGCATGCGCGGCGGGCCCAGCGAGGCCGCCGGCGGGAAGCGCGTGCCGAACAGGTGGCCCAGGTGGGCCGCCATCACGGCCGGGTCGTTGCCGATGTCATCGATGCGCACCAGCGCGTGCGGGTACAGGTCCTGCTCGTGCAGGGTGGCCACCTGGGCCAGCGAGCGCGCCAGCCACTCGGCGGCTTCCTCCACCGAGGTCACCGCCAGCGGTGCCGGGGCGCCGTTGGCCAGCCAGTGCAGCAGCATGTCGCGCGGGTCGCGCAGCACCACCAGCAGGCGCGCCTCGGGCAGCTGCGGGCGCAGCGCCCAGAGCAGCGCGTTGTCCCACCACAGCAGCCAGTCGATCAGGTTGGCGTCGGCCAGGCCGCGCGAGGGCAGCTGGGCGTGCCACTGTTCGACCAGCCGCTCGGGGCTGAGCTTGCCGGTCGAGAGGTCCTGCAGGGTGTGGTAACTCTGGAAGGCATCGTCGGGCGGGTTGGGACCGAAGCGGTCGCCGCGCAGCACCGGGCTGGCGGCGGCGATCGCGGCGATGACCCGCTCCACGCCCGAACCCGGCGCGCCCCACACGAACATCGGGCGGGCGGTGTTGGCCGGGTCGATCGTGCCCATCTCCGGCCAGCTCAGCGGCGCCTTGGCCTGCGGCGGCAGCGGCAGGCGCTGGCCGGCCTCGGCCACGTGCAGGCCCACCCAGGTGCGCAGGGCGTCGGCGTGCTGGCCGGCGTCGTGCTGCACCGACCCCAGCCACGCGCGCAGCGTGGATTTGGCCTCGTCCTGGGCGGCGTCATGGATGCCCTGGACGTGGGCGACCGCAGCCGCCGGATCGCGCGCCATCAGCGCCTCGACGATGCGGGTTTCGCCACTGGCACGGCCCGGTTCGAGGGCCACGATGCGGCGCGCGACCGCTTCGGCCGCGTCGTGCTCGCCGGCCATGTCATGCAGGCGCAGGCGCGTTTCCATCGCCGGCAGGTGCGCGGGCATGGCCTGCAGCCAGCGCTCGGCCACGGCAACGGCCTCGGCACTGCCCACCGCCTCGATCGACAGGCGGGCCAGCCACAGGTCGTGCAGCTGCGGATGGGTGTCCAGCAGCGCATCGAGGGTGTCGCGGGCCTGCTGCTCGCGCCCCAGGCGCTGCCAGGCCATCAACAGCATCTGCAGGGTCTGGCGGTCGGCCGGCCACTGCTCGAGCACCGGCAGCAGCTGTTCCAGCGCCTGCAACGGCTGCCCGGACTGCAGTTCCAGCTCGCCGGCCAGGCGGCGCATCGCCAGGGTATCGCCCTCGGGCAGGGCCAGGATCTGGCGCATGGCGGCCGCCGCGCCCTCGGTGTTGCCCTGGCGCAGGGCCAGCTGCACCAGCAGGGCGTGCAGCGAGGTCACCGCCGGGTTGAGGTCGAGCACGCGGCGGAAGGCCTGTTCGGCGAAGGCCAGCATGTCCTTGCCCAGGTAGGCGAAGCCGAGCGCGTACAACACGCGCGCGTCGTTGGGCAGCGCCTGCGCGGCGGCCGACAGCAGCGCCACGGCGCGGTCACCCTCGCCACGGCGCAGGGCGATCATGCCGTTGAGCGCGGCCAGCTCGGGATGGTCTTCGGCCACGCGGCTGGCGGTGCGGGTAACCCGCTCGGCCTCGTCCACGTCGTTGCGGGCCAGCGCCATGTGCGCCTGCATCAGGTAGGCCGACAGCTCGTTGGGATTGAGCGTGGCGGTGCGGTCCAGTGCCGAGCCGGCGGCCTCGAACTGGCGCAGCGCCAGCAGCAGGCCGGCGTGCTGCAGGTGCAGGTCGGGGTTGTCCGGGGCCAGCGCCAGCGCCTGCTGCAGGCTGTCCAGGGCGGCATCGAACTGGCCCTGCTGCTGCAGCGAAAGCGCAAGCCAGCGGTGCGCCTGTGGCTGCGTCGGCTCGGCCTGGATCCACTCGCGGGCCAGCTGCGCGGCCTCATCGGCCGCGTTGCGGCGCAGGGCTTGGAGAATGGTGTCTTGCATGACGGTCCAGCGTGCGGTCAAACCCCGATTGTAGAGCACCACGCGCGCCGCACCGTGGCATGACGCCGCCGGCGCGGGCGGTCAGCGCAGGGCTTCCACGCGCAGCCGCTGGGCCACCCAGCGCTCGGAGAAGCCATCGCCGCGCCAGTTTTCCAGGAAGCCGCAATGGCCGCCCCACGGGGCGATCTCCAGGTGGGCATGGGCCGGCAGGCGCCAGCCGTTGAACGTGGCGAAGGGGATCACCGGGTCGTCCTGGGCCATGAGGATGTCGGCGGGGATGGTCAGCCCGGCCAGGCGGTCCCCGGCAATCGAGTAACCGTCGAAGTAGGCCTGCAGCGAGCCGAAATCGGTGTGGTGCTCCACCAGCCAGGCGGTCAGCGCACGGATGTCCAGCTTGAGCACGCGGTCGTCCCAGTCGCTCAGCTCGGGGAACAGGTCGCGCTTGCGGCGCAGCGAGCCGGCCCACTTGCGGCGGAAGTACCAGTCGTACATGGCCGGGCCGTTCTCGATGCTCTCCATGGTGATGGCCGGGTCCAGCACCGGGCACACCGAGGCCACCCGGCGCAGCGGCACCCCGGCCGAGGGCGCGCGCAGGGCCAGGCGCAGCACGAAGTTGCCACCCAGCGAATAGCCGGCCGCCACCAGCGGCAGCTGCGGCCAGCGCCGGGCGATGTCGCCGGCGGCGTGCACCACTTCGTCGATGCGGTTGGAGTGGAAGATGCCCGGGTTGAGGTGGTGGGTGTTGCCGTGGTCGCGGAAGTTCAGCCGCACCACGTCATAGCCTTCCTCGAGCATGCGCGCGGCGGTCATGCGCATGTAGCTGGACTCGGCGCTGCCCTCCCAGCCATGCAGCAGCAGCGCCATGCCGATCGGCGCGCGGCCCTCCACGTGGCTGTGCCAACCCTGCAGGCGCACGCCCTGGCCACCGTCGAGGATGACCTCCTCGGTGATCGCGCCAGTGGCGGCAAGCAGGGTCAGGCCGCGCTGCATGCGCATGCGGCTTGAGCTGAGCATCGACTGCAGGTGCGGATTGCGCAGCCAGCGCGGCGGGCGGTAATCGGCAGCGGTCAACATGGGCGGCAGCCTGCTCCCGGTAGCGACGCTGGCGCGTGAAGGGCCGCCATCCACTACTCGGCGGACATCGCCGCCAGGATGCGCGCGCGCGAGGTTTCGGCGATGCGGCGACGGCCTTCCAGGTCGTGGGTCCCGATCGGCGCCAGGAAATGCACCTCGGCGCGACGTGCCGGCTCACCGAGCAGGCGCAGGAAATTGGCGAAGAAGCTCTCGCGCGGACCGAAGGCGACGATGGTCTGGGCATCGCCGCGCCAGCCGTAGCGCAGCGCCACCGGCTGCACCGGGACCTGGGCCTCGACGGCGGCCTGGAAGATGCGCGCATGGAACGGGCCCACTTCCTCACCGCCACGGGTGCGTCCTTCGGGGAACACGCCCACCGCCTTGCCTTCGCGCAGGCGCTCGATCATCTGCTGGGTGACCCCATCCAGCGATTCGGTGCTGCCGCGCTGGTGGAAGATGGTCTGCCCACGCGCGGCCAGCCAACCCACCACCGGCCAGCTGGCGATCTCGCGCTTGGCCACGAAGCCCATCATGCGCTGGCTGTGCAGCACGGAGATGTCCACCCAGCTGACGTGATTGGCAACGAACAGCACCGCGCCCGGCAACGGCGTGCCGATGCGGGTGAGGCGGAAACCGAATATCCACATCAGCGCACCGGACCAGGCATTCACCGCGGCGTGCTCGAACAGGCGCGAGCCCACGCGCATGCGTCCCCATGGCGGCAGCATGGCGATCAGCAACATCGGCAGGAACAGCAACAGGTGGACCAGCAGCAGCGGTACGCGGTACAGGTAACGGCACACACGCGCCACGCCGCCACGTGAGGCCGGGGTGGGGGAATTCATCCGCGCACGATACGCGAGCGTGACGGGGTCTGCCAGCCGGAAACGGACAAATCGATGGCAAGCCACGGCCAGCCGCCGCAGGCGGTCAAGCCACCGCCCGGCAACGGCACAGCCGGCCCGGTCACAGTGCGCCGGCGCACTGTGGCGGCCGGCGCAACACAGCATCCACGCCGTGGCGCGGTCAGCCCGGGACGACGGCCGGGACCACCGCCAGGGTGAGCCGCGAGGTGCAGACCAGGCGGCCGGCTTCGTCTTCGATGCGGATGTCCCAGACGTGGGTGCTGCGCCCGACATGCACCGCCCGCGCGGTGCCGGTGACCACCCCGCCGCGGACGGCGCGGATGTGGTTGGCGTTGATCTCCAGGCCCACGCAGACCTTCTCGCGGGTATCCACGCACAGGTTGCCGGCGCTGCTGCCGAGCGTCTCGGCCAGCACCACCGAGGCGCCGCCATGCAGGATGCCGTACGGCTGGCGGGTGCGCGGGTCGACCGGCATGGTGGCGCTGACCCAGTCCTCGCCGGCGGCGGTGAAGACGATGCCCAGGTGCTCGATCAGGGTGTTGCGGCTGAGTGCGTTGAGCGCCGGGATCGACACCGCTTCGCGGAATACCTGGGCCATGCGGGGTCTCCATGCGTGGAAGGGCGTTACAGGATGGGCACCAGGCCGGCGCCGAAGGCGGTCAGCATGCGCACCAGCAGCCACTTGGGGCCGACGTTCACTTCCGGGAAGTCGCCCACGGCCACGTAGCACTTGTGGAAGTCCGCATGCTGGCGGCGCAGCGGCGCGGGACAGTCCGGCCCGGGCTGGAATTCGTAATCGGTGGCGTAGCGCCACGGCCAGAAATCCAGCACCGGCAGTGCCTCGGAGGCCTTGCCCACGCTGTAGTTCAGGCCCGACAGCACCGGCGGCTTGGTGCGCGGGGCCACCGTCCAGGAGTTCTGCGGGTGGATGTCGCGCAGGATGCTCTGGGCCAGCGCCTCGGCAAACACCGGGTCTTCGATGATGACCGCGCCTTCGGTGTTGTAGTTCTCGCTGCGCGGATCGAAGTTGTGCGTGCCGATCACCCCGATGCGGCGATCCACCACCATCGACTTGGCATGCAGGCCCATGCGCGCGCCGGTGCGGGTGACCGGCAGCGGCTTGTTGACCGCCTTGGTGCCCAGGAACGAGGGGCGCGTCTCGGCGCGCAGCACGCGCCGTTCCACCACGCTGCCATCGCTGCGGCGGCGTGCGGCCGGGCCGGGCGTGGGCTGGCGGCGGATCGGGGCGGCCTCGACCGGGGCGGTGGCGGTGGCGTCGGCCGCCGCCGAGGCATCGGCAAGCGGCCGGGGCGACGCGCCGCGACTGCCGCCCCCACGGGCGTTGCTGCCGGCCGCGCTGCCGCCGATCAGGCTGCTGCGCCTGCCGTCCGACGGCAGCGCCTCGCCCAGCGGGGCCGGCAACAGGTTGCGGTAGTCCACGGGGGCATCCAGCGGGAACGGCTTGAACTCATACAGGTTGAAGCCCAGCTCGCGCATGTTGCGGCGTTTGTACTTGTAGGACAGCGCGTAGACGATGGGGTTGTCGGTGGCGGCCAGGCTGTTGGTGGAGACCACGATGCGCGGCGGCTGCTCGCGCTTGCGCAGGGTGCGGAACAAGGTGCGCGCCGGCTTGGACAACACCAGGTAGGGGGTCTGCAGCAGCACTTCGCGCTGGGCGCTGGCGATCAACGCATCCAGCTGCGGCTCGGTGACGTGCTGGCCATTGGCCGGCTGGCTGGCGCGCTCGCGCCGGTGCTTGCGCGGCAGGTCGGCCACGTAGCGCACCGCGGCCACCGGCAGGGCGGTGTCCACGAAAGTGCGGGCGATGTAGTCGCCGTCGTCGGCTTCCCCGCTGACCCGCGCCACGCGCTCGGGGTGGCGGTAGGCGGTCGGCGGCATCTGCGGGGCGCCATGGTCGAGCAGGGTACGGCCGACGTCGTTGAGGCGCTCGGCCGGGACACTGCGCGGGGCGCGCCAGAAGGCATCGAAGTTGGTGGCCATCTCGCGCACTTCCGGCCCGGCCACCAGCACGTCGCGGTCGCGGAAGTTGTACTCGCTGTCCCAGTCGTAATAGTCGTCCTGGTAGTTGCGCCCGCCGACCACGCCCAGCGCGTCGTCGATCACCAGCAGCTTGTTGTGCATGCGCTGGTTGAAGCGGCGGAAGCAGCACAGCACGCTGCCGGCGTAGTCGAAGTAGTTCAACCGCGCCTTGCCGAAGGTGGGGTTGTAGACGCGCAGCTCGAAGTTCTGGTGGCTGCTGGCCAGGGCGCCGAGGATCTGCAGGTCGGAGATGGCCGAGAGCTGGTCGATCAGCACCCGCACCTTGACCCCGCGCCGGGCGGCGGCAAGCAGTTCGTCCAGCACCAGCCGGGCGCTGTCGTCCTTGTCGAAGATGTAGGTCTGCAGGTCGATGCTGCGGGTGGCGCTGCGGATCAGGTTGAGCCGGGCGACCAGCGAGACCTCGCCCTCGTCGATGATGGTGGCGTAGTGGCGCGGGGCGGCCTCGGTCGATTCGGCGAAGGCCTTGCCGCCCAGGGCGCGCAGCGGCGAGTCCAGCGCGCAGCGGTCCGGCTGGGTGCAGTCGACCACGGTCGAGCGGGCCTGCGCGGCGATCCCGGCGGCACGCTCGCGCTGGGCGTTGGACAGCGAGGCACAGCCACTGCCCAGCAACAGCGTTGCCAGTACCACCAGCCGCATCCAGGGGTTCACGGTTTCGACGCCTCGCTCAGGCGCGCGCGCAATACAAAGGTCACTCGATCACTCAATGCTAGCTGCCAGCTGTCCATCCCATACCGGCCACGCTGCACGGTACCTCGGCTGACGACGTCGCAATCATACCCGGCCCGGGGGCACTCCGCCGCTTCCACCCGAAGCGTCTCGGGGTGGCTCACCCCACGCAGGATCAGCCGGCCCTGCACGCCGCCGCCCTTGTCCACCACCTCGGGCCAGTAGGGCACCGAGTCGAACTCGACCACCGGGTAGCGGGCCGAGTCGAAGAACTCCTCCCCGCGCATCCAGCCGGTGTAGCGGCCTTTGCCGGGGATTTCCACATAGCGGGTGAACATCCGCAGGTGCACCTGGTGGCGCCCGTCGGAGAGCACCTCGATGCGCCCTTCGAAGCGCGGGAACACGCCTTCGATGCGCTGCCCCAGCCGGGTGCGGATCTCGAAACCGAAGCGCGAGCGCGCGGTGTCGAATTCCAGCACCTGGCGCGGGGCGGTGGCCGGCGCCGGGGCCGGCGGTTCAGCGCAGGCCGCGTGGGACGCCAGTGCCAGCAGGCAACCCAGCAGCGTGCGCACTGCCGTCATGGGCTACGGCCACCAGAAGGCGGTCAGGGTGGCCACGCCCGGTTCGATGCTGGCCTCGCGGTCGATGGACAGCACCGCGATGCCGCCCGGCGGCATGCCGCGGTAGTCGCTGCTGGTGCCCTCGCTCAGCAGTGCCACCAGCTGCTCCAGGCCGGGGTTGTGCCCGACCACCAGCAGCCGGTCGACATCGCCGCGGGCCTCGATCAGGCCCATCAGGGTGCCCGGGGTGGCCTCGTAGACGGTGTCTTCCAGCCGCTTTTCCACGAAACCGGTGATACCCAGCACGGCCTCCAGGGTTTCGCGCGTGCGCCGCGAGGGCGAACACAGCACGCAGTCGGGCAACAGGTTGTTTTCCTTCAACCAGCGGCCGGCCGCTTCCGCTTCGGCCAGGCCGATGGGGGACAGCGGGCGGTCCAGGTCGGCCTGGCCGGTACTGGCGGCTTCGGCGTGGGCATGGCGCAGCAGGATCAGTTCTCGCATAAAGGCTCTCTTCCGGATCAGGCTTTCTTCAGCCACTTCAACAGTGGCTCCCAGTCACTCTGGTGCTCGCGCACCTGCGCGGAGCGGTAATCGAACAGGCTGCGTCCCAGCCCGACCATCACCACGTAACTCTGGCTGTCGCGCAGTTGGGCGACAACCTCATACGGCCATTCGGCCAGCATCTGGATGGCTTGCTGGGAGGTCTGGGTCCACGGTTTGGTGCGGTTGAGCACCAGCCCCACCGGCAGCGCGCGGCGGTGCACGCGGGGCACCTTGGACAGGCTGTTGAGGAAGCCGACGATGGCCTCGATGTCCAGCGCCGAGGGCAGCACCGGCACCACCACGGCATCGGCAACCTCCAGGAAGTGCCCGAGATCGTCGGCCAATGCGCCGGCGGGGGCGTCGATGATGACCGTGTCGGTGCCCTCGGGGACCAGCTTCTCCCAGGCTTTCCTGCGGTAGACGTCGATCGGCAGCACGGCGCTTTCCAGGTTCGCCCGGCGCTGTGCCCAGCGGGTGCTGGAGCCCTGCGGGTCGGCGTCGGCCAGCACGGTCCGTTGGCCGTCCAATGCGGCATGCGCCGCCAGGTGGGTGGCGACGGTGGTCTTGCCCACCCCACCCTTGGAACCGGCTACCAGGATCGTCTTCATGCCAGCCTCGCTTCCGGGGAACGTCACCGCAGCGTACACCGCCGTCCGTGACGGAGATAGTCGCGCGGCTGAACCCCTGCGCGGGGCGCCGCTTTGCTATCGTGCGCGATCCAAAGGATTGCAAGCTGGCATGAGCGAGTTACAGGACCTGAGCGCACTGATCCGCGCCAACACCCCGCTGATCATCATCGAGACCCAGGACGAGGGTCGCATCGTGGAGCTGTTCCGGCAGACCCTGATGCACGTCTGGCGTGCCCTGCACCGCTGGTCGATCACCGAGGGCCTGCGCCGCATCGACATGGACCGCGAGGATGACGCGGTCGGCCCGCCGGACGCCAGCGCGGCGCTGCAGATGATCCGCCAGGCCGAACAGCGCGGGATCTACCTGCTGCTCGATTTCCACCCCTACCTGGGCTATGCCAGCCACCAGCGCGCGCTGCGCGACCTGGTCCAGCGCCGCCATTGCCAGGCCCACGTGCTGGTGCTGATCGGGGCCAAGGTGGAGCTGCCGGCCGAGCTGGAGGCGCTGGCCACCCGCTTCAACCCGCGCCTGCCCGACCTCAATGCCCTGCTCAAGATGCTGCGCGAGGAGGCCGAGGCCTATGCCCGCGAGAACGGCGGGCGCCGGGTGGAGGTGGACAACGAGGCGGTCAAGAAGATCCTGCACAACCTGCGTGGCCTGAGCATGGTCGATGCGCGGCGGATCGCCCGGCAGCTGATCTTCGCCGACGGCGCGCTCAGCCAGGACGACCTGCCGCAGCTGGCCCGGCTCAAGTTCGAGCTGCTCAACCGGGCCGGCCACCTGCACTACGAATACGACACCACGCGCTTTGCCGACGTGGCAGGCGCCAACCGGCTCAAGCGCTGGGTCAACCAGCGCCGGCCGATCTTCCTGGGCGGCCAGGGCCCGGCCGGGCTGGACCCGCCCAAGGGCATGCTGCTGCTGGGCGTGCAGGGCTGCGGCAAGTCGATGCTGGCCAAGGCCACCGCGGCCGGCTTCGGCGTGCCGCTGCTGCGGCTGGATTTCGGCAGCCTGTATGACAAGTACCACGGCGAGACCGAGAAGAACCTGCGCGAGGCGCTGGCCTCGGCCGAACAGCTGGCCCCGTGCGTGCTCTGGATCGACGAGATCGAGAAGGGGCTGGCCAGTGGCGGCGAGGATGGCGGGGTGTCGCGCCGGGTGCTGGGCCACCTGCTGACCTGGCTGGCCGAGCGCAAGGGCACGGTGTTCATCGTGGCCACCGCCAACCAGGTGCACGAGCTGCCGGCCGAACTGCTGCGCAAGGGCCGCTTCGACGAGATCTTCTTCGTGGACCTGCCCGATGCCAACATCCGCGTCGAACTGCTGCGCCTGCACCTGGGCCGGCGCCAGCTCAACGCCGACGACTTCGCGCTGCCGGCCCTGGCCGCGGCCAGCGACGGCTTCTCCGGTGCCGAGATCGAGCAGGCGGTGGTGGCCGGGCTGTATGCCGCGCACGCCGAGGGCCGGGTGCTGGACACCGACCTGCTGATGACCGAGATCCGCGGCAGCCGGCCGCTGTCGGTGCTGATGGCCGAGCAGGTCAACGCGCTGCGCGAGTGGGCACGCGGGCGCACGGTCAGCGCCGACGAGTAAGCCGCCCTCCCCCGCCGACGGAGTCAGCCGAGGTGCTGCAGCACCGCGACCCACGCGGGCAGGGTGAGCAGCGACAGCAGGATGCCGTAGCCCACCAGGGCCGCGGCCAGCCGCGGGGCCAGCCGGTGCGAGATGGCCAGCGCGGCGGCGGTGATCATGGTGGGCATGGCCGATTCGAGCACGTTGACCTGCGCCATCGTCCCCTGCAGCCCGAACAGCAGGCCGATCGGCAGCGCCAGCGCCGGCATCACCACCAGCTTGAGCAGCAGGCCGATGCCCAGCGGGGCGAGTTCGGCGCGCGACAGGCGCAGCCGGATCGACAGGCCCACCGCCAGCATCACCAGCGGCAGCATGGCATCGGCCAGTTGGCGCAGCGCGGTGCCGATCCAGTGCGGCGGCTCGGCCGGCATCAGCACCAGGGCGAACAGCAGCGCCCACAGCGGCGGGAAGCGCGCGATGCGGGCCAGCACCTGGCGCGCGGTGGGTGGGCGATCGCCGCTGTAGCGGGCGATCACGTACAGCCCGAAGGTGGACAGCAGCACGAAGGTGCCGAACTGGTCGTAGACCACCGCATACGGCAGGGCGGCATCACCCAGCAGCGCGCGCACCATGGGATAGCCGATGAAGCTGGAGTTGGCCAGCGCCACGCAGATCAGCAGCACCGCGTGCACGTCGCGGGCGAAGCCGAACAGGCGCGTGGCCAGCCACACCAGCGCGCAGCTGGCGAGCATCAACAGCCACGGCGTGGCCATCAGCCCGACCAGGGCCAGGTCCAGGTGCAGCCGCGGCACGTAGGTGAGCACCGCCGCCGGCAGGCACACGTACAACACCACGCGGTTGAGCACCTCGGCGCTGTTGTCGGGCAGCGCGCGCAGGCGGGCGAACAGCATGCCCAGGCCGAGCATGGTCAGGATCAGGGCGAATGCATCGAAAGCCATCGCGCCAGCCTAGCCGATGCGCGCGCGGCACCGGCTGCGACCTTGGTCGAAGCCGGCGCACATCAGCGCGTGCGGGGCGCCCCCGGGCCCTCGCCGGCGGCCGCGATCAGGGCCAGGCCGGGGGCTGGGACGCCCAGGCCTGCTGCACCTCGGCCAGGGTGGCGCGCTCGCTGTCGCGCCAGCTCGGCAACAGCGCGGCGTACCCGCTGCTGCTGCCCCACTGCTGCGGCTCGGTGCGCACCGCGGCGGCATACCAGCGCACCGCCTCGTCCTTGCGGCCGAGCGTCCACAGCGCCAGGGCATAGGTGGCCGGCACCCAGGCGGCGTTGCCGCGCACGCCGGCCTGGGCACTGCTCCACTGCGCCAGGGCCGCGTCCACCTCACCCAGCCGGAACAGATCCCAGCCGTAGTTCCAGCGCACCGTGCGCCCGGTCGCCGTGGTCGCCGCGGCACTGCCGAGGGCTTCCTCGTACAGGCTGCGGCCCAGCTCCGGCCGGCCCTGGGCGATCGCGACGCCGGCCAGCTGCACGGTGGCATCGAGCGCCCTGCGGCCGCGCTCGCGCTGCTTCATCAACTGTTCCACCAGGTCGGCGCCATCGCCACTGACCACCACCACCGGTGCGGCGGCCGTGTCCTGGTCGAAATAGAACTCCTGCACGGCGGGCAGCGGTTGCGCGGCCACCGCGAATACACTCGAACCCACCGTCAATCCAGCCGCCAGCACCACGCCGGCCAGCCTGTGTCTTGCCACTGCCATGCAAACTCCCCCAGGTTGTCACAACAACCTCCCGGACCGATCCTAACCCCAGCGTGCGCCCGGAGGCGAGTGCCCGGGGCCATTTCAGTGCCACTGTTACAATCCGCGCCTTTCCGGCCGTGATCGCTGCGGCCGTGCCAGCCGACTTCCCGGGCCAGCCATGACCAGTACCGCCGAACTCACCTCGCCTGCTTCCGCCAACCGCCCCGATGCCGGGGGCCTGGACGACAGCTACACGCTGGACCACAAGTACACCCGTACCGATGGCCGCATCTACCTGAGCGGGGTGCAGGCGCTGGTGCGGCTGCCGTTGATGCAGCGGCTGCGCGACGAGGCGGCCGGGCTGGACACGGCCGGCTTCATCAGCGGCTACCGCGGCAGCCCGCTGGGCGGGTTCGACCTGGAACTGTGGCGTGCCCGCCAGCACCTGGAGGCGGCGCGGGTGAAGTTCACCCCCGGCCTCAACGAGGACCTGGGCGCGACCATGGTCTGGGGCACCCAGCAGACCAACCTGTTCCCGGGCGCCAAGGTCCAGGGCGTGTATGGCATGTGGTACGGCAAGGGCCCGGGCGTGGACCGCTGCGGCGACGTGTTCAAGCACGCCAATGCGGCCGGCACCTCCCCGCACGGCGGCGTGCTGGCGCTGGCCGCCGACGACCACGCCTGCCGCAGCTCCACCCTGCCGCACGGCAGCGAGGATGAATTCGTCAGCGCGATGATGCCGGTGCTGAACCCGGCCGGCGTGCAGGACATCCTGGACATGGGCCTGCTCGGCTGGGCGATGAGCCGTTACACCGGGCGCTGGATCGGCTTCAAGACCATCGCCGAGACCGTGGAATCCTCCGCGTCGGTGCAGGTGGACCCGTTCGCGCGGAAGATCGTGCTGCCGGAAGACTTCGAGATGCCCGCCGGCGGCCTCAACATCCGCTGGCCGGACCCGCCGCTGGACCAGGAAATGCGCCTGCACCGGTATGCGGTGAAAGCCGCGCAGGCCTTTGCCCGCGCCAACGGCATCGACCGCGTCGTGATGGATTCCCCGCGCGCGCGGCTGGGCATCGTCACCACCGGCAAGAGCTACCTGGACGTGCTGCAGGCGCTGGAATACCTGGGCCTGGACGAGGCCGCGTGCGCGGCCATCGGCATCCGCGTGTACAAGGTCGGCATGAGCTGGCCGCTGGAGCCGGAAGGCATCGCACGCTTCGCCCAGGGGCTGGAAGACATCGTGGTGGTGGAGGAGAAGCGGGCCTTCATCGAGCGGCAGATGAAGGAGCAGTTCTTCAACTGGCCGGCCAGCTGGGGCCAGCGCCCGTCCATCGTGGGCAAGTACGACGAAGCCGGCGAGTGGATCCTGCCGTCCACCAACGAACTGACCCCGGCCACCATCGCCGGGGTGATCGGGCGCCGCATCCAGAAGTTCTTCAACAACGATTCCATCCAGGAACGCCTGCGCTGGATGGACGCCAAGGAAGCCGAGCTTGCGCTGCCGCGCGCCAGTTTCCCGCGCGTGCCGCACTACTGCTCCGGCTGCCCGCACAACACCTCCACCCGCGTGCCCGAGGGCTCGCGGGCGCTGGGCGGGATCGGTTGCCATTACATGGTGACCTGGATGGATCGCAGCACCGACACCTTCACCCACATGGGCGGCGAAGGCGTGACGTGGGCCGGGCAGGCGGCCTTCACCGACACCGGGCATGTGTTCCAGAACCTGGGCGATGGCACCTATTTCCACAGCGGCTCGCTGGCGATCCGCCAGGCCATCGCCGCCAAGGTCAACATCACCTACAAGATCCTCTACAACGACGCGGTGGCCATGACCGGTGGCCAGCCGGTGGACGGCACGCTGAGCGTGCCGCAGATCGCCCACCAGATGCGCGCCGAAGGCGTGCAGACCATCGTGCTGGTGAGCGATGAGATCGGCAAGTGGAACCGTCGCGAGCAGTTCCCCGATGGCGTGGAGTTCTTCGACCGCGCCGAGCTGGACGCGGTGCAGAAGCAGCTGCGCGACGTGAAGGGCACCAGCATCCTGATCTACGAACAGACCTGCGCCACCGAGAAGCGCCGCCGCCGCAAGCGCGGCAAGCTGGTCGACCCGCCCAAGCGGGTGGTGGTCAACTCGCTGGTCTGCGAGGGCTGCGGCGACTGCGGGCAGAAGAGCTTCTGCGTGTCGGTGCTGCCCAAGGAAACCGAGTTCGGGCGCAAGCGCGACATCGACCAGTCCAACTGCAACAAGGACTACAGCTGCACCACCGGCTTCTGCCCCAGCTTTGTCACCGTGCACGGCGGCAAGCCGCGCAAGGGCGCGCGCAGTTCGAAGACGGCGTTGCTGGACAAGCTGCCGGCGCCGACCTTCCGCACCACGCTGGAACAGCCCTGGAACATCCTGATCACCGGCGTCGGCGGCACCGGCGTGGTGACCATCGGTGCGCTGCTGGGCATGGCCGGGCACCTGGAGGGCAAGGGCGCCAGCGTGCTCGACCAGACCGGGCTGGCCCAGAAGGGCGGCGCGGTCACCACCCATATCCGCATCGCGCGCACGCCCGAAGACATCCACGCCGTGCGCATCGCCGCCGGCGAAGCCGACCTGGTGGTGGGCTGCGACATGGTGGTGGTCAACGACTACTGGGCCCTGTCCAAGGTGCGCGCCGAGCGCTCGCAGGTGGTGCTCAACACCTATGAGGCGATGCCGGGCACGTTCACCACCCGGCCGGACCTGCAGTTCCCGGCGGCGGACATCATCGCCGGCATCCGCGTGGCGCTGGGCGGGCGCGAGCCGCTGCTGCTCGATGCCACCCAGCTGGCCACCGCGCTGCTGGGCGATGCGATCGCCGCCAACCTGTTCATCCTTGGCTTTGCCTGGCAGCAGGGCCTGGTGCCGATCTCCTTCGAGGCGCTGATGCGCGCGATCGAGCTCAACGGGGCGGCGGTGGCGATGAACCAGCAGGCCTTCGCCTGGGGCCGCCTGGCCGCGGTGGACCCGCAGGCCGTGCAGCAGGCCGCCGGCCTGGTGGCCAACCGCCACACCGATGCCGAGCGCACTCCCGGCCCCCTGCACGACCTGCCGCCCGGCGAGTGGGAAGGCAACGAGTGGGGCGCCAACGCGGCCCCGCGCAACACCGCCGACGAGCGTGAACTGCGCGGCCTGCCTGGCCACGGCGTGGGCGAGGAGGTGGCCTTCCTGCCGCTGGACGACGAGCGCCTGTCGCGTTCGCTGGACGAACTGGTGGAGCGCCGCGTGCGCTTCCTCACCGACTACCAGGATGCCGCCTATGCCGCGCGCTACCGCGCCCTGGTGGACAAGGTGCGTGCGGCCGAATGGGACGTGGTGGGCAGCACCGCGCTCACCGAGACCGTGGCGCGTTACTACTTCAAGCTGATGGCCTACAAGGACGAGTACGAGGTGGCGCGGCTGTACACCAGCGGCGAGTTCCAGCGCCGCCTGCAGCAGCAGTTCGAGGGCGATTTCCAGCTGCGCTTCCACCTGGCCCCGCCGCTGTTTGCGAAGAAGGACGCGCAGGGCCGCCTGATCAAGCAGGAATACGGGCCGTGGATGCTCAAGGCGTTTGGCCTGCTGGCCAGGCTGAAGTTCCTGCGCGGTGGCCGCCTGGACGTGTTTGGCCGCACCGCCGAACGCCGTGGCGAGCGCCAGTTGATCGCCGACTACGAACAGACCGTGGCCCTGCTGCTGGACGGGCTGCGCGATGACCGGGTGGCCCTGGCGGTGGAGATCGCCAGCATCCCCGAGCACATCCGCGGCTACGGGCACGTCAAGGAAGCGCACCTGCACAAGGCCAAGGCGCGCGAGGCGACGCTGCTGGCGCAATGGAAGAACCCGCGGGCGCTGCATATCGTGCAGGTGGCGTGAGGTGGGCGAACGCTGACATCGGCTCGATGTCAGCGTACCGCGACAAAGGAAAATGCAATTCATAGGTTGCATTTAAGAAATGCAACCTATACCTTGCATTTTGCTAATGCACGTTATAGGTTGCTGCTGCGCGATTGATTTCTCGGATTGCGTTGTTGGGATCCCAGCCAGCCCCGCCGTTCCCTTTTATCGTTCAATCGTTGCCCGGCGGTTTGTGTAGCCGCGCAGAGCAGATGCCCATGAGCAATGACAGCCTCGTCGTGCGCACGCCCCACCAACTCGGGGCATTGATGCGTGCGTTTCGCAAACAGGCCGGTTTCAGTCAGGCGGCCCTCGCCGAACGGCTGGGGGTCTCGCGCCAGGCCATCACCGCCTTGGAGCGTGAACCCGAATCCGCCACCTTTGAGCGGCTCATGAAGGTGTGGGCCGTGCTGGGTCTGGAGGTGTCGCTCCAGCGCGCCACTGGGCATACCCAACCGTTGGACATGGAGTGGTAGCAGATGGCCGAGCTGAAGGTCTGGATGAACGGCGTCGAGGTGGCGACCTGGTGCGAGCGTTCCACCGCGCCGGCGCAACTGACGTACGCATCGTCCTGGCTCGCCTCGGCACTGCCTCGCCCCCTGTCATTGTCGCTGCCGCTGCTGCCCGCCGGGGCGAGCCACCGCGGGCAGGCCGTCTCGGACTATTTCGACAACCTGCTGCCTGACAACAGCGACATCCGCAATCGCCTGCGCGACCGCTTCCGCACGCAGAGCGCGGGTACATTCGATCTGTTGCAGGCCATCGGCCGCGATTGCGTCGGTGCCGTGCAGCTGCTGCCGCCAGGCCTTGCCCCCGTCGACCTGCACAGCATCCAGTACCGGGCGCTGTCAGACGCGGAGGTCGCCGATGTGCTGCGGGGCGTCACTGCCGTGCCGGTACCGGGTTCGCCACGGCGCCCGGACGACGACTTCCGCATCTCGATCGCCGGCGCGCAGGAAAAAACCGGCCTTCTTCAGCACGATGGCCGTTGGTGCCTGCCCACGGGTAGCACGCCGACCACCCACATTCTCAAGCTGCCGCTCGGCCTGGTGGGCAACATGCGTGCAGACATGCAGCTCTCGGTGGAAAACGAGTGGCTCTGCATGCAGCTCATCGGCGCGTTCGGCATCCCGACCGCCAGCACCGGAATGGGCCGCTTCGAGGACCAGCGCGCGCTCATCGTTGAACGCTTCGACCGGCGTCTGGCGCGTGATGGCCAGTGGTGGCTGCGGCTGCCCCAGGAAGACATGTGCCAGGTGTTCGGTCTTCCCAGCTCGAAGAAGTACGAGGCCGATGGCGGGCCCGGCATGCTGGAGATCCTGGAACTGCTGAGGCAGTCCAGCCGTGCAGAGGACCGCGAACACTTCTTCAAGACACAGCTGCTGTTCTGGATGCTGGCTGCCACTGACGGCCATGCCAAAAACTTCAGCGTGCACCTCGACGCCGGCGGCGGGTTCCGGCTCACACCGGTTTACGACGTGCTGTCGGTGTACCCGATCCTGGGCCGTGGACCGGGAAGGCTCGATCCGCACGATGCGCAGTTGGCGATGTCGGTGCGCGGCAAGAACCGCCACCGCACGTTGCTCGGCATCCGCCGCCGACACTGGAACGAGACGGCGCGTGCTGCGGGGATTGCCGCCGGCGCCGAACCGTGGATCGACGACCTGCTGGCGCGGGTGGAGCCGGCGATCATGCGCGTGGCCGCAACACTGCCTGCCGACTTCCCCGTGCAGGTGGCAGACCCCATCTTCCAGGGCCTTCGCAAGGCGGCCACGCGGTTGGCCTCCCAGTCCAGCGATGGCTGATCACCCCCGCCGCCACACCCGCAGCCGGTTGTTGGCCGGCATCGCCACCTCGTCGATCAGCTGCAACCCCTGCGCGGCGGCCAGCGCATCCACGGCCTCGGCATCGCGGATGCCCGCCTCGGGGTCGCGCGCCTTCAGCCAGGCATCGAACTGGCGGTTGCTGTCGCTGCTGTAGGCGCCGTGGTGGTTGAACGGACCGTAGATGCACAACCGCGCGTCATCGGCCATCACCGCGGGCAGCCCGGCGAACAGTGCCTGCACGTGCGCCCAACTCATGATGTGCAGGGTGTTGGCGGTGAACACCGCATCGAACGTGGGCCGCGGCGTGGGCAACGGTGCCAGGCCCGGGTGCGGCGACAGCACCGCCTGCAGTGGCCACGGCGCGGGCAGGTTGGGCAGGGCCGCCTCGGCCAGGCGCTCGGCGATGCCCGGCAGGTGGTCGGGATGGTCGCTGGCCTGCCAGTGCAGGTGCGGCAGCCCGGCGGCGAAATACGACGCGTGCTGGCCGGTGCCACTGCCGATTTCCAGCACGCGGCGGCGATCGTGCAGGTGGCGCTGCAAGACGGCCAGGATCGGCGCACGGTTGCGTTCGCAGGCCTCGGACCAACGCTGCTGGCTCATACGATGCTCAAGATGAATTGGATGCCGCCTATCCAACCATGACCGCAGTCACTTGTGCCACTGCCGGGCGCCACCGAAAGTCGGAGGCTTGAGTCCACTGTCGCCGGCGTCCTGCCGCGACCGTACCGGGGGAATCGCAAGCAGTGCAACGCCGTGAGTTTCTGACGCTGTCTGGCATGGGCCTGGCTGGCCTGATGCTGCCGCACACCCGCCTGATCGCCGCCGAGCAGCTGCTCGAGCCGGGCGATGCGGTCGCCAACCGGCGGCTGGCCGAGGCCGCGCTGGACGCGGCCAGGCGGGCCGGTGCCAGCTACTGCGACGTGCGCATCGGGCGCTACCTCAACCAGGCGGTGATCACCCGCGAGGCACAGGTACAGAACGTCACCAACAGCGAATCCTCGGGCATCGGCATCCGCGTGATCGTCAACGGGGCGTGGGGCTTTGCCGCCACCCACCAGCAGACCCCGGCCGCGGTACAGGCCACCGTGGCCCAGGCCGCGGCCATCGCGCGTGCCAACGCCGGCATCCAGCTGCGGCCGGTGCAACTGGCCCCGGTGCAGGGCGTGGGCGAGGTGAGCTGGAAGACGCCACTGGTCAAGAATGCGATGGCGGTCCCGATCCAGGACAAGGTGGCGCTGCTGCTGAGCGTGAATGCCGCCGCGCTCGATGCCGGCGCGGACTTCATCAACTCCACGCTGTTCCTGGTCAACGAGCAGAAGTACTTCGCCTCCAGCGATGGCTCGTTCATCGACCAGGACGTGCACCGGATCTGGCTGCCGTTCACCGCCACCGCCATCGACAAGGCCAGCGGCAAGTTCCGCACGCGGGCCGGGCTGTCCTCGCCGATGGGCATGGGCTACGAGTTCCTCGACGGCGACGCCCGCGGCAAGGTCGCCCTGCCCGGTGGCCTCACCGCCTACCGCGACTCCTACGATCCGGTGGAGGATGCCATCGCCGCCGCGCGCCACGCCCGCGAGAAGCTCAAGGCGCCCTCGGTCAAGCCCGGCAGGTACGACCTGGTGCTGGACCCGTCCAACCTGTTCCTGACCATCCACGAGAACGTGGGCCACCCGCTGGAGCTGGACCGCGTGCTGGGCTATGAGGCCAACTACGCCGGCACCAGCTTCGCCACGCTGGACAAGCGCGACGCCGGCTTCCGCTGGGGCAGCGAGCGGGTCAACTTCTTCGCCGACAAGACCGCGCCCGGCAGCCTGGGCGCCGTCGGCTATGACGACGAGGGGGTCAAGACCCGGCGCTGGGACCTGGTCCGCGACGGCATCCTGGTCAACTACCAGGCCACCCGCGACGAGGTGCACCTGCTGGGTGAAACCCGGTCGCACGGCTGCAGCTACGCCGATTCGTGGTCCAGCGTGCAGTTCCAGCGCATGGCCAACGTGTCCCTGGCGCCGGGCAAGGCGCCGCTGAGCGTGGCGGACATGATCAAGGACGTGGAGAACGGCCTGTACATCCACGGCCGCGGCTCGTACTCGATCGACCAGCAGCGCTACAACGCGCAGTTCGGCGGCCAGTTGTACTACCAGATCAGGAACGGGCAGCTGGCCGGCATGGTCGAGGATGCGGCCTACCAGATCCGCACGCCGGAGTTCTGGAACGCCTGCAGCGCGATCTGCGATGAGCGCGACTTCCGCTTCGGTGGTTCGTTCTTCGATGGCAAGGGCCAGCCGGGCCAGGTCTCGGCGGTCTCGCACGGTTCCTCGACCAGCCGTTTCGACGGCATCAACATCATCAACACCGCGCGCAGCCTGGGATGAACCTGTCCCGGGCTGCGCTCGTTTTCCCGCCCCGCCACACCGACGTGGAGAGCTGCCTTGCAACGACGTGACTTCCTCGCCCTCACCGGGCTTACCGCAGGCGGCCTGATCGTGCCGTCGTTCTTCGGCAAGGCCATCGCCGCCGAGCAGCTGCAGAGCACGCTCGACCTGGGCCTGAAGAAGCGCCTGGCCGACGCCGCGCTGGCCGCTGCCCGCCAGGCCGGGGCCACCTACTGCGACGTGCGCATCGGGCGCTACCTGCGCCAGTTCGTGATCACCCGCGAGGACAAGGTGCAGAACGTGGTCAACACCGAGTCCACCGGCGTGGGCATCCGCGTGATCGTCAACGGCGCCTGGGGCTTTGCCGCCACCAACGCGCTGGGCACCGCCGACGTGGCGCGCGCCGCGCAGCAGGCCGCGGCCATCGCCAAGGCCAACGCCGGGGTGCAGACCGCGCCAGTGCAGCTGGCTGCCGCGCCGGGCGTGGGCGAGGTGAGCTGGAAGACGCCGATCCGCAAGAACGCCATGGACGTGCCGGTGAAGGAAAAGGTGGACCTGCTGCTGGACGTCAACGCGGCCGCGTTGGCCGCCGGCGCCAGCTTCGTCAATTCGATGCTGTTCCTGGTCAACGAGCAGAAGTACTTCGCCAGCACCGACGGCTCCTACATCGACCAGGACGTGCACCGCATCTGGGCGCCGATGACCATCACCGCCATCGACAAGGCCAGCGGCAAGTTCCGCACCCGCGAAGGGCTGTCCGCGCCGATGGGCATGGGCTACGAATACCTCGACGGCGCCGCCGCCGGCAAGGTGCTCACCCCCAACGGCGTGGTCAACTACAGCTCCTCCTACGACATGAAGGAAGATGCGATCGCCGCGGCCCGGCAGGCCCAGGAGAAGCTCAAGGCGCCGTCGGTGAAGCCGGGCAAGTACGACCTGATCCTGGACCCGTCGCACACCTGGCTGACCATCCACGAATCGATCGGCCACCCGCTGGAGCTGGACCGCGTGCTCGGCTACGAAGCCAACTACGCCGGCACCAGCTTCGCCACGCTGGACAAGCGCGAGCAGCACTTCCAGTACGGCAGCGACAAGGTCAACATCTTCGCCGACAAGACCCAGCCGGGCAGCCTTGGCGCGGTGGCCTACGACGATGAAGGCGTGAAGTGCAAGCGCTGGGACCTGATCACCGACGGCAAGCTGGTGGACTACCAGACCATCCGCGACCAGGCCCACATCCTGGGCAAGACCGCTTCGGACGGCTGCTGCTATGCCGACTCCTGGTCCAGCGTGCAGTTCCAGCGCATGGCGAACGTGTCCATGGCCCCGGGCAAGACGCCGCTGAGCGTGGCCGACATGGTCAAGGACGTGGAGAACGGCATCTACATCATCGGCGACGGTTCGTTCTCGATCGACCAGCAGCGCTACAACGCGCAGTTCGGCGGCCAGCTGTTCTACGAAATCAAGAACGGCAAGATCACCCGCATGCTCGAGGACGTGGCCTACCAGATCCGCACGCCGGAATTCTGGAATGCCTGCACCGCCGTGGCCGATGAGCGCGATTACCGCCTGGGCGGTTCGTTCTTCGACGGCAAGGGCCAGCCGGGCCAGGTCTCGGCGGTCTCGCATGGCTCGTCCACCGCGCGCTTCAACGGCATCAACGTCATCAACACCGCCCGCAGCCTCGGCTGACCGGTCAGGAGCCTTTACACCATGAGTATCTTCACCGAAGCACAAGCCAAGGCCATCCTCGACAAGGTCATCGCGCTGTCCAAGGCCGATGAATGCACCGCCGTGCTGGCCGGTTCCATCGAAGGCAACATCCGCTTCGCGCTCAACAACGTGTCCACCAGCGGCATCGTGGACAACACCGAACTGGCCGTCACCGTGGCCTTCGGCAAGCGCGTGGGCACCGCCTCGATCAACGCCTTCGACGATGCCGCGCTGGAACGGGTGGTGCGGCGCGCCGAAGACCTGGCGCGGCTGGCCCCGGAGAACCCGGAGTTCATGCCCGCCATCGGCAAGCAGGCCTACACGCCCAGCCCGACCTTCAGCGCCTCCACCGCCGCCATCGACCCGGCGTTCCGTGCCAAGGTCGCCGCCGACTCCATCGCCCCGTGCCGCGGCAACGGCCTGATCGCCGCCGGCTTCCTGGAAGACGGCCAGGGCTTCTATGCCACCGCCAACAGCAACGGCAACTTCGGCTACCAGCGCAGCACCAGCTTCGATTACACCTGCACGGTGCGTACCGAAGACGGCCGCGGTTCGGGTTGGGTCGGCCGCAACCTCAAGGACGCGGCGGATTTCAAGGCCGACCAGGACATCCGCATCGCCATGCGCAAGGCCACCGAATCGGCCGAGGCCAAGGCGCTGGAACCGGGCAAGTACACGGTCATCCTGGAACCGGCGGCCGCCGCCGGCCTGATCAGCTTCATGATGAACTTCTTCAGCGCGCGCTCGGCCGATGAAGGCCGCAGCTTCCTGTCCAAGAAGGGCGGCGGCAACAAGCTCGGCGAACTGGTCTACGACCCGCGCGTGAACATGCATGCCGACCCGTGGCACCCCGAGGCCCCGGTCCTGCCGTGGGACAACGAGGGCATGCCGCGCACCAAGCTGCCGATCATCGAGAACGGCCGCATCGCCAACCTGGAGTATTCGCGGTTCTGGGCCAACAAGCAGGGCAAGACGGCCAACGCCACCCCGGGCAACCTGCTCATGAGCGGTGGCGAGAAGAGCACCGCCGAGCTGGTGCGTGGCACCCAGAAGGGCATCCTGGTCACCCGCACCTGGTACATCCGCATGGTCGATCCGCAGACCGTGCTGCTCACCGGGCTGACCCGCGACGGCACCTTCTACATCGAGAACGGGCAGATCAAGTACCCGGTGAAGAACTTCCGCTTCAACGAGTCGCCGGTGATCATGCTCAACAACATCGAGGAGCTGGGCAAGCCGGTGCGCGTGGCCGGTGACGAGTCGAGCTTTGTGATGATGATCCCGCCGATGAAGCTGCGCGATTTCACCTTCACCTCGTTGTCCGACGCGGTCTGATCGATCGATGGACCGCGCGCAGTTCCTGCGCCTGATGCTGGGCAGTGCCGCCTTCGCCGCACTGCCCTCGCTGGCGCGCGCCCAGGCCGGACGCTACGATTTCTGGTTCACCCGCCTGAAGTACGACTCCGGCGACTGGGACGTGGATGCGCGCATGCCCTCGAACCTGATCACCTCGCTGATCGACTACACCACCCTGCGCGTGGACCCCACCGAGCATGTGATCGCCCTGTCCGACCCGCGCATGCTGGAGGCCCCGTTCTGCTACCTGGCCGGGCACACGCTGGTGGAGTTCAACGCCGCCGAGCGGCAGAACTTCGTGCGTTACGTGCGTAACGGGGGTTTCGTGTTCGTCGATGACTGCAACCACGACATCGACGGCCTGTTCGCCACGTCGTTCGAGGCGCAGATGCGCGCCTTGTTCGGCCCGGCCGCGCTGAAGAAGCTGCCCAACGGCCACGCGCTGTACCGCAGCTTCTTCCGCTTCCCCGAGGGCCCGCCGGCCACCGGGTTCGAGCTCAATGGCTGGGGCGACGACCTGGTCCACGACTATCTCAAGGGCATCGAGGTGGACGGACGCCTCGGCGTGCTCTACAGCAACAAGGACTACGGCTGCGAGTGGGATTACGACTGGCGCAACAAGCGTTTCCTGGCCGAAGACAACACCAAGTTCGGCGTGAACATCGTGATGTATGCGTTGAACAACTGACGTTTGCCCTACCCCTGCAGCCACGCCGGTCGTGGCGTTTCCCCCGATGATGCGAGCGTGCCATGCCCACTGACAGCCTTGATTCCCTTCTTCCCCGACTGCAGCAGCTGCGCACCGCGCTGGGCCAGGCCGTGGTGGGCCAGCACGCGGTGGTGGAGCAGCTGCTGATCGGCCTGCTGGCCGGCGGCCACTGCCTGCTGGAAGGCGCGCCCGGGCTGGGCAAGACGCTGCTGGTGCGCTCGCTGGGCCAAGCGCTGGAGCTGCAGTTCCGGCGCGTGCAGTTCACCCCCGACCTGATGCCCAGCGACATCCTGGGCACCGAGCTGCTGGAGGAGGACCACGGCACCGGCCATCGCCATTTCCGCTTCCAGCAGGGGCCGATCTTCACCCAGCTGCTGCTGGCCGACGAACTCAACCGCACCCCGCCCAAGACCCAGGCCGCCCTGCTGGAGGCGATGCAGGAGCGCACCGTCAGCTACGCCGGCACCACCTACGCGCTGCCCGCCCCGTTCTTCGTGCTGGCCACGCAGAACCCGATCGAGCAGGCCGGCACCTACCCGCTGCCCGAGGCCCAGCTGGACCGGTTCCTGCTGCACGTGCGGGTGGACTACCCCAGCGAACAGGAAGAACGCGACATCCTGCTGCAGACCACCGGCAGCGCGACCGGCCAGGTGCCGCAGGTGATGGACGCCGAGGCGGTGCTGGCGCTGCAGGCCGCGGTGCGCCAGGTGCACGTCAGCGACGACGTGCTGACCTGGATCACCCGCCTGGTGCGGGCCAGCCGGCCCGGCCCGGGCGCGCCGCCGGCGATCAACCAGTGGGTGCGATGGGGGGCCGGCCCGCGCGCGGGGCAGTCGCTGGTGCTGGCGGCCAAGGCGCGCGCGCTGCTGCAGGGCCGCTTTGCGGCCACCCGCGAGGATGTGCAGGCGCTGGTCGGCCCGGTGATGCGCCACCGGCTGCTGCTGTCTTTCGCCGCCGAGGCCGAGCAGAAGGACGCCGATGCGGTGATCGCCGCGCTGCTGCAGGCCGTGCCGTTCCCGGCCTGAGCCAGAGGTGAGCCAGCACGCCCCCATCGCGATTCCGGCCGAGGTGCGCAGCCGCCTCAAGGCACTGCGCCTGGTGCCCCGGCAGGCGCGCGGCGCGCACGGCATCGGCCAGCACGCCAGCCGCAGCCGCGGTGCCGGGCTGGAGTTCGCCCAGTACCGCGCCTACGAGCCCGGCGATGCCCTGCGCCAGATCGACTGGAAGCTGTATGCCCGCTCGGACCGCTTCTTCGTGCGCGAGTCCGAACGCGAAAGCCCGATCACCACCTGGGTGCTGCTGGATGCCAGCGCGTCGGCCGCCCAGGCCGACCGCGCCCGCCCGGACTGGTCGCGGCTGGACCACGCCTGCGCCACCGCGGCCTGCGTGGTCGAGCTGGCGCTGCAGCAGGGCGACCGCTTCGGCGCGATCGTGGTCAATGGCCACGGCGTGCAGGTGGTGCCGGCCGGCACCGGCCCGCGCCAGCGCGACCGCGTGCACCTGCTGCTGCGCGGCGTGCAGGCGCACGGCGGCTGGCCGCCGCTGGACGCCCTGCGCCCGGTCTGGGAGCGCGTGCAGGCCGGCCACCTGCTGGTGGCGCTCGGCGATGGCTTCGATGAGGCCAACACCGTGTTGCTGGAGCGGCTGGCCGCTGCCCGCCGCGAGGTGCTGCAGGTGCAGTTGCTCAGCGCCGAGGAGCGCGATTTTCCGTTCGCGCAGGGCCATCGCTTCGAAGACCCCGAAACCGGTGAGGCCCTGCTCGGCGACGGGCGCGCGATCCGCGACGGCTACCTGGCCCGGTTCGACCAGGCCCAGCGCGCGTTGCAGGCGCGCCTGCAGGCCGCCGGCATCGCCCATGCGCTGGGTTACCTGGACCAGCCACTGGATACGCCACTGGGCGTGCTGTTCGGCACGGGCCGCCGCGCATGGGCATGACGCTGCTGTTTCCGCTGGGCCTGCTGGCGCTGGCCGCGTGGTTGATTCCGCTGCTGGTGCACCTGGCCCGCCGCCAGCAGCTGGCACCGCTGCCGTTTGCGGCGCTGCGCTGGCTGCGGGCGCAGGCACGCCCGCGCCAACGCATCCGCCTGGACGAATGGCCGCTGCTGGTGGTGCGGCTGTTGCTGCTGGCGGCCCTGGCCCTGCTGCTGGCGCGCCCGGTGTTGCTCGGCGGCGATGGCGCTGCCCGCCCGGTGGTGGCGGTGGCCCCCGGCCTGCCACTGGACGCCGTGGGCGTGCTGCCGCGCGATGCCGATGCGCGCTGGCTGGCCCCGGGCTTTGCCGCCCTCGATACGCCGGCGCCTGCCGCCGCGCAACCGTTGTCCAGCCTGCTGCGTGAGCTGGACCAGCAGCTGCCGGCCGGCGCGCCGCTGACCGTCTACCTGCCCGACCCGATGACCGGCGCCGACGGCGAGCGCCCGCGCCTGTCGCGCCCGGTGCAGTGGCGACCGCTGGCACGCGAGGCCACGGCGCCGCCCGCGCCCGCATCCCGCGCGCCCCGGCTGCACCTCGGCGCACCGGTCGATGCGCCGGCGCTGCGCGTGCTCAACGCCGTCCAGCAGGCCTGGCGTGGCCAGCCGCTGCCGCCGCCCGATGCCCGCGTGCCGGCCGAGGGGCAGATCGGGGTCTGGCTGTCGCCGGCACCGTTGCCGCCCCGCTGGCAGGCGTGGCTGCAGGCGGGCGGCACGCTGCTAGCCGCCCCCGGCGCCGACGCCGACGCGCGCGAGGCGGTCGTGGTCCTGCGCGACGCGCAAGGCCTGCCAGTGCTGCGCGAGCAGCGGGTCGGCCAGGGTCGGCTGCTGCGCTTCAGCGCGGCCCTGTCGCCGGCGCGGCTGCCGATCCTGCAGGACGCCGATTTCCCGCGCCGGCTTGCCGCCTGCGTGCAACCGGTGGCCGCGCCGCAGTGGGTCGCCGCCGGCGTCCATGCACCGTTGACCGGCGCACGCGCACCCGCGCCGCCACCACGCCCGCTTGCACCGTGGCTGCTGGTGCTGATCGTGCTGCTGTTCGCGCTGGAGCGCTGGCTGGCCACCGCCGCGCGCCGGGCAGGCAGCGCATGAGCAACGCCGTGCACCGGGGCTGGCAGCGGGCGCGTCGCCGCGTCGTCGCGGCGACCTTGCTGGTGGCCGTTCCGCCCTGCCTCGCCGCCACGGCCGTGGCCCTGCGCGTGGGCGGTTTCGACATCGCCACGGTGGTGCTGAGCGCCACCTTGCTGGCCACCGCCGCGCTCGCCACCTGGCGTGGCCGGCGCCTGGACCGGCACTGGCTGGTCCGGCAGCTGGACACCCACCCGGTGGCGCAGGACAGCGCGGACCTGCTGTTCGTCGGTGCCGCCACGCTCAACCCGTTGCAGCAGCGCCAGCAGGCCCGGGTGGAGGCCGCACTGCAGGCGCGCATGCCCGACCTGCGCCCGCGTTGGCCGCGCCGCGCGCTTGGCCTGGCCTGGGTGCTGGCGCTGGCCGTGACCGCGCTGGCGCTGGGCTGGCCGCGCGATCGCAGCCGCCCGGCCGGGCCGTCGCCGGCGGGTCCCGCCGCCGCCCACCCGGCGGCCCCGCCGCGCCTGCAGGCCACGCGCCTGGCCATCCGCGCACCGGCCTACACCGGCCAGCCCGAGCGCGTGCAGCACGGCCTGGACGCACGGCTTGCACAGGGCAGCCAGCTGCACTGGTCGCTGCACTTCAGCACCCCACCGCGCCAGGCCACCCTGCAGTTCCATGATGGTCGCCGCATCGCCCTGCAGCAGGACGGACAGGCGTGGAGCGCGCGTGCCGTGATCGAACGCGCGGCCGTGTACCGCGTGGTCACCGAGCCGGCACTGCGCGACCCGCGTCTGTACCGCCTGGACGTGGTGCCCGACCAGCCGCCGAGCGTGCGCGTGCTGGTGCCGGACCGCACGCTGGTGCTGGCCACGCCCGGGCAGCGGCAGTGGGCGCTGCAGTTCGAGGCCAGCGACGACCACGGCGTGCAGGCGCAGGCGCAGCTGAAGATCACCCTGGCCCAGGGCAGCGGCGAGAACATCACCTTCCGCGAGCAGACCCTCACCCTGGCCGGCAGCGGCACGCCCACGCGCCGCCGCTTCGCGCACACCCTGGACCTGGCCGCGCTCGGTGCGCAGCCCGGCAACGATGTGATCGTGCAACTGCAGGTGCGCGACACCCACGCGCCCACGCCCCAGACCGCGCGCAGCAGCAGCGTGATCCTGCGCCTGCCCAGCCTCGAGCAGGTGCAGGGCGCCGCGCTGGAGGGCATGGTCAAGAAGACGCTGCCGGCCTACTTCCGCAGCCAGCGCCAGATCATCATCGATGCCGAGGCACTGATCCGGCTGCGTCGGCAGTTGCCGCCGGACACGTTCACCCAGCGCGCCGATGCGATCGGCGTGGACCAGCGCATCCTGCGCCTGCGCTACGGCCAGTTCCTGGGCGAGGAAAGCGAGGGCGCGCCCAGGCCGCCGCCCACCGACGCCCCTTTGCCCACGTCCGACACCCCGGTCCCGCGCGACGACGGCCATGACCACGCGCCCGCCGCCACCTCGGCCGGCCATGACGACCACGACCATGGCACGCCCGCCACCGACGGTGCGCCGGTCTTCGGCAGCGCCACCGACGTGCTGTCCGAGTACGGCCATACCCACGACCATGCCGAGGCGGCGACGCTGCTCGACCCGCAGACCCGCGCCACGCTCAAGGCCGCGCTCGACCAGATGTGGTCCTCCGAAGGCGAGCTGCGCCAGGGCCGGCCCGAGGCCGCCCTGCCCTATGCGAACAAGGCGCTGGCCTTCATCAAACAGGTCCAGCAGGCCGAGCGCATCTACCTGGCGCGGGTCGGCCCGGAGCTGCCGCCGATCGACGAGAACCGCCGGATGGGCGGCGACCGCACCGACCTGGGCAGCCGCACCCTGGCGCTCGCGCCATTGCCCGCGCCGGACCCGGCCATCGTGGCGGTGTGGCAGCAGCTGGGCACCGGCGGCGATACGCCAGACCTGGATGCGTTGGGCACGTGGCTGGACCGTCACCAGGCGCGCCTGGCCGATCCGCTCAGCCTGGCCGCGACCGTGGAAGCGCTGCGCATGGACCCGACCTGCAGCGACTGCCGGCAGGCATTGCGCGCGCAGTTGTGGCGCGCGTTGCAGCGCCCGCTGCCGCAGGTGACCCGACGCGCCGCCCCGGACCGCATGGGCCAGGCCTACCTGGATGCACTGGAGGGGCGCCCGTGACCGCCCACCTTGCCCTTGCCCTGGCGCTGCTGGCCATCGTGCTGGTCGGCAGCGCGCGCCTGTGCTGGCCGCGTGGCGCGGCTGCGCGTGGCGGCGTAACGATGGCGCTGCTGCTGGTGCTGCAACTGGCCAGCGCCACGCTGCTTTACTTCACCCTGCTGCCGCCGCACGTGCCGGTGGCAGCCGGCGAACTGACCGTACTCACCGCCGCGGCCGATGCCGCGCGCCACGCACCGTCGCCGGCGGCGAATACGATCGCGTTGCCCGAGGCCACCGCCGCGGCCGGCATCGCCACCGCCCCGGACCTGGCCACGGCGCTGCGCCAGCACCCCGGCACGCGATCCCTGCAGGTGGTGGGCGATGGCCTGCCCGCCCGCGATCGCGACACCGCGCTGCCCGCAGAGGTGCGCTGGCAGCCGTCCGCGCCGCCACGCGGTTGGGTCGCGCTGACGCCGCCGGCCCCCACCGCACCGGGCAGCAGCTTCGCGGTGCAGGCACGCGCGCAGGGCGTGGCCAACGGCAGCGCCGAACTGCTCGATCCCGCCGGCCAGGTGGTGGACCGCCGCCCGCTTGCCGCCGATGGCAACGTGCAGCTGGAGGGCGTTGCCCGGGCCAGCGGCCGCAGCGTCTTCCAGGTGCGGCTGCTCGATGCCGGCCGCCACGCCGTGGACACCTCGCCCGTGCCGCTGCAGACGCTGGAACAGCCGGCGCCGCGCGTGCTGATCCTCGGCGGCGCGCCGGGGCCGGAGCTGAAGTACCTGCGCCGCTGGGCCGCCGATACCGGGCTGGCCGTGCATGCCCAGGCCAGCGCCGGTGGCGGGGTGTCGCTGGGCGATGCGCCGCTGGCGCTCACTGCGGCCTCCCTGGCCGCCACCGACGTGCTGATCCTGGACGAACGCAGCCTGGCCGGCCTCGGCGCGGCCCAGCGCGGCCTGGTCCAGCAGGCGCTGCACGATGGCCTGGGCGTGGTGGTGCGCAGCACCGGCCCGCTCGGCGAAGGCGCGCGGCAGGCCCTGCAACGCTGGGGCCTGGCGGCCAGCGGCACGTCCTCGACCACGCCGCTGCGCTTGCCGGCCGATCCCGACCCGGCGCTGCTGCAGGCACGCCGCGGCCCCTCGCGCGCGGCCGTGCCGCCGACCGCGGCGATCGATGCGGCCGACCGCGCCTCGCACGCGGCGGACGTGCCGGTGCTGGCGCAGTTCGCACTGCGCGCCGCCGACACGACGCCACTGCTGCACGACGCGGCCGGGCAGGCGGTCGGTGGCTGGCGCCGCGTCGGCCGCGGCCGCCTGGCCCTGCTGCCGGTCACCGACAGTTACCGCCTGGTGCTGGCCGGGCGCGAGGATCGCCACGCCGAACTGTGGAGCGCGGTGCTCGCCCACCTGGCCCGGCCCGTGCCGGCCGCACCGGCCGCGCGCCTGGACACGGCCACGCCGTGGGCAGGCGAACGCGTCGCGCTGTGCGGTGTGGCCGAAGGCGCGCAGGTGGACGACGCAGCCGGCGCGGCGGTGCCGCTGCGCATCGATCCGGCCACCGGCAGCGCGGCCTGCGCGGCCTACTGGCCGGCGCAGGCCGGCTGGCACCAGTTGCGGCAAGGCACGCAGACCCAGGCGTTCTACGTGTACGCGCCCGACCAGGCGCGGGCGATGCATCGCCAGCAGCTGCGCGAGGCGATGGCGCAGCAGGCGCTCGAGGGGGCCGGCACCGCGCAGGCCCGCGAGGCCAGCCGGCCCGGTCCGCGCTGGCCGTGGTGGCTGGCCTTCCTGGGCGTGGCCGGGTTGCTGTGGTGGCTGGAGCGCCGGCGCCCGCCCGTGCGGCCCGCGCCATGACCGCGGCGGCGCGGCTCAGCGCGCGGCGGGGTCGCGCCCGTACACGCCGTTGAAACGCACGTTCATGCCGCCGCATTGGCTGTTGTCCGAGACCACCAGGTAGTCGCCCAACCACTGCGCCTTCAGTTCGCAGGCCGCGTCATCGCTGTCCTTGAAATGCACGATCGCCCCGCTCGGGCGCGCGATCGCATCGATCTGCCCCAGGTTGGGCCCGTACGGGCGCTGCGGGGTGGGCCTGGCCGAGGGCCAGTAGGCCTCGCCGGTCACCGCGAGCTGGCCGTCCTGCACGCGCAGCAGCAACGTGTCATCGCCATTGCGCCACTGCCCGGCCCACGCCTGCAGCGCCGGCGCACGCGCGACCGGCAACGGCTGCAGCCGCTGCGCCTCCACCCACCCGGCGCTGCCACCGCCCTTGTTGGGATAGAAGGCGCACCGATAGCCCGCCTGCGCATAGCCGGTCAGCACCGTGTCGCCGCCCACCACATAGCTGCGCTGGCGGCACGCCGGCTCTCCTTTTGCGGGGCAGCCCTCGCTGTCGGCCAGCAGGTACAGGCGCGGGGTGCCGGTGACCTTGGCCAGCGCGAAATCGCCCTGCTCGGTCGGAAAACCGCCGTTGCGACAGCTGCGCGGATCCTGCGCGGCCTGCGCCGAGGCGGTGTCGCACAGGCTGGCCAGCGCCAGCAGGAAAAGGAAACGCATCATGCGCGGCCGTACTCCGTGGATGTGGGATGACGGTGGCGCCACGCACAGGGTCGGGGTCATCACCGGGCGGCCTATACTGCCGCTTTCCAGGGAGGATCGCGCATGTCGCGTGTCGTATCGGGCGTCACCCTCGCGCTGTTGTCCGGCGCCTCGCTGCTGTACAGCGGCAGCGCAACGGCCGTCAGCGGCCCCAGCAACCTCAGCGCCAGCCGCTATCCCGAGCCGCGTTGCCAACCGCCGCGCCGGAGTTCGGGCAGCAGCGCGTCCGAGTTGAGCCGCTACCAGAACGAGGTCAAGGAGCATTTCCGCTGCGTTGAGAAGTACGTCGAGGCCGGCAACAACGACATCAAGCGCATCCAGGAATCGATGGACAACGCGGTCCGCGGCGCGAAGCGTTACTGAACCCCGCGCCGGGCGGCGGCCTCAATCCTGCGGCAGTGCGGCGCAGTCGTCCGCGCCGCCGCAGTACTTCAAGGCGCGGCGTCGCTGCTCCTCGGTCAGCGACGGCGGCGGCCGGGCGACCGCCGACTGGATCTGGTCCGGCCCGCCGGTCAGCCGATGCAGGCCCTGCGCGGCTTTGCCCAGCCCGTAGTTGATGCCCATCATCAGGTAGCCGCCGCTCATGCCTACCTGCTGGGGGCTGGGCGGCTCGCTCCAGGACTTGCTGAAGCGGTTGGATTCGGCCTTTACCGGGCTGCGGAAGCGATACAGGTCCAGCGGCACGTCGTCCTCGGGCTTGAGCGCGCGTACTTCGCCCAACGTGGTCACGTCGCCCTGCGCGGGAGCTGGGACAGCGGGCGGGTCATTCGCACCCGGCGGCGCAGCAGACGCCGTTGTCGGCTCCGGTGCGGCTGCGGGAACGGCCACCGGCGCTACCTGTTGCGCCTGCGCGATGCCCGCCAGCAGCATGCCGGCTAGAAGTGCTCCCTGCGTTGCACGTACTGCCACCGCCATCCGCCCTTGCCTGTTGCGTCCAGTTGTCGAGGATACGGATACGGGCTTCAGATTTCGTTGGGGCTGTGCAGCCGTTCAGCGGGTGTCCGCCGCGATCCGCAACAAGTTTCATTGCCCGGCCTCCGTAACCGCTTGAAACTGCTCGCCCTCGTTGCATGTGGGTCGATCCGATGTCGCCGTTTGCCGTCCTGATCCTGATCGCCGTGCCGATCGTGCTCGTGCTCGGCTACCTCCATTGGCGGTCGGTGCGGAACCAGGCCCTGCACGCACTGCGCAGTGGCGCTCCGCTACGCCGGCTCAGTGAAGCGGAACTCGCCGCGTTCGCCCCGATTCGGGCCATCACCGGTGCCGTGCATGATGACCACGTGCGGCGCCTATCCGGGGCGCTCGATCCCGGCTCGGCCGCAGCCATCGGCGATTGGCCACTGCATCGGATCCTGCTGGCGGGCGTGGAGGCCGTCCTTCCTTTCGACGGCTGGCGCCATCTGGCCACGGACAACCATGCCGACGTCGTCATGGCGGGCGATGTTGCCTGGGTGGTGCGCTTGAACGGCTTCCACATCGTCGGCGCACAGGGGCGCTGCGAACGACACCACGCCCGCGGAGAGGCTGCTCTCGAACCCGCACAGACGTCCCCGCGCCGTCCGCGTGCATGTGCCCTGGCCGCCAGCCAGCCCGGCGGCGACCGCCTGGAAAGCACAGCCGAAGTCGCGCTGCGGCGCAGTGCCGGGCTGCGTTGGGGCGGTCTGATGGTCGCGCTGGTGGCCCTGTGGTCGCTTTTTCTCCGGCCCGATACCGTATCGACGGGGGAGTGGCTGGTCCTCAACAGCCCCGCCATCATCGCCGGAGGAATCGGCGCGTTGGGGGTCATCCCACGCGGTCGGGGTCCAGCAATACCACTGCGGGTCATCCAGATCTCAGGGGTGCTGTGCCGGCTGCACCTGCACCCCCGCTGCGATGGCATATGGCTCATCGGCACTGACCGTCAGGTGGTCGTTCCACCGGAGTGGGCGCACTCCGGGCGTTTCGACGTTCGGCCCCAACTCACACTGGAGGTGCGCGAAACCGACGGGGCCGTCCTGGCAGCAGGCCCGCACTGGTCCCTGGCCGAAGACCGGCACGCGTTTCCGTTGAGCGGAATCGGGGCCTCCCTGGCCTGGGTGGCGTTGCTGCTGGGGGTGCTGGCAACGAGCGCGGTTCCGTTCCCTGGCATCGAAGGAATCGCCGCCTCACTGGCACGGCTGCACCTGCCCAGCGTGGCCGGCGCGCTCTGGTGGCCCGTAATCACGGCAGCGCTGGTGTGGCAGTGCCTCCACGTTGCGCGCAAGGCGTGGCAGGTTGTCCGTCGTGATGCTGCACGTCGTATCACGTTCGAGGGCCGCCCTGCCCCGGGGCACTGAACGGTTCACGGCCTGCGGCCGCCATATCTCACACTCTGAGACGCGTCTGTGGTGCCATGTGACCCCTCGCAATACGTCCCGGTTCTACTTCTCATGGCCTACGAACTCGCCAAGCGCACCGAAGACGCCGAGCGCCGGCTGTCCACCACCGATGGCCTGCCCTCGCGCAACGGCGCGCTGCTTACCGCGCGCCTGCAGCAGCGCTATGCCGACCGCATCACCGGCAGCTTCACCCTGCCCGGCCGCGAAGGCCGCTATGCGCCGATCCCGGCGGACGTGCCGGTGGCCCTGCGCGAGGCGCTCAAGGCACGCGGCATCGACCAGCTCTACAGCCACCAGGCCGAGGCGTGGGCGGCCACCCAGCGCGGCGAACACGTGGCCATCGTCACCCCCACCGCCAGCGGCAAGTCGCTGTGCTACACCCTGCCGGTGGTCAGTGCGGCCATGCAGGGCAAGGCCAAGGCGCTGTACTTGTTCCCGACCAAGGCGCTGGCCCAGGACCAGGTGGCCGAGCTGCTGGAACTCAATCGCGCCGGCGACCTGGGCGTCAAGGCCTTCACCTTCGACGGCGATACCCCCGGCGATGCGCGCCAGGCCATCCGCCTGCACGGCGACATCGTGGTGTCCAACCCGGACATGCTGCACCAGGCAATCCTGCCGCATCACACCAAGTGGGCGCAGTTCTTCGAGAACCTGCGCTATGTGGTGATCGATGAAGTGCACACCTACCGCGGCGTGTTCGGCAGCCACGTCACCAACGTGCTGCGCCGGCTCAAGCGCATCTGTGCCTTCTACGGGGTGGAGCCGCAGTTCATCCTGTGCTCGGCCACCATCGGCAACCCGCAGGCGCATGCGCAGGCGCTGATCGAAGCGCCGGTCACCCCCATCACCGAATCCGGCGCGCCCACCGGCCCCAAGCATGTCCTGCTGTGGAACCCGCCGGTGGTCAACGCCGACCTCGGCCTGCGCGCCTCGGCGCGTTCGCAGAGCAACCGCATTGCCCGCATCGCGATCAAGTCCGGGTTGAAGACGCTGATCTTCGCCCAGAGCCGGTTGATGGTGGAGGTGCTGACCAAGTACCTCAAGGACATCTTCGACCACGACCCGCGCAAGCCGGCCCGCATCCGCGCCTATCGCGGCGGCTACCTGCCCACCGAGCGCCGCGAGACCGAGCGGGCCATGCGCGCCGGCCAGATCGACGGCATCGTCAGCACCTCGGCGCTGGAGCTGGGCGTGGACATCGGCAGCCTGGACGTGGTGGTGCTCAACGGCTACCCCGGCAGCGTGGCCGCCACCTGGCAGCGCTTCGGCCGCGCCGGGCGCCGCCAGCAGCCCGCGCTGGGCGTGCTGGTGGCCAGTTCGCAGCCGCTGGACCAGTACGTGGTGCGCCACCCGGACTTCTTTGCCGACGCCTCGCCCGAGCATGCGCGCATCGCCCCGGACCAGCCGCTGATCCTGTTCGACCACATCCGCTGCGCCGCCTTCGAACTGCCGTTCCTGGCCGGCGACCCGTTCGGCCCGATCGACCCGCTGGTGTTCCTCGAAGCGCTGGCCGAGACCGAGGTGATCCACCGCGAGGGCGACCGCTGGGAATGGATCGCCGACAGCTACCCGGCCAACGCGGTGAGCCTGCGCTCGGTGGCCGACGGCAACTTCGTGGTGGTGGACCGCAGCGACGGCAAGCAGCAGATCATCGCCGAGGTGGACTACTCGGCCGCCGCGCTGACCCTGTACGAGGGCGCCATCCACATGGTGCAGTCCACGCCCTACCAGGTGGAGCGGCTGGACTGGGAAGGGCGCAAGGCCTACGTCACCCGCACCCATGTCGATTACTACACCGACAGCATCGACTTCACCAAGCTCAAGGTGCTGGACCGTTTCGACGGCTGCCTCGCCGGCCAGGGCGATGCGCACCACGGCGAAGTGCACGTGGTGCGGCGCGTGGCCGGCTACAAGAAGATCCGCTACTACACCCACGAGAACATCGGCTACGGCCCGGTCAACCTGCCCGACCAGGAGCTGCACACCACCGCGGTGTGGTGGCAGTTGCCACAGGCGCTGCTGCTGACCGCGTTCGACAGCAAGCAGGAAGCGCTGGACGGTTTCCTCGGCGCGGCCTACGCGCTGCACATCGTGGCCACCGTGGCGGTGATGGCCGACGCGCGCGACCTGCAGAAGGCCGTCGGCAATGGCGATGGCGCGTGGTTTGCGATCGCCGACCAGAGCGGCCGCGGCCAGCTGCGCGGGGCCGAGTTCGACGCCAGCGCGATCGAGCTGCAGCAGCAGTTCGTGCCCACCGTGTACCTGTACGACAACTTCCCCGGCGGCGTGGGCCTGAGCGAGCCGCTGTGGCTGCGCCAGGACGAACTGCTGATGCGCGCGCGCGAACTGGTGGAGCGCTGCGACTGCAAGGCCGGTTGCCCGGCCTGCGTGGGTCCGGTACTGGCCGGGCAGGAGCAGGACGACACCACGCCCAAGGCGTTGGCGCTGAAGGTGCTGGCGCTGTTCGACGCGCAGGCGCTGCCTGCGACCGGGGCTCACCACACCGCCCATGCCGAGGTGGTGCCGCAGTGAGCCTGAGCCTGGACAAACTGCGCCTGCTGCGCCGGCAGGCCGGCGATGCCACGCCCCCGGTGGGCGCCGGTCATCCCGCCGGTGCCCACCGGGGGCCGGCACCGGCCAACGCGTCGGCGCCCGCCACCGCGCCCACCCCGTCGGCCGCCAACGACACCCACGGCCGGCCGCCCGCACCGGGCTCGGTCTTCGCCTGGGTGGAACAGGAAATCCGCCACAAGGCCACCGGGGTTGCCGCGCCGCCCGCCGCGCCCAGGCCAACGCCTGCACCGGCACTGCGCAAACCCGACGTGGGCGGCCTGCATCGCCTGCTTGGCCTGCGCGGGCGCGGCGCCGGCGTGGCCGCCAAACCGCGCGCCAGCGCCCAGGACCGCCACGTTCCCGGCGAGGAGATCGCACCCGGGCTGTTCCTGATCGAATCCTTCCTGCCCCAGCCCATTCCCACCGTGCCGCTGTCGCTGGCCTTCGCCAAGCGCGAAGGCGAACAGGTGCAGCCGCAGAACCTGATGTTCTTCGATACCGAAACCACCGGCCTGGCCGGCGGCACCGGCACCCGCGCCTTCATGATCGGCGCCGCCGACTGGCATGCCCATCCCGAACAGGGCGAGGGCCTGCGCATCCGCCAGCTGCTGATGACCACCCTGGCCGCCGAGACCGCCATGCTGCGCGCCTTTGCCGGCTGGCTGCAGCCGGCCACGGTGTTCTGCAGCTACAACGGCCGCTGCTACGACGCGCCGCTGCTGAAGACCCGCTACCGGCTGGCCCGGCAACGCTGCCCGATCACCCCGCTGGACCACGTGGACCTGTTGTTCCCCACCCGCCGGCGTTACCGCGGCACCTGGGAAAACTGCCGGCTGGCCACCATCGAGCGGCAGCTGCTGCAGATCGTGCGCGAGGACGACCTGCCCGGTTCGGAAGCCCCGGCGGCCTGGCTCAATTACCTGCGCGGCGGCAACGCGGTCAACCTGCGCCGGGTGGCCGAGCACAACCACCAGGACGTGGTGACGCTGTCGCTGTTGATGCAGCGGCTGGTGGCCGAACACCAGCGCGAACGCGAGACCTTGGCCCTGCAGGGCGGGTGAGCCACGCGGCCAACGCTGCCTGCCGCGCCGGCAGGCAGCGCCCGGTGCTCAGACCAGCGGCACTTTCCTGGCAAACCGCTGCGTGCCCACCATGGCCCACGCATGCCCGCGGATCTTGTTGGTGGCGATCAGGTTGCAGCCGCTGTTGAGGCAATCGTTCCAGTTGTCTTCGCTGTTGGCTTCATACGCGCGCGTGATCACCTGCGGCTTGCCCGCGTTGTCGCGGAAGGTCTTCATCCACTTGTCCCGGCTCGCATGCAGGATGTGGATGTTGAAGAACACCCGATGCGCGTCAGATGGCGTGCCGTCGGCGTCGATGTCCTTGTCGGCGAAACACAGCCGTGCCTTGGGATCGGTCTCGGCGTAGGTCTTCTTGTCATCGCCATCGCCGGTGATGCAGATGATGAAGCGGTTGCGCAGTGCCTCCAGCGTCGGCCAGCCGTTCGCCTCGGCGCCCTTGGCCAGGGTGGGCGCGGTGCCCATCAAAGCGGCCGGCGAATACACCGACCCTTCCGGCAGGCGGTCGCGCAGGTAGGCATCCAGCTCGGCGGGGAAATTCGCGGTGGCGGTGTGCTTGAGGTCCAGGTGCAGGGTGATCACGTCGTGGCCGGGGGTTTCGCGGGCCCACGCGGTCAGGTCGGCCAGGAAACCGGAGAGCTGCCGGTAGTGCTCGTGGTAGCTGGCGTCGTGGCCGACCGACCATGCCTTGCCATCGCTGGACTGCGAAATATCCAGCTCCACCGCGCCACAGCCGCTGTTGTAGGGCGTCGTGTTGTCCCAGCGGATCTGGTCGATCAGGCTCTCATCGCGCTGGTAACTGTTGTGCGAGGCCTTCATCGACACCTGGTTGTAGGGCAGCCGCGCGGTGCTGGCATCGAGCAGGGTCACCTCGATGCGGCGCAGGTCGCTGGCGCCGGGCGAACTGCGATGGCCCACGGCGGTGATCTGCAGGCCATCGATGTCCGACCTCGGCTGCAGGCCGTGGCCGTCCTGCGGGTCCTTGATGCTCTTGATGTCCAGCGTGGCGATCAGGCGCCGCGAGCCGGTTTCCAGCAGCTGGATATCCAGCTCGCCGTGGTGGCCGGTCTTGGCGGATATGTCGAACGCCTGCTGGCTGTGCGCGGGGATGGACTTGCCGTCGATGCTGGCGCCATCGCCCTCCACCCAGTAGTTGCGGGTGACGTGGGTGGTGAGCGCGGTGGCGGTGCGGTTGTCGATGGTGACGCGGGCAGGACTGGACATGCGAGGTTCCTTCTCGAGAATGCAGTCCGACGACGCTAGCAGCGTCAAGGGCAATCGCGTCATCGTCCGGGGCGCCACTGCCGGCCAAAAGTGTGAAGCGGCTCTCGGTTCCCGGCGGTTTTCCGATGAGCGGGCGTTGGCGCCAGGCATCGGCCCGGGGCGGCGGCGTTGACGCGCCCTAACGCGTCGATCTCGCAGACTGGGTGCACTCATTCCGCGAGGATCCCCGCATGCGCCTGTCCTTCCTGCTTGCCCTGGGTTGTGCGTTGCCGCTGGTTGCCTGCAGCCAGCCGCCGAAGCGCACCACGCCCGCCCCGACCTCCGAGCCGATGGCCGCCGGGGCCGATGCGGCCGCACGCTGCGACCCGGAAAAGATCGCCCCCTTCGTCGGCCAGACCGCCAGCGAAGCCGTGCTCAAGCAGGCCGTGCAGGCCAGCGGCGCACGCCATGCGCGCGTGCTCAAGCCGGGCATGGCGATGACCATGGACTTCCGCGAAGACCGCCTGAGCATTGAAGTGGACGAACAGAACAAGATCGTGCGCGCCAACTGCGGCTGACCAAGACCGCGGCCCATCGCGGCGGCCGGCATCGCAGCGCCGGCCGCCGTGGCAGCGCGGTCAATCGCGCAGGCGTTCGGCCTTGCCGCTGGCGATCGCCTGGTCGATGGCCGTGCGCACCGCGCGTGCGGCCCGCGCCGAGGCCACGCTCTGCTGCTGGGCCAGGCGCGCCTGTTCACGGCCCAGTTCGGCCTGTTCGCGGGCCACCCGGGCCATCTGCTGCGCATCGATCGCCCGCACCGCGGTGGTGCGCGCCTGGCGTGCGGCCTGGTTGGCTTCGGCGGCGGCGTCCATGCCGGCCTGGCGTCCCGCCGCCCGGGCAACGGCGTCCACATCGACATGCGCCATGACATCGGCGGTGACCTGCATGCTCAGCTTGGCCAGCTGCTCGCCCGACAACGACTGGCGATCACCCAGTGCGGCCTGGGCATTGCCCAGTGCCGCCACTTCGGCCTGGTTGCGGGCCAGTGGGCGAAGCACCGCCGGATCGCGGATCAGGTAGCGCGCCTGGCCACGGCGTACCCACAGCGCCGGCGTTCCGTCGGCCACGTCGCGCTGCGCCTGCTTGAGATCGGCCACCGAGGCATCGACGAAGTTGTCGTCGCCGTCCATCAGCACGAAGGCCTGGGCCGCCTGGCGTGACAGGTTGACCTGGCCGTGGGTCACCATCGACACCTCCCGGCCCAGCGGCTGCAGCAGCGTCGACACGCGCGCGACACGCGGGACGGCCGGCGCTTCCGGCACCGCGGGTGCCGCGGGTGCCGCAGGCACGGCCGGTGAAGCGGGTGATGCCTTCAGCGACGGGGCAGGCGGGTTGGGGGGCGCAAGCGGCGCAGACGGCGGCGGTGGCACGTGGGGGGCCGTCGGTGCCGGCGGCGGCGGGGCCGGCGGTGGGGGCGCCGCCACCAGTCGCAGCGGCGCAATGCCCACCACCACGAACATCGCCGTGATCGCCATGGCCGCCACGCGCGGGAAGCGCCGGGTCTGCTGCAGGCTCAGCAGGCGCCGCTTGAGACTGCGGAAGTTGGGCGAGGCACTGGCCACGCCCACCGCCGGCCGTGGCGCCACGCCCAGCTGCACCAGCAGGCGGCCGTAGTCGTGCCGGCAATGCCCGTGCCCGGCCACCACGGCGCCATCGCAGGCCTCTTCGCGGGCCAGCGCATATTCGCGCGCCGCCAGGTGCACCAGCGGGTGGAAGAAGAACAGGTGCTGGGCCAGCGCCGGCAGCAGTCCCCACCACAGGTCGCGCCGCTGCAGGTGGATCAGTTCATGGGTCAGCGCCATGTCCAGGTCGTCGGCGGCCATCGCCGGCAATTCGCGCGCGGGCAGCAGCAACACCGGCCGCCACGGCCCGATCAGCTGCGGCGAGTGGATCTGCGCGGAGATCTTCAGCGCTGGCGCGCGGCGCAGGCCATGCGCCTCCGCCGCCAGGTGCAGCGCCTGCCGCAGCGAGGCATCGGTGCACGCCGCCGCCGCGTTGACCAGCGCGCGGCTGGCGCGATAGCCGCGCAGGCTGTGCAGCACCAGCACCGCCACGCCCGCTGCCCACACCGCCAGCAGCAGCAGCGGCCAGGACCACGTCGCCGCCTGCGGCGCGGCCATCGCCACGCTGTCCAATGCGGCGGGCGCCCACGTCACCGCGCTGTCGGCCACCGGTGCGCCCAGCGCCTGGACCACCGGCGCGGCCGCCGGCGCCGGCAACACCGCCAGTTCCAGCGGGTTGCTCCATACCAGGCCCAGCACCGCCTGCGCGGCCACCAGCCACCACAGCCGGCAGCGCGTGGCCGGCGGCAGGCCCGGCAGCCACCGGCACACGGCCCAGACCAGGCCCACCAGTACCGCGCTCTGTACGCTGGTCCATGCCAGCCGCATCAGCAGTTCCATCATCGTGCTCTCCATGGCTCAGCCCTCCCGCTTGCGTGATTGCAGCTGCGCGACCAGTGCTTCCAGCTCGGCCAGTTCCTGGTCGCTGACCTCGGCCTTGTGCGACATGAAGGCCACGAACGGCGACACCGACCCCTGCAGGGTCTTCTCCACGAAGCTGGCCACCGCGCCCTGCACCACGCTGTCCTGGCCGGTGGTGGCGGCGTAGCGGTACACGCCCTGCACCTGCCGGCGCTGCAGGTAGGCCTTGCCGCGCAGGCGCTCCATCATGGTCAGCACGGTCGAGCGGGCCAGCCCGCGTTCTTCGCCAAACCCGGCCGCCACCTCGCCCACGGTGGCACCGCCCTGTTCTGCTATGTACTGCAACAGGGCCAGTTCCTGGTCCCCGATGGTCTTGCCGCGCATGGCACGCTCCGATGACTACACGTGTCGCTACCGTGCCAGTGACTACAACTGTCGTCAAGTGCCCGATGGCCCGTCCCGACGAAAGGTCGACGACGGCGGTGCGCTTAAACCTTTTGGCCCCCGGCCACATCCAACCCTGCGAGCGCGGATGCCCCGCGCCTGCGGCGCCCGGCGCCGCTGCCCCTGCCCAAGGAACACCGCATGCGCGCTCGCTCCCTCCGTGCCATCGTCCTGGCCGCCCTCGTGCTGCCCCTGGCGTGCCTGGCCGCCCCGTCCACCGCGTGGGCGCCGGCCAACGCGCAGGCCCGCCAGTTCGTGCAGCGCACGATGCAGGACAAGGGCATCCCCGGCCTGCAGATCGCGGTGGTCAAGGACGGCGCGATGGTGCTGTCCGAGGCCTATGGCCTGGCCAACGTGGAGAACGCCGTGCAGGCCACGCCGGCCACGCGCTTCCCGCTCAACTCGGCCACCAAGGCCTTCACCGGGGTGGCGATGGCGCAACTGGCACAGGCCGGGCGCGTGGACCTGCAGGCCCCCGTGTCGCGTTATCTCCCCGATCTGCCGGCGGCATGGGGCAAGGTGCGGGTGCGCCAGCTGCTCGCCCACACTTCCGGCCTGCCCGACATCCTCGACGCACAGGGCCTGCTCGGCGGCGGCAGCGAACAGGCGGCGTGGGCGCAGGTCACCGCGCTGCCGATGGAAGCCGAACCGGGCGCGCGCTACCGGTACAACCAGACCAACTACGTGCTGCTGGCGCGGATCATCACCCGCCAGGCCGGCGTCCCGTATGCGCAGTACATGGCCCGCCATCAGTTCGACGTGGTGGGCATGCCGCGCACCACCTTCGGCGACAGTTACGACCTCACCGCCGATGCGGCCACGATCTACAGCTGGTTCCCGCGCAGGACCGACGCGCCCGGGGCGCCGGCGCGGTTGTCGCATTGGTTCTACGACGTCTCACCGGAACTGTGGGCCGGTGCCGGCCTCCTCACCACCGCCGACGAGGTGGGCCGCTGGCTGATCGCGCTGTCGAAGGGGCAGCTGCTCAAGCCCGCCGGCGTACACCGCATGTGGCAGCCCGAACGCCTGGCCAGCGGCGCCGACGGCGCCTGGGCGGCCGGCTGGCCGGTAATGGGCACGCAACCGTCGCTGCAGGTGGGCGGCATCGGCGGCGCGCGCGCCGCCTTCGTGGTGTATCCCGAGCAGGACCTGGCGGTGGTGGTGCTCACCAACCTGGTCGGCGCCAACCCGCAGGAATTCATCGCGCAGGTGGCCGCGTTCTATCAATCGCCGTCGGCGACGCCCGCCGCCCGCGAGGGCGACGGTGCGCCGGCCGCGCCCATGGCATCGCCGCCAACCGGCGTCAGCCGCGCGGCCCGCCCATCACCGGCAGGATCACCCCGCTGATGTAGCTGGCGGTCACCGGCGAGGCCAGGAACACATAGGCCGGCGACAGTTCTTCCGGCTGCGCCGGGCGCCCCATGTCGCTGTCCTTGCCGAACTCGGCCACGTCGTCGGCCGGCTTGTCGGCCGGGTTCAGCGGCGTCCACACCGGCCCCGGCGCCACCGCGTTGACCCGGATCCCGCGCGGCAGCAACTGGCTGGCCAGCGCCTTGGTGAAGGCGTGGATGGCGCCCTTGGTGGCCGAGTAGTCGATCAGCGCCTTGCTGCCGAACAGCCCGGTCTCCGAGCCGGTGTTGATGATGCAGTCGCCTTCCTGCAGGTGCGGCAGCACCGCGCGCGCCATCTGGATGTAACCGCCGATGTTGGTCTGCAGGGTCTCCTGCAGGTGCGCGTCCTCCAGGTCTTCCAGGCGCTCGCAATGCAGCTGGAAGGCGGCGTTGTTGACCAGGATGTCGATCCCGCCGAATGCCTTGGCCACCTGCTTCACCGCGCGGTTGCAGAACCGGGGGTCGCGGACGTCGCCGGCGATCACCACGCAGCGGCCGCCTTCGGCCTCCACGTGCTGGCGGGTGAGCTGCGCATCGGCATCCTCGTCCAGGTGCAGCACGGCCACGTCGGCGCCTTCGCGGGCGAACAGCACGGCTACCGCGCGACCGATGCCCGAGTCGCCGCCGGTGATGATCGCGCGCTTGCCGGCCAGCTTGCCGCTGCCCATGTAGTCAGGGGCGAGGAAGCGCGGTGCCAGCTCCAGCGCATGCTCGTTGCCGGGCTTGGCCAGCTGCTGGGCGGGCATCTTCTCCGGCTGCCTGCGGCTGCCGGCCTGGGTGGCCTTTTTCGCGGTCTTGCCGGTGGCCTTCTTCGCCACGCGTGCGTCCTTGGCCTTTTCCTGGTCCTGCAGGCGGCGCTGGCGGGCGGCAACGCGCGCGGCGCGCGGGTCGCCGGCGGCCGCCTTGCGGGTGGCGGTCTTCACCACCGGGCTGCGTTCGGCTGCCGGCTTGGCCGGCTTGCGCGCCGCCTTGCGGGCGGTGGTGGCAGCGGAGGACGGGGGACGGGTCGAGGTCTTGCGGGTGGCCATGGCGGCTCCTTTGCGACAGCGTTCGAGTGCCGGTGCAGTGTGCGCAATCGCGTGGCTAGAGCCGGTGAGCAGGATGTGCGCGTACCGTGCAAGGCGCAGCGCTGGCGTGCACCGGGCGCTGGCGCGGCGGCATCATTCATCCGCCGCATACGCGCCGCGCGGCAGGCTGCAGGCCGGAAACCCCGCTGGAGCCTCGCCCATGTATCGCCCCCTCATCACCGCCGCCACCCTGGCCCTGCTGACCGCATGCAGCACCACGCCGATGGCGCAGGTACAGCCCATCGATGGCGTCATTTCCGGCCAGTGCCACGTGGACAAGGTGCGCGGCGCCGTCGGGCTGGCCGCCTCGGCCGCCACCGTCGAACGCGCCCGCGTGGACAGCGACAGCCTGCAGGTCAACGTGGTGCGCGGCGAGCGCGAGGAGAGCGGCCCCACCGCCAGCGGCGCGGCCAACCCCACCCCGGGCGCGGAAACCGGCGGTGACCGCCTCACCATCGAAACCGGCGGCACCAACAACATCACCGCGCTCTACTGCGGCTGATCGCCCGCTCAGGCCGCGCGCGCGCGCTTGACCGTGCGCCGCGCGGCCTTGAGCACCTTCAGGGTGGCCAGTTCCCACTGCCGCTCGCCGCGCAGGCCGGCCAGCGCCTTGAGCGAGCCGGCGCGCCAGCCGTCGAACACGCACGGATCGATGTAGGACTTGCGGCACACCGACGGCGTATTGCCCAACAGGGTCGCCACCTCGCACACCACCTGTTTCTGCAACGCCGCCAGCGCGCGTTCGCTGGCGGGTTCGGGCAGCTCGGTGATGGCAAACTGGCGGATGGCTTCCAGCGTCCCGCCCCAGGTGCGGAAGTCCTTGGCGCTGAAGTCCTCGCCCATCGCATCATGCAGGTAGTCGTTGACCATGCCCGAATCCACCGGCTGCACCGCGCCGTCGTCATCGCGGTACTGGAACAACGCTTGCCCGGGCAGCTGCTGGCACCCGCGGATCAGCGTCACCAGGCGGCGATCGTCCACGTCCACCTCGTGCGCCTGCCCGGACTTGCCGCGGAAGCGCATCTGCGCCCGCCCGCCCTTGACCAGCGCCAGGTGCCGGTTGCGCAGCGTGGTCAGCCCGTAGGAGCGGTTGTCGCGGGCGTAGACCTCATTGCCCACGCGCACCAGGGTCTGCGCCAGCAGCGCCACCACGATGGCCAGCACCTTGTCGCGCGGGAAGCCGGGCAGCTTGAGGTCGCGGCGCACGCGCCGGCGCAGGGTGGGCAGCGCCGTGCCGAAGGCGATCACCCGGTCGAACTTGCCGTCGCCACGCACCCGCGCCCAGTCGGCGTGGTAGCGGTACTGCTTGCGCCCGCGCGCGTCCCGGCCGGTGGCCTGCAGGTGGCCGTTGTGCGAGGCGCAGATCCACACGTCGGTGTAGGCCGGCGGGATCGCCAGCGCGCGGATGCGGGCCAGGGTGGGCGCATCGCGCACCGCCGCGCCGTCGGCATCGCGGTAGCTGAAGCCCTTGCCGGCGCGCCGCCGCGCCAGGCCGGGCATCTCGTCAGTGACATAGCGCAGGCCGGCCTCGCGGGCAGCGGCGGCTTCGGGGGTGGCGGCAGGACGGCTGGGGCTCATCGGCGGCGGCAACGGACAGGGCAGGCAGTGATACCCGGTAGCGGTGCGAGGCCGCGTCAATAACACAACACGAACACCTCACGCCGCGCTTGGCGATATCCTCCAAGGTTTCCCTGGTTCGATGTCTGGAGTCTCGATGCCGTCCTTGTCGTTCCGCCGCCTGCGGCGTTCTGTTGGCCTTGCGGCCCTCCTTCCCACCCTGCTGGCGCTGGCCGCCTGCCAGGCCCCGCCGATGGACGAGCAGGAAGCGGTGGGCACCCATGCGCAGAAGGCCGCCGAAGCCGCGGCCGCCCCCACCGATGAAGCAGGCAAGGCGCTGGAAGCGCCGCCGGTGGGCACCTGCGACGCCACCCAGGTGCAGAGCCTGGTCGGCCAGGCGTATTCCGATGCGGTGGGCAACCAGGCCCAGCAGGATGCCAGCGCCCAGCAGCTGCGCGTGCTCAAGCCCACCGATGCCACCACGATGGAATTCGTCGGCGAACGGCTGAACATCGAAGTGGACGAAAAGGGCAACGTCAGCGGCCTCCGCTGCGGCTGAACAGGGCAGGCCTGGAAGTCACTTCCAGGCCGCTTTTGAAGGGGTTTGGTTGCGCCTGCAACCGTGTATTGCGGCGTTGCAGCAACTGTGATCTAGTCGAGTCATCCGGTGCCTCCAGATGCGCTCAACGGATTGAGCGGGGACGAGTGTCGCCGCTCACCCGACATTGAGGCAGAGATGGCCCCCCGCAACCGCCAAGGGCTTTACGACCCGCACGATGAGCGCGACGCCTGTGGTTTTGGCATGGTCGCCCAGCTCGACGATCAACCGTCCCGCCTGCTGGTGGACACCGCCATTGCCGCGCTGTCGCGCATGACCCACCGCGGTGGCGTGGCCGCCGATGGCATCACCGGCGATGGCTGCGGCCTGCTGCTGCGCCGCCCGGACGTCTTCCTCAAGGCCCTCGCCGCCGAGGCCGGGCTCACCCTAGGCGCGCGCTTCGCCGCCGGCGTGGTGTTCCTGCCGCACGACGCCGCCGCCGCGCAGGCCTGCCGCCAGACGCTGGAAGCGCAACTGCGCCACGCCGGCTGTCGACCGGTCGGTTGGCGCGAGGTGCCGACCGACCCGAGCGTGTGCGGGCAACTGGCCCGCGACACCCTGCCGCGCATCGAACAGGTCTTCGTCGATGCCGGCACCGACCAGGACGAGGCGGCCTTCACCCTGGCCCTGTTCCTGGCCCGCCGCCGCAGCGAACAGCAGCTGCGCGACCACGCCGACTACTACGTCACCACGCTCAGCCCGAACGCCATCAGCTACAAGGGCATGGTGCTGCCGGACAAGCTCAGCCGCTTCTACGTGGACCTGCAGCGCAACGACCTGGCCTCCAGCGCGATCGTGTTCCACCAGCGCTTTTCCACCAACACCCTGCCGCGCTGGCCGCTGGCCCACCCGTTCCGCATGCTCGCCCACAACGGCGAGATCAACACCATCGAGGGCAACCGCCGCTGGGCGCAGGCGCGCAGCAAGGTGTGGAAGACGCCGCGCTTCGACATCGGCGAATTCGACCCGGTGATCGCCATGCACGGCTCGGATTCGCAGAGCCTGGACAACATGCTCGAGCTGATGGTCAGTGCCGGCATGGAGCTGATCCAGGCGCTGCGCATCCTGGTGCCGCCGGCCACCCAGTCGCTGGAGTTCAAGGACCCCGACCTGGCCGCGTTCTACGAGTTCTACGGCCTCAACAGCGAGCCGTGGGACGGCCCGGCCGGCATCGTCGCCTGCGACGGCCGCTATGCGGCGTGCACGCTGGACCGCAACGGCCTGCGCCCGGCGCGCTGGATGCTCACCTCCGACCGCCACTTCCTGGTCGCGTCCGAAGCGGGTGTGTGGGAAGTGCCGGCCGAGCGCGTGGTGCGCAAGGGCAAGCTGGGGCCGGGCGAGATGATGGCCATCGACCTCAAGCGCGGCGACCTGCTCGATTCGGACGCCATCGACCGCATCAACCGTGGCCGCGCCCCGTACAAGCAGTGGCTGCAGCAGGGCGTGACCTACCTGCAGACCGAACTGATCGATCCCTCGCTGGTGGAGGAGCCGTTCGACGAGCGCACCCTGCGCAGCTATCACAAGCTGTTCCAGCTCAGCACCGAGGAAGTGGAGCAGATCCTGCGCCCGCTGGCCGAGACCGAGCAGGAAGCCACCGGTTCGATGGGCGATGACACGCCCATGGCCGTGCTCAGCCAGCACAGCCGCCCGCTGTATGACTACTTCCGCCAGGCGTTCGCGCAGGTCACCAACCCGCCGATCGATCCGCTGCGCGAAGACTGCGTCATGTCCCTCACCACCCAGCTCGGCAAGGAGACCAACATCTTCCATGCCGGCGCGGAGACGGTGAACCACGTCATCCTCAACTCGCCGGTGCTCAGCCAGCGCAAGCTGCGCCAGCTGATCAAGATGGAGCAGTACGTCGAGAAGAACCGCCTGATCGACCTCTCCTACAGCCTGGAGGAAGGCCTCAAGGCCGGCATCGAGCGCATCTGCGCCGAGGCCGAAGCGGCCGCGCGCGCGGGCATCGTGATGCTGCTGCTGAGCGATCGCTACCCGGTGGCCGACCGCCCGATGGTGCATGCCCTGCTGGCCACCAGCGCGGTGCACCACCACCTGTCCAACGCCGGGCTGCGCTGCGACGTCAACCTGATCCTGGAAACCGGCACCGCGCGCGACCCGCACCACATGGCCTGCCTGCTCGGCTTCGGTGCCACCGCGGTGTACCCCTACCTGGCCTACCAGACCCTGTTCGACCTGGGCCGGCGTGGCATCCTGCAGCTCAGCAAGGGCGGCGAGCAGTCGCAGATCGGCCGCCGTTACCGCAAGGGCATTTACAAGGGCCTGTCCAAGATCATCTCCAAGATGGGCATCTGCACGGTGGCCAGCTACCGTGGCGCGCAGTTGTTCGAGATCGTCGGCCTCGATGACGAGGTGGTCGGCCTGTGCTTCCCCGACACCGCCTCGCGCGTGGCCGGGGTGGGCTTTGCGCGCCTGGATGATGAAGCCCGCGAGCTCACCGTACGGGCCTGGAACGACCTGCTGCGCCCGGACGTGGGCGGCGTGCTCAAGTACGTGCACGGCGGCGAGTACCACATGTACAACCCCGACGTGGTCATGACCCTGCAGCGAGCCGCGCGCAGTGGCGATGCGGCCGATTGGCAGCGCTACTGCGAGGCCGTGCACGGCCGCCCGGTGTCGGCGCTGCGCGACCTGCTGCAGCTCAAGGCCGCGCCCACGCCCACGCCGCTGGACCAAGTGGCCCCGGCCGAAGACCTGTTCCGCCGCTTCGACACCGCCGCCATCAGCCTCGGCGCGCTCTCCCCGGAGGCGCACGAGGCCCTGGCCATCGCCATGAACAAGCTGGGCGGGCGCAGCAATTCCGGCGAAGGCGGCGAAGACCCGGTGCGCTATGGCACCCACAAGCGCAGCAAGATCAAGCAGGTGGCCTCGGGCCGCTTCGGCGTCACCGCCGAGTACCTGGTCAACGCCGAGGTGCTGCAGATCAAGGTGGCCCAGGGCGCCAAGCCCGGCGAAGGCGGCCAGCTGCCCGGGCACAAGGTCAACGAGCTGATCGCGCGGCTGCGCTATGCCAAGCCGGGCATCGGCCTGATCTCCCCGCCCCCGCACCACGACATCTACTCCATCGAAGACCTGGCCCAGCTCATCTACGACCTCAAGCAGGTCAATCCGGAGGCGCTGGTCTCGGTCAAGCTGGTCAGCCACGCCGGGGTGGGCACCATTGCCGCCGGCGTGGTCAAGGCCGGCGCCGACCTGATCACCGTGTCCGGCCACGATGGCGGCACCGGTGCCTCGCCGGTGAGCTCGATCCGCTATGCCGGCGGGCCGTGGGAACTGGGCGTGGCCGAGTCGCACCAGGCGCTGGTGGCCAACGACCTGCGCGGGCGCACCCTGCTGCAGACCGACGGCGGCCTGAAGACCGGGCTGGACGTGATCAAGGCCGCGCTGCTGGGCGCGGACAGCTTCGGCTTCGGCACCGCGCCGATGATCGTGCTGGGCTGCAAGTACCTGCGCATCTGCCACCTCAACAACTGCGCCACCGGCGTGGCCACCCAGGACGAGCGCCTGCGCGCGCAGTACTTCACCGGCCTGCCCGAGCGCGTGGAGAACTTCTTCCGGCTGCTGGCCGAGGAAGTGCGCGGCTGGCTGTCCTACCTGGGCGTGCGCTCGCTGGACGAGATCGTGGGCCGCACCGACCTGCTGCAGCAGCTGGAGGTATCGCCGCGGCCGGGCGTGCGCGTGGACCTGTCGCGGCTGCTGCATCCGGCCCGTTACGAAGGCAGCCATTGCGCGGCCCAGCGCCTGTACGAATCGCCGGACAGCCTGGCCACGCAGATGGACGGCCTGCTGGCCCCGGCCATCGCCGGCAAGCTGGGCGGCGAGCACCGCTTCCTGATCCACAACACCGACCGCTCCATCGGCACCCGCCTGTCCGGCGCCATCGCGCGCGTGCACGGCAACCAGGGCATGAGTGACGCGCCGCTGACCCTGCGCTTCCGTGGCACCGCCGGGCAGAGCTTCGGCGCCTTCAACGTGGGCGGCCTGCAGCTGGAAGTGGAAGGCGAAGCCAACGACTACGTGGGCAAGGGCATGGCCGGCGGCCGCCTGGTGGTGCGCCCGCCGCGTGGCGCGCGCTTCGAGGCGCGCAACACGGCCATCATCGGCAACACCTGCCTGTACGGGGCCACCGGGGGCGAGCTGTTTGCCGCCGGTCGCGCCGGCGAGCGTTTCGGCGTGCGCAACTCCGGCGCGCTGGCGGTGATCGAAGGCGCCGGCGACCACTGCTGCGAGTACATGACCGACGGCATCGTGCTGGTGCTGGGCAAGGTGGGCCTGAACTTCGGCGCCGGCTTCACCGGTGGCCTGGCCTACGTGCTGGATATCGACCGCGATTTCGTGGACCGCTACAACCACGAGCTGATCGACATCCACCGCATCTCCGCCGAGGGTTTCGAGAACCACCGCCAGCACCTGCACACCCTGATCAGCCGCCATCGCGAACTGACCGGCAGCATCTGGGCGCAGCAGATCCTCGACGAGTTCCGCGATTACGTGGGCAAGTTCTGGCTGGTCAAACCCAAGGCCGCCAGCATCGAATCGCTCACCGAATCGCTGCGCCGCGCCGCCTGACCCATCCCGGTACTGCCGGCCGCTGGCCGGCCACCCCATCTGTATCGCCGGCCGTTGGCCGGCAATTCACCACCGCAGGGCCCACCCATGAGCCGCAAGCAAGCCTTCCAGTTCCTCGACCTGCCCCGGACCATGCCCCAACGCATCCCGGTCGAACTGCGCACCTCCGGCGACTGGGGCGAGCTGTACGGCAAGTTCGGCAAGGAAGACGCGCAGTTCCAGGCCGGCCGCTGCCTGGACTGCGGCAACCCGTACTGCAGCTGGAAATGCCCGGTGCACAACGCGATCCCGCAGTGGCTGCAGCTGGTGCAGGAAAACCGCATCCATGAAGCGGCCACGCTCTGCCATTCCACCAACCCGCTGCCGGAAGTGTGCGGCCGGGTGTGCCCGCAGGACCGCCTGTGCGAAGGCAGCTGCACGCTGGAGGAATTCGGCGCGGTCACCATCGGCGCGGTGGAGAAGTACATCGTGGATACCGCGCTGGCCACCGGCTGGCGCCCGGACATGACCGCCGTGGAACCCACCGGCAGGCGCGTGGCGGTGATCGGCGCCGGCCCGGCCGGGCTGGCCTGTGCCGACAAGCTCGCCCACGCCGGCATCCAGGCGGTGGTGTATGACCGCTACGAGCAGATTGGCGGGCTGCTGCAGTTCGGCATCCCCAGTTTCAAGCTGGACAAGGCCGTCATCAGCCGCCGCCGCAACGTGCTCGAGGGCATGGGCGTGCAGTTCCGGCTGGGCGTGGAGATCGGCCGCGACGTGAGCATGGCGCAGCTGCTGGCCGAGTACGACGCGGTGTTCGTGGGCACCGGCGCTTACCGCTATACCGATGGCGGCCTGCTGGGCCAGGACCTCAAGGGCGTGCTGCCCGCACTGCCCTTCCTGGTGCAGAACAGCCGCATCGTCAGTGGCAGCGACGCGCATGGCCGCCCGATCGCCGGCTGGGAGGACCAGATCGCCCTGCCCGACCTGGAGGGCAAGCGCGTGGTGGTGCTGGGCGGCGGCGACACCGGCATGGACTGCGTGCGCAGCGCGGTGCGGCTGGGCGCGGCCAAGGTGACCTGCGCCTACCGCCGCGACGAAGCCAACATGCCCGGCTCGGCGCGCGAAGTGGCCAACGCGCGCGAAGAAGGCGTGCGGTTCCTGTTCAATCGCCAGCCGCTGTCCATCGAAGCCGGCGCGGACGATGAGGTGATCGGGGTGATGGTGGTGGAGACCCGGCTCGGCGAACCCGACGCCCAGGGCCGCCGCAACGCGGTGCCGATCGAAGGCAGCGAATCGCTGCTGGAGGCGGACGTGGTGATCATCGCCTTCGGCTTCTCGCCGAGCGCGCCGGGCTGGCTGACCGAGCTGGGCGTGGAAGCCGGCAGCAACGGCCGCATCGTGGCCGGCGGCCGCGACCGGTTGCCGTTCCAGACCGCGCACCCGCGCCTGTTTGCCGGTGGCGATGCCGTGCGCGGTGCCGACCTGGTGGTCACCGCCGTGGCCGAAGGCCGCGACGCGGCGGCCAGCATCGCCCAGCTGCTGGCGGTCTGACCCCGGGCGGGGCCCGGCCGTTGCTTACGCCGCGCGCGATTCAGCGGTGGCCGCGCGCACGCCGGCGCGCTCGATCTCCAGCGCCAGCAGCAGCTCGATCTCATCCAGCTGCGCGCGGATGCGCTCGTTGCTGGCATCGTCGCCATGGCCGTGGCCGATGTGCGCATCGAGCATGCGCGCCAGGCCGGCCAGCAGCACGTCGGCGTCACCGCTGGCCGCATGGCGCAGCAGGCGGCCGAGCGCGCCGATGCGTGCGCCGCGGTCGGCACTGAAGGTTTGCACCGACAGGCTGGGAAGGGTTTGTGAAAGGGTCATGGCAGGGAATCCTGATTGACTGACAGCGCCTACTGTCGGTTATGGCCTGCCGGCGAACCATGCAACTAATACGAAAACGCGTGAAGGCCGGTGATCGACTTCGCACTTCCGCTGGGCTGGAAGCGACATAGAATGCGGCTTGCCCTGTCTCGGATCCTGCCCATGCGCATCGGCCTGGCCGCCAACCGCCTGCACCACCACGACAAGCACGCCGCGCTGTTCCGCTGGCTGCGCGCCTGCGATGGCGGCCTGCGCGAGCTGGGCGTGGAGCTGCACGCGGTGGGGCGCACCTTCGATGCGATCCAGAAGCTGGGCTTCCTGCCGGGGTTCACGCCGCTGCAGCGCTATCCCAACGGTCGCCAGGGCGGGTTGATGAAGCTGGTGGCCGAAGTGGTGGGCATGGGCTCGCCCGAGCGCACCCTGGACGGGGCGATCTACCTGATGGACCCGGTCGACCCGTCCTCGGTCTTCCCCGAGGCCACCGCGCTCAAGCGCCAGTGCGTGATCAACGGCAAGCCCTTCATCTCCACCGTGGCCACCGCGCGCGACTGGGTCGAGGTGGAACGCGTGCATGCCGGCCTGGCCCCGGACCCGGGCGCCGACGACCTGCATGCCTTCCCGCGGCAGACCCTGGCGCTGATCGCCCACGATGCGATGAAGCCGGCCATCCTGGCCTTCGCCGACGAGCATTTCGCGCTGCTGTCGCGGTTCGCCCACCGGGTGGGCACCGGCACCACCGGCCAGCGCCTCAACGAACTGGCCTGGAGCCGCGGCTGGCCGCAGGACCAGCCCTGGGTGCAGCGCTACCAGAGCGGCCCGATGGGCGGCGATGCGCAGATCGCCGACCGCGTGCTGGAGGGCGACTGCCAGCGCGCGATCTTCTTCGAAGACCCGCACGTGGCCCGCCAGCACGAAGCGGACATCCAGCTGCTCGAGCGCGCGGTCACCACCGTCACCGACCAGGCCGTCTGCATCACCGCGCCGCGCGTCGCCGCCCGTTGGGCGCAGGCCGCGACGATGCGCGCCAGCGCGAGGTAACGCCGGCCGGACGCACGCTGCCGGCACGGCGCGCCGGGCCACGGTTGGCGCTACGGCGCCGGGGTCAGGGTCTGCCGCAACATCGCCTTCAGGCGCCGGCCTTCGTGCTGGAAATAATCGCGCTCGGCCCGCCAGGCGGGAAAACGCTGCTCCACTTCGGCCCAGAACGCCGGGGAGTGGTTGGCCTGGATCAGGTGGCACAGCTCGTGCACCAGCACGTACTCGAACGCCGACGGCCGCCCCAGCACCAGCGCCAGGTCCAGCGCCATGCTGCCGTCGGGAGCCAGCGAGCCCCATTGCGAGGACATCACCTTGAGCCGCAGCCGCGCCGGTGCGCGCGGCAGGCCTGGCAGGTAGCGCGGCAGCCACTGGCCCACGTCGGCACGGGTCTGGGCCTCATAGAACTCACGCAGCGTGCGCCGCAGCGTTGCCTCGCTGCCGCGTGCCGGCCAGTGCAGGCAGGCACCGGCCGCGTCCAGGTCCAGCCGCGCATAGCGGCCGCTTTCCCAGCGCAACGGCAGCAGCGCCCCGCGCAACGGCAACACGCCGGCCTCGCCGATCACCAGCGGCGGCGGCAGGTTCTGCGCCTGGTAGCTGCGCAGCTGCGTGGACAACCAGTCGCGGTGCTGCTCCAGGAAACGCTCGCCCATCACCAGGCTGGCCCGCGGCGGCAGGGTCAGGCGCACGCCACGTTCGTCCACGCTGAGTTTGATCCGGCGCGCGCGCGGATCGCGCACGCGCAGCACGTCGATCTCCGCATCGTCCAGGCGCAGTCGTACCGTGTCGCGCTGCAGGGTGGGGGCAGCCGGCGAAATGAGGCGGCGGAGGAATCCGGACATGGGTACAGCATAGCGCCGGCGGTGACCGGCACATGACTGCGCGCTGTTCAGGCCGGGCGGGCGGGGGCGGTAGGGCCCCCGGTCGCCCGGCCCGGTGCGTCAGTCGGCCTTGCTGAGCTTGAACGCCTCTTCCAGCAGCAGGAACAGGCGCCGCACTTCACCGCTCTGCAGCGCGAAACGGGCATCCAGTTCGGCGCGGCGGCCATCGTCATCGGCGTGCTCGAGCTGGTCCAGCGCGCCGTCCAGGAACTTCAGCTTGCGCACGATCAGGTCATCGCCGAGCACGAAGGACAGGTTGTCCTCGAACACCAGGGCCAGCTTGGTCACCTGCTTGCCGGCATCCAGGTGCTTGTCGATCTCGTCGCAGCGCAGTTCCTGGTGCTGGCACTTGACCACCGCCCCGCCCTCGGCCGGGTCCTTCATCTCGCACTCTTCGCCCAGGCTCAGCCCGGTCGGCAGTGCCTCGCCGGCAATCCAGCCGGTCAGGATCGAGCGCGGCGCCACTTCGGCGTTCAGCGGCATGGCCGGGAAGCTGCCGAGCAGGCCGCGGATGTCGGACATGACATTCTCGCCGGTCTTGCGGCTGGAGCTGTCCACGGCCACGTAGCCGTGGGTGAGGTCGATCAGCGCATCGGTGCGCGAGCTCTTCACGAAGGCGCGCGGCATCAGTTCGTGCAGCAGGTCGTCCTTGAGCCGCTTGCGCTCGCGGCCACCGGGCTTGCGGCCTTCCTTCTCCTCGATTTCCTCCAGCTTGCGCGCCAGCAGGTCGTTGACCACCGCGCCCGGCAGGATTTTGTCCTCACCGCCCACGGTCAGCCACAGCGCATCGCCGATGCGGTGCGAGAACACGGCCTTTTCTTCGCGGCCGAACGGGGAGATGAAGCCACGGGAATTCATTTCGAGCGGGCCCACCGGCTTGAGCAGCACCTGCGGCAGCAGGGTGTCCACGTCAGAGAAATCGGTGGCGGTCGGGAAGCGGAACAGCGTCAGGTTGCGAAAGAACATGGAAGTCCGGAATAAGGGTGAAGGGAAGACGGGGCGTGGGGCGGCTCAGGCGTGCCCGGCAGCGCCGCCCGGGTCGGCAGGGTCGGCGTCGGTCCAGGCCGACGGCACGGGCGGCGTGGCGGCGTCGGCACGCCCCAGCGCCATGAAATCAAACAGCTGCGCATCGGCCAGCTGCGAAGGCTCGACCGTGCCCAGCGCGCGGGCGATCTGGTCGATGCGGCCGGGGTGCTGCTGCTCCCACTGCTGCAGCATCTGGCCGATCTGGCGGCGTTGCAGGTTGTCCTGGCTGCCGCACAGGTTGCACGGAATGATCGGGAACGCGCGCGCCTGCGCATAGGCGCGGATATCGGCTTCGGCCACGTAGGCCAGGGGGCGGATCACCACGTGCCGGCCATCGTCGCTGCGCAGCTTGGGCGGCATCGCCGACAGCTTGGCGTGGTGGAACAGGTTGAGGAAGAAGGTGGCCACGCTGTCATCGCGATGGTGGCCCAGCGCGATCTTGCTGAAGCCATGTTCGGCAGCGTGCCGGTACAGCGCGCCACGGCGCAGCCGCGAGCACAGCGAACACATCGTGCGGCCTTCGGGGATCACCCGGCTGACCACCGAGTAGGTGTCCTGCTCGATGACCTGGTACGCCACGCCGATCGAGGCCAGGTAGTCGGGCAACACGTGCGCGGGGAAGTCGGGCTGCTTCTGGTCCAGGTTGACCGCGACCAGTTCGAAGGCGACGGGCGCCTTCTTCTGCAGCTGCAGCAGCACGTCCAGCAGGGTGTAGCTGTCCTTGCCGCCGGACAGGCACACCATCACCTTGTCGCCGGCCTGGATCATGCCGAAGTCGGCGATGGCCTGGCCCACCTGGCGGCGCAGCCGCCGCGCCAGCTTGTCCTGCGCGGCGTCGGCCGCACGCGGATCACGCGCGCGCGGGACGGGATCGGGCAGGGGCAGGACGGCGCTCATGGCCCTCATTCTACCGGCTCGCCGTCACCATCACGGGGCCGCGGTGGTGACCGCGTTCACTCCCGGCCGGCACGGTGGATGTGTATGCTCGGAGCCTGTGGAGACCCTCACGCCCGAGCAGATCAGCACCCGCCTTGCCGAACTCCGGCAGGAGCATCGGTTGCTGGACGATCAGATCCAGCGCATGGCCGCCAACGGCGATGACGAGCTGGAGGCCAAGCGCCTGAAGCGGCGCAAGCTGCAGTTGAAGGACTGCATCGCGCGGCTGGCGGACATGCAGATTCCCGACGAGCCGGCATGACGGCCTGTACCGACCCACGGTCGGTACCTGCCCCCACGCCGGTCAATCCGTGCTGACCGGCTCTTCGGGCTTGGCCGCTTCCGGGCTGACCCGTTCGATGGTGTGGCGCAGCTCGCGGCCGAGGATGAACTTGGCATCCTTGGCCCAGGCATCCAGGCGGTCGTCGAACAGCAGCTTGCTGTTTTCGTCCGGCCACACCAGGCGCAGCTCGCGCAGTTTCTGGATGAAGCCCCGGAACAGGGTGCGGTCGAAGAACTCCGGCGCGGCCGGGGCGTACAGCAGGCTCAGGCGCTGCGCGGCCTGCTGGCACAGGCTTTCCAGTTCGGCGGCACCGAGCGTGCCCGGGCCGTTCTTCACCAGCACCGAGATGGCGATGTAATAGCGCTCGAATGCCTGCTGCAACGAGTGCCCGATCGCACGCAGGCGGAACACCTCGTCGGTCTGCCCGGTGTTGCGCGCCAGGATGCCGCCGTCGTCGTCATTGACGTTCTGCAGCAGGCCCTCGCGCACGAACACGTTGATGGTCTGCTCGATGCGCTGGGCGAACTCCTCGCCGGTCCACGGCAGGAACAGCTCGGCCTGCAGGAACGGGTACACGGTGCGGCCGAGCTGGACCAGCCCGGTGCGACTCATGCGGCGGTTGTTCTGGAAGCAGCAGGCCACCCACGAGGAGGCGGTGAACAGGTGGATGACGTTGTTGCGGAAGTAGCTGAGCAGCACCGCGGTATCGCCGCTGACGCTGAGCACGTCGCCCAGCGGGTGCTTGATGCGGGTGAGGACGTTGATTTCCTCGGCGTGGGCGATGATGCGCTCGGGCGAATGCGGGGTGACCGTGACCCGGTCCGAGTACGGCATTTCCACCAGCAGCGTCTTGCACAGCTCGATCTGCGCGATCAGGTCGGCCTCGCCCATGGCGTGCTTGGGCGTGGACAGCAACGCCAGCGCCAGCAGGTTGATCGGATTGACGTCGGCGGCACCGTTGATATGCACCTGGATGCGTTCGGCCAGGTGATCCACCGTGCCCGACAGCCAGGCCGGCTTCTCGTCTTCGCCGACCGGCTGGCCGTCCCACTCCGGCGCCTGGCGGGCCAGCACGTCGTTGAGCGCGATCGGCTCGCCGAAGTTCACCACCACCTGGCCGTAGTTCTGCTTGAGCACCTTGGGAATGGACCACAGCAGCTGCCAGATCGATTCCTTCTCCTTGGGCCGGCCGGACAGTTCGTCCAGGTAGCTGCCGCCCTCCATCAGCTTTTCATAACCCACGTAGATGGGCTGGAACAACACCGGCTTGCGCGGCTGGCGCAGGAAGGCGCGCAGCGTCATCGAGATCATGCCGCCCTTGGGCTGCAGCAGGCGCCCGGTCCGCGAGCGACCGCCTTCGACGAAGTACTCGATGGAGTAACCGCCGGCCACCAGCTGGGCCACGTATTCGCTGAGCACCGCCGAATACAGCGCGTTGCCGCGGATCGAGCGGCGGATGAAGAACGCACCGCCCTTGCGCAGCAGCGTGCCCACCACCGGCAGGTTGAGGTTGATGCCGGCCACGATGTGCGGCGGCACGATGCCGCGGTCGTACAGCAGGTAGCTCAGCAGCAGGTAGTCCATGTGGCTGCGGTGGCTGGGCACGTAGACCACTTCATGCCCGGGCGCGGCGGCCTTGAACTTGTCCAGGTGATGCACCAGCACGCCGGCGTAGATGCGGTTCCAGACATGGCTGAGCATGAAGCTGGCCGAGCGCACCACCGGGCTGGAATAGTCCGCGGCGATTTCCCAGGCGTAGGCGTGGGCCTTCTTCCAGGCATCGGCCGGCTTGGAGTTGTCGCGTTTGGCCTGCGAGGCGATCGCCTCGCGCACGGTGTCCGCATCCAGCACCTTGTCCACCAGCAGGCGGCGGGTGGACAGGTCCGGCCCGATCACCGATTCGCGGATGCGGCGGAAATGGGTGCGCAGCACGCGCTGCAGCTTGCGCACGGTGCGCTCGGGGTCCAGCCCCTCGTTGATCGTGCTCCGCAGCGAGATCGGCGGGGCGAAGCGCACGATGGTGCTGCGGCCGTTGAGCAGCACCGCCAGCAGGCGGCGGAAACGGCCCACCAGCGCCCAGTTTTCCGAGAACAGCACCGCGAACCAGCCGCTCTGCTTGTCCGGGGCGCGGCCGACGAAGATCGACACCGGCACCAGGTGCACGTCCAGCTCGTCGCGCGCGCGATGGGCCTGCAGCACCTTGGCCAGCGAATCGGAGTGGGTCTTGGCGCCGCGCTGCTCGGGGATCAGCGAGTTGCTGCTGCTCCGCCGCGACAGCGCCACGTAGGCACGCTTGCGCCCGGTCGGGTCACCGGCGATGGGCACCAGCGGCGAGGGCAGGCCCGCCTCGCGGCAGGCCTTGTCCAGGATCAGCGCGTTGGACAGGCCGTAGTCCTCCAACACGTAGACCACCGGGCGGCCATCGTTGTACTGGCTGGGGTGTTCGGGTTCGATCTTCAGCGACAGCCACGGCTCGACCAGGCGGCCGAGCAGGCGCGCCCACCACGGGCGGCGGCCGGCCGGCGGGCGCGGGCCGGGCAGGATCGCGGCCGGGGCCAGGCTGGCCGGATCGGCGGCATCCGGCGCAGGCGTCGCCGCCTGGCCGGGGTCGGCCGGGGCGCCACGGGCAGCCGCGCTGTCGGGCGACGCGGACGGGGCGTCCGGCGTCTTGGGCGGCTCTTCGCCGGGGAAAGGCAGGGGATTCTGGTTCGGCATCGGCTTCATTATGGCTTAGCCGGTGCGGAAGCACCTTCCTTGACCTGTTCGGCGGCCTCTGCTTCGGCGCGCTGGCGGGCGTCGTGTTCAGCTTGTTCGGCCTGCGCGGCGTCGGCAAGCTGCAGCAACGTGTCGGCTTCTTCCAGGGTTCGGGTCACATACCAGTGGCCCTCGCGGCGGGTCATGCGCACCTGGGCCTCGATCTCCTGGCCGGCCAGCGGGTACTGCATGCGCACCACCACATCGTGGCCGAGTTCGGAGACCACCTCCCCGCGCAGCCCGGTCAGCGCCGCATCCAGGCCCAGCCCATAGCTGGCCAGCGCGGTCTTGAACGCCTTGAAGAACGGGCCGAGCCGGCGCAGGGCCCCCTCCATGCCGGCGGCCTGCAGCTGCGCATCGGTGGACAGCCCGGTGGTACGCGCGGTGGCAGTGAGCAGGGTGATGGTGGTCCTGGCGCGCTGCTTGTCGGTCAGGGGCGCAGCGGCGGCCCACTTGCTCAACGCCGCGACCACCTGGCTGTAATGCGCGCGCTGGGCATCGGTGTAATCGGTCTGGTTGTGCAGGTACTGCACGCCGAACTGCCCCATCGACTGCGCGGCCTGGCGCACGCCGCTGGCCTGGCCGGCGATCTGCGCGTCGAAGGAGCGCTGCAGCTGTCTGGGCGCGTCCGGCTGGGAGAGGGCCGCCAGCATCGGCAGCAACTGGCCGTCCAGCGGCAGTTCGGTCAGCGGCCAGCGGCTGTGGCCCTGCGCCCAGGCCGTTTGCAGCCGCGCGTACTGGGCCGGCGGCACCGACGCCTGGGCGTAGCCGAGCAGGTCGTTGGCGGCCAGGCGGCCGGCCAGGTGCTGCAGCGCGGCCACCGGCTCGGCGGCCGGCGCATCGGGCGCGATCCGGTCGCCCTTGCATCCCCCCAACAGCGCCGCGCCACAGATGGCCAGCGCAAGCAGCTGCCCTCGGAACTGCCACGACTTCAACGACATGGACATGAATTCGGACTCCCCGGGCCGGTCCGCATCTTGCGGCCTATGCCGTAGTGCGGCAAGCCATGTGCCTGACAGCCGCCCACCCTACGACCCAACCTGCTGAATCCGATGACACTTTTGCTGCAGGCCGGCGCGCGTGCCGGCGCTGCAACGGGCCCGGGCGGCCTGGATGACACGCCCGCGCCGGACCGGCCGCGGGCGCCTGCCGGTCAGTCCCGGGTCCAGGTGGTGCGGATGAAGTCGCCGATGTAGCCATCGGCCAGGCGGGCATAGACCCCCGGGTACGCCGCCTCGGCGCAGCCCTGGCCCCAGCTGACCACGCCCAGCTGGGTCCAGCGGCCGTTGCGCTTGACCACCAGTGGCCCGCCGGAATCGCCCTGGCAGCTGTCCTTGCCTTCCTCACCGGCACACAGCATGCGCCCGGCCTCCACCGTCAGGCCGATTTCGCGGTAGGCGGCCTGGCATTGGGTGACCGGCACGAACGGTGTCTGCACGGTCTGCAGGCGGGTGGGATCGCCCGCCTCGCCTTCCAGCTCGGTATCGCCCCAGCCGATCACGGTGAAGCGCCGGCCCACCCGCATCCAGCCGGCGTCACTGCCCTCGAGCAGGGCCACAGGTTCCACCCCGGTCACCGGTTCGCTGAGCTGGATCAGGGCCACATCGTTGGCGTACGTGGTGCCGTTGTAGGCCGGATGGACGTGGATGGCCTTGATGTTCGAGCGCGCCGGGCTGGCCGCGGTGCTCAGCGTGGCGGTGCCTGACACGATCGAGCGGGTGTGCGCCTGCACGCCCTCCACGCAGTGCGCGGCGGTGAGCACCCAGGACGGTGAGAGCAGGCTGCCGCCGCAGTCGTGCCGGGACCGCTGGGAATCGCCACGGTCCAGCTTCTGCAGGCTGACGATGAACGGATACGCGCCGTCCAGCGCATCCACGCCCCCGACGATGCTGGGCGTGAGCTCGCCCAATTGGCTGGCCTGGGCACCGGGCAACGACAGGGACACGGCCAGCAGACAGCCGGCCAGCGGCAACCACGAATGTTTGAACATGCAACACCTCCAATGTGATGGGATCCACCGACGGCAACGCGTCGGTGGATCGATTCCATCGCAATGGGGCGCGGCGAACTGCTCGCCGTTGCCCACTTCCCCGGCCCTGCGGGGTTTCCCGAGGCCGTGGCGCGGCAATCCGGAAGACGACCGCGCCGGGTTCAGCGCGCGCGCCAGGCCGCGGCGATTTCCTGCTGGATGGCCTGCGCGGCGGCGTGCGGGTCGGCGGCCAGGCGGATCGGCCGCCCCACCACGATCGCATCGGCGCCATCGGCAAAGGCCTGGGCCACGCCGACGGTGCGCTTCTGGTCATCGCCGACCGGGCCACCGGGGCGGATGCCCGGGCAGACGATCGAGAACCCGGCACCGGCGGCCGCGCGGATGGGCGCGGCCTCCTGGCCGGAGGCGATCACCCCGTCGATGCCGGCGGCCTGGGCGGCCAGCGCGCGTTCGACCACCACGTCCACCGGTTCACGGTCGATGCCCATCCCGCGCAGGTCCTCATGGCCCATCGAGGTGAGCACGGTGACCGCCAGCAGGCGCATGTCGCTGCCGTTGGCCGCCGCGCACGCCGCCATCATGGCCGGGTGCCAGCCGTGGATGGTGGCGTAGCTGACCGGCCACTGCGACAGGCGCTTGATCACGGCGGCGGCGGTGGCCGGGATGTCGAAGAACTTCAGGTCGACGAACACCCGCTTGTCGCGCGCGGCCAGCGTCTCCAGCACCTGGAAGTACTCGCCGGAGGCGAGCAGTTCCATGCCGATCTTGTAGAAGGACACGCTGTCGCCCAGCCGGTCCACCCACGCCAGCGCCTGGGCGCTGTCGGGCACGTCGAGCGCGAAGATCAGGCGCTCGTCATCGCGCAGCGGCAGCGGGGCACGGCTCACGGTGCGTAATCCAGCGCGGCGCGCTTGGCATCGTGGCGGGCCTGGCGCGACTGGCTGTAGTCGTTGTTGAACTGGGCCGGCTCGAAGCCGCCGTAGGTGGGGTTGGGCAGCATCCACCAGCGCTCGCCGAACCAGTCGTGGTACTGCTGCAACAGCGCGTCGCGGCCTTCATTGGTGTTGGCAGTGACTTCGGCGAAATCGCCCAGCTGGTCACCGAACTGCATCAGCACGCGGTACTGCTGGCCGGCCAGGCGGCGGCGGCAGTTCTTCTCGCTGCCGGCCTGCTCGCAGTCCTTCACCACCGTGCCCAGGCCGAGGAACACGCTGTCATCGGCGACCGGCAGGCCTTCGGCGCGCAGGTTGGCCAGGGTGGCCTCCTTGAGGTGCACGGCGCGGTTGGAGATGTACAGCAGGGTCACGCCGCGGGCGTTGGCGGCCTTGGCGAAATCGACCACGCCGGGGATCGCCTTGGCCTTCTTCTCGGCCACCCACTGGTCCCAGGTCATCTCGTCGTATTCCTTGCCATCGCGCACCAGGCGCGCCTGGTAGGGCGAGTTGTCCAGCACGGTCTCGTCCACGTCCAGCACCACGGCCGGCTTCAGGCCCTTGGCCGCATTGGCGCGCTCTTCGGGCACCAGCGCATCCCAGTTGGGTTCCTTCAGCGCCTTGTCCAGGTGGTCGGCGGCGGCGCGGTAGGTCTGCTCGGTGATCGCCTTGTATTCCTGCGCGCGCTGCATCCACAGCACCGCGTTGAGGTTGTCGTTGGCGGCCACGGCGGCATCGGCTGCCGCGGCGGGGGCGGCGGCGGCATCGGCCGGGGTATCGGTGCGCTTGCAGGCACTGAGCGCCATCACGGCGCAGGCAAGCACGGACAGGGAGACAGCAGCAGTACGACGCATCGGAATCACCGGCAACAAAGTCGCGCCAGTTTAGCGGCTTGTCCGGCGGCAATCATGTGCGGGACAGGCCTCGGCTATGCTGCACGGCCCTGAAACACCCCGGAGCGCGCCATGACCGACGACACCCCGTCCCCCGCCCTGCCCGTGCTGAACGCGGCCCAGGCCCGTGCCCTGGGCTGCCTGATCGAGAAGGAGGCCACCACCCCGGACGCCTACCCGCTGACGGTCAATGCCGCCCAGGTGGCGGCCAACCAGAAGACCGCCCGCGAGCCGGTGATGGCGCTGTCGGCCGGCGACGTGCACCACGCCCTGCGCCACCTGGAGTCGCTGGGTCTGGCCCGGCAGCAGTTCTCCTCGCGTGCCGAGCGCTACGAACACCGCGCCGGCAGCGCGCTGGACCTGACCCGCCAGCAGCTGGCGATCGTGGGCCTGTTGCTGCTGCGCGGCCCGCAGACGGTGAACGAGCTGCTGACCCGCGCCGAGCGCCTGTTTGCCTTCCAGGACGCCGAGGAAGTGCGGCATCACCTGGAGCGCATGATCCAGCGTGGCCTGGCCGTGCAGGTGCCACGCGCCAGCGGCCAGCGCGAGGACCGCTACATGCACCTGCTGGGTGGCCCGGTGGACGTGCAGGCGCTGGCGGAGCAGTACCGGTCGGCACCGTCCAGCGCCGGCGCTGGCGGCACCGCCGGCAACCCGGCCCTGGAAGCGCGCGTGCAGCAGCTGGAGGCGACGGTGGCCGAGTTGCAGGAACAGCTGGCCGAGTTGCGCGCGCAGTTGGGGGGCTGAGGGCAGCCGACCAGCGGTCGCCGCTACCGGCGGCGTGTGCGTGGGTCGCGCGCCACGCCCGGTCGCCCAGCGTCAGGGCGCCGGGGCGCCCGGCGTGGCAAACAGCAGCACCACGTCCCCGCCGTGCGGTGGGGGCAGCAGCAGGTCGCCCCGGTCTTCCATGCCCAGCTTGCGCAGCAGTGCGGCCGAACGCAGGTTGTCCGGCGCCACGATGCCGTACAGGTGGGTGTGGCCCAGCATGTCGCGCGCGTAGTGCATCACCCCGCGCGCGGCTTCGAGTGCATACCCGTTGCCTTCGTACTCGGCCAGCAACGCATAGCCGATGTCCGGCGCCGGCAGGCCGTCGCGGCGCACCAGCCCGGCATTGCCCAGCCATGCGCCGTCGCTGCGGCGGATGATCGCGTACATGCCGAACCCGTTGAGCGTGTAGCTGCCCAGCACGCGCTCGGCGGTGTAGTCGCGCGCCTGCGCCAGGGTGCGCACGCCGCGGTCGGCGATGTTGCGGATGAAGCCGGGCTCGTTGAGCAGGGCGAGCATGTCCGCCGCGTCGTGGTCGGGATCGATCAGGCGCAGGTGCAGGCGTTCGGTCTGGATCACGGCGGACATGCGGGTACCGGTGGGAGGCGATGCGCCGATTGTGCAATGCAGGCCCCGAACACGGTAGGGCCGACCGGGCGGTGGGTCAGTCGAACAGGGCCTGGATCGCGGCCAGGCCGGCGCTGGCGCGCTCTTTCTTGCGCGCCGCATCGGCCACCGGGTCGGCACCGTCGCGCTGCATTTCCTCGGCCGGGATCTCGTCAAAGAAACGACTGGGCTTGAGCCGGATGTGTTCGCCGAACTTTCGGGTGAGCTTGCTGTAGCTCATCCACAACTGGATCTTGGCGCGGGTGATGCCCACGTACAGCAGGCGGCGCTCTTCCTGCAGGTTGCCTTCGTCCAGGCTGACCTGGTGCGGCAGCACGCCGTCCTCGCAGCCGATGATGAACACGTACGGGAATTCCAGGCCCTTGGAGGCGTGCATCGTCATCATGCGCACCTGGTTGCCGCCGTCGTCCTTGTCGTTGCGCGAGAGCAGGGCCAGCTGCGCGGCCAGGTCGGCGGTGGAAGCGCCGCGCGGGCCGCCCTCGAACCATTGCGCCAGCTCTTCCAGGTTGCCCAGCCGGCGCTGGTAGACCGATTCTTCCTTGCAGGCGCTGCGCAGTTCGGACACCAGCCCGGACTCCTTCACCAGCTTGCGCACCAGGTCGCCGGAACTGAGCTTGGGCATCTCCGCGCGCAGGTCGCGCAGGATGTCGGTGAAGCGGCTCAGGCCGTTGGCCGCGCGCGGCGGCAGCTGGGCCAGCGCGCCGATCGCCTCGGCGGCGTGGGCCATCGGCAGGTCCTTCTCCGAGGCCAGCTCGGCCAGCTTGGCCAGCGTGCCGGCGCCCACTTCGCGCTTGGGCGACTGCACCGCGCGCATGAAGGCCGTATCGTCATCGGGGTTCACCAGCAGGCGCAGCCAGGACAGCGTGTCCTTGACCTCCTGACGCTCCAGGAAGGCGGTGCCGCCGGTGATGTGGTACGGCGCGCGCACCAGCTGCAGCGCCTTTTCCAGCGGCCGCGACTGGAAGTTGCCGCGGAACAGGATGCAGAAATCGCTCCACGGGATATTCTTGGAGGTGGCCAGGAACGCGATCTCGGCGGCGACCTTTTCCGCTTCGTGCTCGCTGTTGCGGCACTCCCACACGCGGATGCGCTCGCCGTCGGCCTGGTCGCTCCAGAGCTTCTTGAGGTGCTCGTGCGGGTTGTTGGCGATCAACGCATTGGCCGCGCGCAGCACGCGGTTGGAGCAGCGGTAGTTCTGCTCCAGCTTGATGATTTCCAGCGCGGGGTAGTCGCGCGCCATCTGCTGCAGGTTTTCCGGGTTGGCACCGCGCCAGGCGTAGATGGACTGGTCGTCATCGCCCACGCAGGTGAAGTTGCCCTTGCTGCCCGCCAGCTGCTTGAGCAGCCGGTACTGGGCATCGTTGGTGTCCTGGCATTCGTCCACCAGCAGGTAGCCGATGCGCTCGCGCCAGGCCAGGGCGATCTCCGGGTTTTCTTCCAGCACCTGCACCGGCAGCCGGATCAGGTCGTCGAAATCCACCGCGTTGAAGGCGGTCAGGCGCAGCTGGTAGCGCTCGTAGACGCTGGCCGCCTCCTTCTCGCGGTTGCTGCGCGCCGCGGCCATGGCCTGCTCGGGCGAGAGGCCGGCGTTCTTCGCGCGCGAGATCAGGTTCTTCACGTCCTCGATGTCGTCCGGCTTGGCCCCGTACATCAGGTCCTTGACCTGGGAGGTGGCATCGTCCGCGTCGAAGATCGAGAAGCCGCGCTTGAGCCCCACCGCGGCGTGCTCGATCTGCAGGAATTTCAGCCCCAGCGCATGGAAGGTGCAGATGGTGACGTCCTCGGCATCCCCGCCGTGCAGCCGCTTGGCCACGCGTTCGCGCATTTCCTTGGCCGACTTGTTGGTGAAGGTGATCGCCGCGATCCGCCGCGCCGGGTAGCGCCTGGTGGCGATCAGCTGGGCGATCTTCTCCACGATCACGCGCGTCTTGCCGCTGCCGGCGCCCGCGAGCACCAGCAGAGGACCTTCGCAGTGCAGCACTGCCGCGCGTTGGGGGGGATTGAGACCGTGCATGCCATCTCCGGGGGAGGGCCATTGTAGCGGGCCGCCCGGCCGGGGCGGGGCCCTGGTGGCGGGCGGACGAAAGCGTCCACAGTGGCCGGCCGGCGGCCACGAAAGGCGGCCGGGCGTCTAGAATTGGCCGATGGCCAAGCTCTATTTCTATTATTCGGCGATGAACGCCGGCAAGACCACCACCCTGCTGCAGTCGGCGCACAACTACCGCGAGCGCGGCATGCGCGTGGCCATCCTCACCCCCCGCCTGGACGACCGGGCAGGGCGCGGGGTGGTCGCCTCGCGGATCGGCCTGAAGGCCGACGGCGTGGCCTTCGACCGCGACACCGACCTGCAGCAGCTGATCGCCGCGGACCTGCAGGCCCACGGCAAACTCGGCTGCGTGCTGGTGGATGAAGCGCAGTTCCTGAGCCGCAGCCAGGTCTGGCAACTGAGCGAGGTGGTGGACCAGCTGCGCATCCCGGTGCTCTGCTACGGCCTGCGCACCGACTTCCGTGGCGAGCTGTTCGAAGGCAGCCAGTACCTGCTGGCCTGGGCCGACGAGATGCAGGAGATCAAGACCATCTGCCACAGCGGCAAGAAGGCCACCATGACCGTGCGCGTGGACGACCACGGCCATGCGGTGCAGGACGGCCCGCAGGTGGAGATCGGCGGCAACGAGCGCTACGTGTCGGTCAGCCGCGCCGAGTTCAAGAAGATCACCCGCGGCGAGGGAAAGATCGACCCGGTGGGGATGTAATGCCGCCTCCACGCCCCCTTCCATGAAGGGGCGTGGTCAGCCGCTGGCGCCTCAGTACAGCGTGCGCTCCGGCGCACCGGCCGGCGGCGGGCTGTACTGGTACAGCCAGGTTTCGGTCAGCGTCCTGCCGCCGCTGCGCAGGTACAGGCGGATGTCGATCTGGGCGGTGGCGCCTTCCGGCGGCACCAGGTCGAACATGGCGCGGTAGCCCTTGATCTCGCGCAGCGGGCGCGCCGAGACGATCTCCACGCGGCCGGCACTGGCCTGCACCACGGCTTCCACCTCGCCCTTGTCGATCAGCGCGGCCAGCTCGCCGCCCTCGAAATCGACCGCGAAGCGCCAGGAGAAGTACGACCGCTTCTTGCCGATCACCCCGCCCAGGCCGGTGCGGCTGGCCACGCAGTGCGCCAGCGGTGGCCGGGCGGGCGGTTCGGCGCCCCAGTACAGGCGGTAGCCGAGCAGCAGTTCCTGGCCCGGTTGCGGCTTGGCCTCGGGGTTCCAGAAGGCCACGATGTTGTCGAAGGTTTCATCCACCGTGGGGATCTCGACCAGCTGCACCGAGCCCTTGCCCCACTGCCCCTTGGGCTCCACCCACAGGCACGGGCGCTTCTCGTAGAAGACGCCGTCGTCCTGGTAGTGGTCGAAGTTGCGGTCGCGCTGGAGCAGGCCGAAGCCGCGCGGGTTGTTGTCCACGAACATGTTGAAGCGCAGGTTGTGCGGGTTGCACAGCGGGCGCCAGATCCACTCGCCGCTGCCGGTCCACATCGACAGGCCGTCGGTGTCGTGGATCTCCGGGCGCCAGTCCCAGTCCATGCGGCGGTCGTTCTCGCCCACCTGGTACATGCTGGTGCACGGGGCGATGCCGAGCCGCTCGATCGCCTTGCGCGGGTACAGCGCGCAGTCGATGTCCATCAGCAGGGTGTCGCCGTTGGTGATCGCAAAGCGGTAGGCGCCGGCCACGCTGGGCGAGTCGAGCAGGGCGTAGACCACCAGCGTGTTGGAATCGGCGGCCGGCTGTTCCAGGTAATAGGCGATGAAGTCCGGGAATTCCTCCGGCTTGCCCATCCCGGTGTCGATGGCCAGGCCACGCGCGGACTGGCCGTACTGGCCCTCCTTGCCCACCGCGCGGAAATAGCTGGCGCCCAGGAACGCGGCGAAATCGCGGTCGGTGTCCTTGCGGGTGTTGAGGCGGAAGCCGGCAAAGCCGAGGTCGGCCGGCAGGTGGCTGCCCTTCAGGCCGCTCTTGCCGTAGTCGAACGCGGCCGGGTCGTAGGCCAGTTCCTGCGCCTTGCCCTCGACCACGTCGTACATGCGCACCGGCGAATGGAAATACAGGCCGAGATGGAAGAACTTGGCCTGGTACCGGCCGGGCTGGTCGGCCCAGAGCGCATGGTCCTGGCGGTAGCTGATCGACTGGTACTGGTCCCAGTCCAGCGCCTCCAGCGGCCCGGGCAGGGTGCGCTTGTGGCTCTGGTAGGCGGCCTGCGACATCGCGCGCGCCTGGCCCTTGAGGGTGGCGAAATCGAACGGCTGCGGCTGGCCGAGCCGGCGCAGCCCGACCTGGCTGCCCTGCGCGGCGCAGGCCGGCAACGCGGGAAAGCCGATGGCGGCCAAGGCCAGGGAAGCATTGCGGATGAAGTCGCGACGTTGCATGCAGGCAGCGTTGGCAGGAAAGGGCCGGCCATCATAGGCAGGCAAACGTTAATTCGCCGAGGTGGCCGCGGACGCGCGTTCAGCCAGCACGCGCGCGCCCAGCACCGCCGGGCGCGCGCGGGTGCAGGCCAGCAGCGCGTGGTCGATGCCCCGGCTGACCGGACCGCCTTGTGGTCGCTGCGCCTGCACCTCGGCCTGCAACGCCAGCAGCGCCTCGCGGCCACGCGGCGGTGACCGGGCGCAGGTCAGCGCGGCCAGCGCGGTGCGTGCCTGCCAGCGCAGCCGCACGCTGTCCGGGTCGCCGGCCTGGCCCTGGGTGAGCGGCTGCAACGCGCGCTGCGCCTCCACGTCCTGGCCCATCCGCACCAGGTTGCGGGCCCACGCCAGTTGCAGCACCGGCTGCTGCGCCGCCGCCTCCGGGCCCCCCTGGGCGCTGCGCCGCATCAGCAACGCGAGCTGTTCGCCGGCCTGGTGCGGGTCGCCGTAGGCGCTGGTGATCTCGGCCATCAGGCGGTCGGCGCGCTGCACCGCCACGTCCTGGTCGCCGCGCTGGGCAGCCTGCCACTGGCGCCCTTCATGCAGCGCCAGCAACGCGGCCTGCCATTGCCCGGCCTGGGCCAGCGCATTGCCGTAGTCGTAGAGCCCCTGCTGCAGCAGGCCGATGCAATCGGGTTGCCGCCAGATCGCCACCGCGCGCGCCAGATCGGCCACCGCCTCGGCGCTGTCGCCCCGCTCCAGGGCCAGCAGCCCCATCGCGTGCCAGCTCAGGCCGGTGTCGCGGTGCTGCTCGCCCAGTGCCTGGCGGGTCAGGCGATGCACCTGTTGCAGCATGCCGGCGGCCTCCTGCAGCTCGCCGCGCTGCATGGCCAGTACCGCGCGCAGGCGCCGGATCGACAGGGTCTCCGGGTGGTCCGGGCCGTACAGGCTGACCGCATCGGACCAGGCGATATGCAGGTTCTGTTCGGCGGCCTCCAGGTCGCCCTGCGCGGCCAGGGTCTCGCCCAGGTGCCGGCGCAGCGCGATCAACTGCGGATGACGCTCGCTGGCCTGGGTCTGCAGCAGCCGCAGCGCCTGCCGATACCCGGCCAGCGCGGCCTGCGGGCGGCCATCATCGCTGTCCAGCGCGGCCAGGTCGGCCAGGCTTTCGGCCGTGCCGGCGGTGTCGCCCAGCACCTCCCGGCGCAGCGCCAGCGCGCGCTCGAAGTTGGTGCGCGCGTCGTCGCGGTAGCCCAGCAGCTGCTGGCAGCGCCCCAGCTGCGCGTGGTACTCGGCCACCAGGCTGGGCAACGTGCCGCGCTCGGCGCCGGCCAGCGCCTGCATCGGGGTCATGTGGGTGACGCACTCGCGCGAGCGGCCGAGCATGCGCAGCGCGCGCCCGCGCTGGGTGACCGCTTCCAGCTGCAGCGGGGCGGGCACTTCATCCACCTGCTGCAGCAGCGCGCGCTGGCGATCCAGGGTCTGCAGGGCCAGCTGGTAGTCGCCCATGCCGATCCGCAGACGCCCGATCACCCCTTCCAGGTCGGCCAGCGACAGCGGCTGGTCGGCCAGCTCGGCTTCGCCGCGCTGCTGCCCGGTGGCCAGCAGCTGACGCACGTCGAAGCTGCCATGGCGCACCCCGGCGGCCCGGTCGAACAGGCCCACGGTGAACTCCTGCATGGCCTGGGCCCGGGCGATCTCACGCCGCGCCTGGTGCATCTGCCACAGCGCCATCAGCGCCAGGCCCACCAGCGCCAGCGCGGCCAGCGAGCCCAGCGCGACGCCCCAGCGATGGCGGCCGATGTATTTCTGCAGGCGATACAGCGTGCGCTGCGGGCGGGCGTGGATCGGGCGGCCTTCGAGGAAACGGTGCAGGTCCTGCGCCAGCGCTTCCACCGAGGCGTAGCGCTGGGCCGGCTCCTTCTGCAGGGCCTTGAGCAGGATGGTGTCCAGGTCGCCGCGCAGGCGCCTGGCCAGCCGGCGCGCGGCAGGGCCGGGGGCGGCGTCGGGGCCGCCCCGGAGCAGCATCGTGGACGCGCGCGGCGCATTGACCTCCAGGATCGAGCGCTCCCATTCGGCGTCGCTGTGCCGGCGCAGGCGGTAAGGCTTGCGCCCGGTGATCACCTCGAACAGCACCACGCCCAGCGAATACACATCGGTCAACGTGGTGACCGGCTCCCCGCGCACCTGCTCGGGGGCGGCGTAGTGCAGGGTGAAGGCGCGCGCCTCGGTGGGCGGATGCGCCGCGGCGTCGCGTGCGCCGTCGTCATCGAGCAGCTTGGCGATGCCGAAATCCAGCAGCTTCACCTCGCCCTCGGCGGTGACCAGGATGTTGGAGGGCTTGAGGTCGCGGTGCACGATGAGGTTGGAGTGGGCGTGGCTGACCACCGCACACACCTGCAGCATCAGCTGCAGGCGCCGCTCCAGTGGCAGCTGCAGGCGCTGGCAGTGGTCGGTGATGGCCTCGCCTTCCACGTAGGCCAGGGCCAGGTAGGGCTGGCCCTGCAGGTCCACGCCGGCATCCAGCAGGTGGGCCAGGTTGGGGTGCTGCAGCCGGGCCAGGATCTCGCGCTCGCGGCTGAAGCGCTGGCGCAGGCCGGAGTCGGCATAGCCGCTGCGCAGCAGCTTGAGCGCGACCTGGCGCTGGTACAGGCCGTCGGCGCGCTCGGCCAGCCATACCTCGCCCATGCCGCCTTCGCCCAGCAGGCGAAGCAGCCGATACGGCCCCACGCGCGTGCCCGCGCGGCTGTCCTCGGGCGCGGCGGTCCACAGCGGCTGGGCCATGAACTCGCGGCTTTCCTGCTCGTGCGCCAGCAGCCGTTGCAGGTCGTCGGCCAGCGCCGGATCACACGCGCGCAGCTGCGCCAGGCGCAGGTCGCGCTGCGCCGGGGCCAGTTCCAGCAGTTGGTCCAGCAGCGAGGACACCTGCCGCCAGCGCAATGCTTCCATCGCATGCTCCCCAAACGATGCACCGCCGCCCACGCCGCCACGCAGGACCGTGTTGCCGTCGATCAATCCTCGCGCACGGAGGCCAGCAGGAACATGCGCGCCTTCTGCCAGTCGCGGCGGATGCTGCGCTCCGAGCGCTGGCACAGGTCGGCGATCTCCTGTTCGGACAGGCCGGCGAAATAGCGCAGCTCCACCACCTTGGCCAGGTGGTGGTCCACCGCCTGCAGCCGCGCCAGCGCCACGTCCAGCGCCAGCAGGTCTTCATCCAGACGCACGCCGCTGCTGCTGTTTTCGGGAATCTCGGCCACCCGCTTGAGGTCGCCGCCGCGCTTGCGGGCCAGGCGGTTGCGCGCGTAGTCCACCACCACGCTGCGCATGGCCGAGGCCGCATAGGCGAAGAAGTGCGCGCGGTCTTCGAAGCGGGCGCCGCCGCGGGCGCCCAGTAGCTTCAGGTAGGACTCGTGGACCAGCGAGGTGGCATCCAGGGTGCGCCCCTGCTGCCCGGCCAACTGGCGCCGGGCCATGCTGTGCAGCTCCTGGTAGAGCAGGGTAAGCACGCGGTCCAGCGCGGCGCGGTCGCCCGCACGGGCCGAATCCAGCCATACGGTGATATCCGGTGCTTCGTCCATCGCACACCCCGCCGGTGACGTTGCCCGGACTATACCGCCGCCGGCGCAACCTGCGTGCGACGGCTCAGCGCTGGCAGTGGCCGCACCAGACGCTGGCGCGCTGGCCGATGGTGGCGTGGCGCAGCGGTCGGCCGCACTGGCGGCAGGGCTGGCCCTCGCGCCCGTAAACCAGCAGCTCCTGCTCGAAGTAGCCGGGGGCCCCGTCGGGATTGATGAAATCGCGCAGGGTGGTGCCGCCACGGGTGATGGCATGGCCCAGGATCTGCTTCACCGCCGTGGCCAGGCGCTGGTAGCGCTCCCGCGAGATCTTGCCGGCCTCGCGCAGCGGATTGATCCCGGCCATGAACAGGCTCTCGGCGGCATAGATGTTGCCCACCCCGACCACGATGCCCTGGTCCATCAGGAAGGTCTTCACCGAGGCGCTGCGGCCACGGCTGCGCTGGAACAGGTAGTCGCCGTCGAAGGCATCCTCCAGCGGCTCCGGGCCCAGCCCGGCCAGCAGGGTGTGGGTTTCCCCGGCGGGCTGCCAGAGCAGGCTGCCGAACCGGCGCGGGTCGTTGAAACGCAGCAGGCGGCCGTTGTCCAGGCTGATGTCCACGTGGTCGTGGGCGCGCACGGGGGTATCGCCGGGCAGCACCCGCAGGCTGCCGGACATGCCCAGGTGCAGCACGGCGCTGCCGATGGCGGTATCCAGCAGCAGGTACTTGGCACGGCGGCGCACGCCCTGGATGGCCTGGCCCGGCAGCAGCGCGCCGATCTCGTCGGGGATGGGCCAGCGCAGGTCGGCCCGGCGCAGGATCACGCCATGCACGCGGCGGCCTTCCAGGTGCGGGGCCAGGCCGCGACGGGTGGTTTCGACTTCGGGGAGTTCGGGCATGGGGCGATTCTAGCGAGCGCCCGGCCGGCCGTGCAGGCGGCGGTCAGCGCGGCGGGGCGGCCAGTTCCTTGGCGCTCAGGTAGCCGTCGCCGTTGGCATCCTGCTTGTGGAAGCGCTGGACCAGGGTCTGGCGCTGCTGCTCGCGGGTGATCGGGCTGCCCTTGCCGCCGGGCAGTTCGTCGGCGCTGAGCACGCCGTCGCCGTTGCGGTCCATGCGCTCGAAGGCGTACAGCATCCACTGCACGTACTCCTCCACGCTGACCCGTCCGTCACCGTCGGTGTCCATGCGCTGCAGGTAGCTGCCGGTGTCGGCGACCTGGGCCTGCGCGGCGCTGGCGCCGAGCAGCAGCAGCGCGCAGGAAAAACGCCGCGCGAGGCGGCGTTTTCCGGAGAGGGCAACACGCGTGCGGGGCACGGCTCAGTGCGCCGTGAGTGCGTAGCCCTTGAGCCGCGCGGCATAGGCCTGCAGCGCGGCGATGCCGCTGGCCTCGGCCTCGTGGCACCAGGCCTGCAGCAGCTTGAGGCGCTCGGCGGCGTCGTTGCCGCGCGCTTCCAGCAGGGCGGCCAGGCGCGCGCGATGCTCCACCAGCACGCGGATGCGCGGGCGCTGCTCGACCCAGGTGCTGAGCTGGGCACGGCAGTCCGGCTTGAGCCAGCGACCATCGTTGACCAGGCCCCGGCGCATGCGGCCGGGCAGCAGCTTGCGCAGCTTGGCCCCGGCCATCGCGGCCTCTTCGCGCAGGGCCGGCACGAACACGTTGCGCTGGTAGTCGGTCATGGCCTGGAAGCGGTGCGACAGCAGGGCCTTGAGGGTCTCGGCGTCGGGCACGGCGATATTGGGGCGCACGTCCATGCTGGGCGCCACGCGCAGCACCTTGGCCAGGCGCAGCGCCTGCAGGCCGCGGATGGCGGCCCAGCCGATGTCGAACTCCCAGCGGCGCATCGAGAAGCGGGCCGAGCTGGGGAAGGCGTGGTGGTTGTTGTGCAGCTCTTCGCCACCGATCCAGAACGCCCACGGGGTGAGGTTGGTGGAGGTATCGGCCGATTCGAAGTTGCGGTAACCCCACCAGTGGCCCAGGCCGTTGACCACGCCGGCGGCCCAGAACGGGATCCACGCCATCTGGATGGCCCACAGGGCCACGCCGGGCAGGCCGAACAGCACGCTGTTGATCGCCAGCAGCGCGACCGGGCCCAGGTTGGCGTGGGGGGTATAGAGCTTGCGTTCGATCCAGTCGTCCGGGGCACCACGGCCGTACTGCTCGATGTCCGCGCGCATGCCACGGGCCTCGCGATACAGCTCCACGCCGCGCCAGAACACCTTGCCGATGCCCTTGGTGACCGGGCTGTGCGGGTCTTCGTCGGTCTCCACCTTGGCGTGGTGCTTGCGATGGATGGCCACCCACTCCTTGGTGATCATGGAGGTGGTGAGCCAGGTCCAGAAGCGGAAGAAATGCGCGATGACGGGATGGAAATCCACGCCGCGATGCGCCTGGCTGCGATGCAGGTACAGGGTGACGGCGAAGATGGTGAGCTGGGTGAACACCAGCAGCACCAGCGCCATGCCCCACCAGCCGAGGCCGACGACGCCGCCGGTCAGGAAGTTGAGGAGCGTATCGAGCATCGCGGAACTCCGGGCCGTCTCGGGCCAGCAAGGAAACAGGTGCAGCGGGGGACATGATGGGGCCTGCAGTTGCAAACTTCATCCGTCCGGTGCGATTTTTGCGCAGTCATTCAGTTGTTTTCCCTCTTCGTGAGCATGCCCCCGCATTCATGACAGTCGCCGCCTCGCCTGCCCCCCCGATCCCCCCTGCCCCCCTCATCGAGCTTGACCGCGCGTGTGTGATCCGCGGCCAGGTGCGGGTCCTGCACGACCTCAGCCTGCGCATCGCCCAGGGCCAGCACACCGCGCTGCTGGGGCCCAACGGCTGCGGCAAGTCCTCCTTCATCAAGCTGATCACCCGCGAGCTGTACCCGCTTGCCCAGGCCGACGGCAGCGTGGCGGTGCGGGTGCTGGGGCAGAACCGCTGGCAGGTGGACCGCCTGCGCTCGCAGCTGGGCATCGTCACCGGCGACCTGAGCAGCAACCTGGCCGACATGCCCGGGCTGACCGTGGAGGAAGCGGTGCTGTCGGGCTTCTTCGCCAGCTTCGTGGTGCCGGCCTTCCGCGAGGTGACCGCCGAGATGCGCCAGCGGGTGCGCGACACCCTGGGGCTGGTCGGCGCCCTGCCGCTGCTGCAGCGTGGCTATGCCGAGCTGTCGGCCGGCGAGACCCGGCGCGTGCTGATCGCCCGGGCACTGGTGAACCGCCCGCAGGCGCTGCTGCTGGACGAGCCCTCCACCGGGCTGGACCTGATCGCCCGCCAGCACCTGATCGCCACCATGCGCCGGCTGGCCGCCGAGGGCATCACCCTGGTGCTGGTGACCCACCACATCGAGGAGATCATTCCCGAGATCGAGCGGGTGGTGATGCTACGCGGGGGGCGGATCGTGGCCGACGGCAGCCGTGCCGAGCTGCTGCGCGATGGCCCGCTGTCGGACCTGTTTGGCGGGCCGGTGCAGGTGGTCGAGCACGACGGCCGCCTGAGCGCGTTCGCCGGTTGAGAAAGGCAGCCACCCATGGGGTGGCTCTACCCCGGTGGATGGCGAGGCCGGCCCTTGGGGGGTAGAGCCACGCCATGCGTGGCTGGCGGGGTGCGAGGGCCCGATGGAAGGCAGCCACCCATGGGGTGGCTCTACCCCGGTGGATGGCGAGGCCGGCCCT
>NZ_JAVWXA010000003.1:0-35990 GCF_036662295.1 Stenotrophomonas sp.
TGGCTGGGTCGGGAGCCGGCCAGCGGCCGGCACTACCGGAACCCTGGCTGGGTCGGGAGCCGGCCAGCGGCCGGCACTACCGGAACCCTGGCTGGGTCGGGAGCCGGCCAGCGGCCGGCACTACCGGAACCCTGGCTGGGTCGAGAGCCGGCCAGCGGCCGGCACTACCGGTGGGCAGCCAGCGGCCGGTGGGCGCTCAGCGGATCACCAGGACCGGCACGGTGCTGCGTGCCAGCACCTCGGCGGTCTGGCTGCCGAGCAGCACGCGGGTCACGCCCCGGCGGCCGTGGGAGGTCATCACGATCAGGTCGCTGCTGCGCTCGGTGGCCGTGTCGATGATGCCGTCGGCGGCATAGCGGTCCAGCACGTGCACCACGTTGGCCCGCAGGCCCTGTGCCTCGGCGGTGGCCTTGGCCGGGGCCAGCAGCTTCTGCGCGGTCTCTTCGCGGTCGGCCTTGTACTCGGGGCTGTTCATGTAGCCCACGCTCCAGCCCATCGCGTCGTACATGCCCACCGCCCACGGCTCGGACACGGTCACGATATCGACCTCGGCATCGAGGTCCTTGGCCAGCTCCAGGCCTTTGAGCAGGCCCTTTTCAGACAGCTCCGAGCCGTCGGTGGCAATCAGGATTCGCTTGTACATGGCAGGCGCCGTCCCTGTGGTCATTGGAAGAGCCACCATTGCACACCCGCTGTGCAGGCGTTGCGTTGCGCTGGATCAATCGCGCCTGCGGCGCACGTCAGCGCAGGCGCAGCACCCGCTGCGGGCGGATGCCGGCGGCCAGCGCCGCCACCGCCAACGCCACCGCCGTGGCCCAGAACGGCCAGGCCCCCAGCAGCGCGCACAGGCCGCTCGGCCGGGGTTCGCAGCGCAGCCGGGCCAGGTCCAGGCCGCCCCCGCCCTGCAGGCAGGCGTAGGCGTGTTCGAACAGGGCCAGTACCGGCGCCATCCAGCCCGCCGACAGCGACAGCGCCACCAGGACAGCCAACAGGTAGGGGATTCCCTTGTTCATTTGCGCGCTCCCAGCGGACAGCGCCAGACTCTGGGCGCCGCGCCGGAGGGCCACAAGCGGCACGCGACGAATCGGCCGATTCACGGGATGAGTGCGCGGCCCCGGGCGATGAGTCGCGCCCGGTGCGGGCCGGAGGGGCCCGGCCCGCGCCGCCGCCGGCCTAGCGGCTGACGCTGACCTGCCAGCCGCCGTCCTCGTGCGGCTGCCAGTCGAACTCGACCGGCAGGAACTTCTCGATCAGGCGCGCATTGCTGGCCAGGTGCTCGCTGATCGCCGCCGTGGTGAAGGTGCCGGCACCGGCCAGCGCCATCGGCAGCAGCAGCTGGTCGGACAGGTATTCGCCCACGCAGCACCGGCCATCCAGGTACTGCTGCACCTGCCCGGCCAGGCGCGCGCCGACCTGCTCGGCCGACACCCCGCGCTCGCCGTGCCCGCTGAACACCTCCACGTGGTCGACATGGCGCACATGCACCAGCGCCACGTTGCCCGGCCCCAGCGCCGGCCGCACCACCTGCACGTGGCGCGGATGCGGGTCCACGCCGAGCGTGTCGGCCAGCACCTGCAGTTCGCGCTGGCCGATGTTGGCCGGCAGCCCGGACATCAGCACCTTGGCCTCGATCGAGGCCAGCGCGCCGCGCGTGCTGAAGTCGCAGGCCTGCAGGGCCGCGCAGGGCGCCACCTCGACCTGCAGCACGCCACCGCCGGCCGGGTGGAAACCATGCTGCTGCAACTGCAGCGAGGCCTGCACGCCCATCCGCGCCAGCGCCGGCAGGTAGCTGTCGGCGATGAAGTCGGCACTGGGGGCCAGCGGGTTGTGGGTGCCGCCCTCCAGCTGCACGCGCGATGGGCCGTCGGCCTGCCACAGCGCCGGCAGGATGGTCTGCAGCACCAGCGTGGCCGAGCCGGCACTGCCGGTGGCGAACTGGTACGTGCCGGCGCTGACCGGGCCCGGCTCGAAACGCAGGGCGGTGGCGCCGATCTGCGCACCGTGCGTGCTGGCATTGCCCACCCGCGTGGCCGCGTTCACTGCGGTGAGGTGCTGGCGCATCAAGCCGGGACGGCGACGCCTGGCGCGGATGTCGCCGATGGTGAAGCCGATGCCGGTGCACAGGCTCAGGGTGAGCGCCGAGCGCAGCAGCTGGCCGCCGCCCTGGCTGCCATCGATATCCATCATGTCCATGTGTGTGTTCCTCCTGCGCGCGGCGCAGTGTACGCCGCGCGCGTTGCCTTCAACCCTTCACGCAGACCACCTGGCGCAGCGTGTGCATGATCTCCACCAGGTCGCGCTGGGCCGCCATCACCGCTTCGATCGGCTTGTAGGCGGCCGGCGACTCGTCCACCACCTCCCCGTCCTTGCGGCACTCCACGTGCGCGGTCGCCTTGGCGTGGTCCTCCACGCTGATCAGCTTGCGCGCCTGGGTGCGGCTCATCACGCGGCCGGCGCCGTGGCTGCAGCTGTTGAAGCTCTGCTCGTTGCCCAGGCCGCGCACGATGAAGCTCTTGGCGCCCATGCTGCCCGGGATGATGCCCAGCTCGCCCTTGCGCGCGCTCACCGCGCCCTTGCGGGTGACCATGACGTCCTTGCCAAAGTGGTGCTCGCGGCTCACGTAGTTGTGGTGGCAGTTGACCGCCTCGGCCTGCGCCTGGAACGGCTTGCTGATCACCGTGCGCACCGCGGCCACCACGTTGCCCATCATGATCTCGCGGTTCATGCGGGCGAAGCGCTGCGCCCAGTCCACGGCGAATACGTAATCGCCGTAATGGGCGCTGCCCTCGGGCAGGTAGGCCAGGTCCTGGTCGGGCAGGTTGATCATCCAGCGACGCATCTCCTGCTTGGCCAGCTCGATGAAGTAGGTGCCGATCGCATTGCCCACGCCGCGCGAGCCGGAGTGCAGCATGAACCACACGCGCTGTTCTTCATCCAGGCAGATTTCCACGAAGTGGTTGCCGGTGCCCAGCGTGCCCAGGTGCTTGAGGTTGTTGGTGTTCTTCAGCCTGGGGTGGCGCTCACAGATCAGCGCGAAATCATCGACCAGCTGCGACCAGCCTTCCACTGCCAGCGCCGGCGGCGTGTCCCAGCTGCCCTTGTCGCGGCCGCGGCCGACACTGCGGCCGTGCGGCACGGCACGCTCGATCGCGCTGCGCATCGCCGACAGGTTGTCGGGCAGGTCGCTGGCGGTCAGCGTGGTGCGGGTGGCGATCATGCCGCAGCCGATGTCCACGCCCACCGCAGCCGGGATGATCGCGCCGATGGTCGGCACCACCGAGCCGATGGTGGCGCCCTTGCCGAGGTGGACGTCGGGCATCACGGCGATCCAGCGGTGGATGAAGGGCAGCTGCGCGATGTTCTGCAGCTGCTCGCGCGCGGCGTCCTCCAGCGCGACGCCGCGCGTCCACAATTTGATCGGCGCCGCGCCCGGCTGCTGGATGACGTCGTAGTTGTCGCTCATGTCGATGGTCCTTGTTCGATGTCCTGGGGGAAGGCGTGCGTGGCATGGCCCCGGGCAGGCCCGGCTGGCCCCATTGCCAGCCGGGCAGTGCCCCTGCCGCCTCGCGGCGACATGCACCCTGTGCCGCGAGGCGACCGTGGCGGCCTGCATCGCGTCCTGGGGGGAATAGAGCAATGGGCGTGCCAACTTTTCATCCAGAGATGTATCCAACTGATTTCATTGCTGTTTCATGGATTTCCAGGGGCCAGACCCAAGCGCGGAACCGGCGCTTTGTATATATTTGCAGCGCACTTCTTATAAGGATGGCTATGCGTAAGCGACAGATCGTGTTCGGGATGCTGGGCATCCAGCTCGATGCCGGCACCGGGCCGGCGCGCTGGCAGAAGTGGCGCCCGACGGTGGCCCTGGGCATGCACGAGGACTTCGTGCCCGACCGCATCGAGCTGCTGCTGGACGAGCGCCGCTTCGGCACGCTGGCCAGGCGGGTGTGCGAAGACCTGGCGCTGACCGCGCCGGAGACCGAAGTGCGCGTGCACGACACCTACATGGCCGACCCCTGGGAGTTCGAGGAGGTGTATGCGTGCCTGCACGACTTCCTGGCCGGCTACCCGTTCGTGCCGGAGGAAGAGGACTACTACATCCACATCACCACCGGCACGCACGTCGGCCAGATCTGCTGGTTCCTGCTGACCGAAAGCCGGCACTTCCCCGGGCGGCTGCTGCAGACCTCGCCGCCGCGCAAGCAGGCCGTGGGCGATCCGGGCACCTATGCGGTGATCGACCTGGACCTGTCGCGCTACGACCACATCGCCCAGCGCTTCGCCCAACAGCAGCTGCAGGACCGCGACCTGCTCAAGGGCGGCATCGCCACGCGCAACGCCGCCTTCAACCGCATGATCGAACAGATCGAAATCGTGGCCACCCGTTCGCGTGCGCCGATGCTGCTGATGGGCCCCACCGGCGCCGGCAAGAGCCAGCTGGCGCGGCGCGTGTTCGAACTGAAGAAGCTCAAGCACCAACTGCCGGGGCGCTTTGTGGAAGTGAACTGCGCCACGCTGCGCGGCGACGGCGCGATGAGCACCTTGTTCGGCCATACCAAGGGGGCCTACACCGGAGCCGCCAGCGACCGTGCCGGGCTGCTGCGCTCGGCCGACAAGGGGCTGCTGTTCCTGGATGAGATCGGCGAGCTGGGCCAGGACGAACAGGCGATGCTGCTGCGTGCGCTGGAAGAAAAGCGCTTCCTGCCGGTGGGCAGCGACCGCGAGGTGGAGAGCGACTTCCAGCTGATCGCCGGCACCAACCGCGACCTGCAGCAGGCCGTGCGCGAGGGCCGATTCCGCGAGGACCTGCTGGCCCGGCTCAACCTGTGGACCTACCCGCTGCCCGGGCTGGCCCAGCGCCGCGAGGACATCGAACCGAACGTGGTGTTCGAGCTGGAGCGGTGGTCGCGCGAGCAGCACGCCCAGGTGCGCTTCAACGTGGAAGCGCGCGCGCGTTACCTGGCCTTCGCCACCAGCAGCGAAGCGACCTGGCGCGGCAACTTCCGCGACCTGGGCGCCTCGATCATGCGGCTGGCCACGCTGGCCACCGCCGGGCGCATCCAGGCCGATGGGGTGGACGAGGAAATCGCGCGGCTGCGCGCGCAGTGGCACGAGGGCCCGGCCCATTCGCCGCTGGACGCGCTGCTGGGTGAGGCGGCGGCCGAGCTGGACCGCTTCGACCGGGTGCAGCTGGAGGAGGTGGTGCGCGTGTGTGCGGGCTCGCCGTCGCTGTCGGCGGCGGGCCGTGCGTTGTTCGCGGTGTCACGCACGCAGCGGGCCAGCACCAACGATGCCGACCGGCTGCGCAAGTACCTGGCCCGGTTCGGCCTGGACTGGGAGCAGGTGCGCGGCCAGCGCCCCTGATGGGCGATCGCCCCGTGCGCCGGGGCGGGGCCCGCCAGGCGGCGTGCAGCCGACAAGCGGTCGGCGCCACAGGGGCCATACGGACGCGGGGCTCAGGCGATCTTGACCACGCGTGCGCCCTGGCACAGCGGGTAGGTGGCCACCAGGTCGGCGATGCGCTCGTGCAGGATCTCGAACGACACGCCGTACAGGTACAGCGCCGTTTCGGTTGGCCCCTGCCACCAGCTGCAGATCTCGCCCACGCCGTCGATGCGCTCGACGATCTGCTCGAACACGTAATTGGAATCGCACTGCTCGTAGACCTCATCGGGCAGGTCGGTGCCGTTGAGGTACAGCGCCAGGCCTTCGGTGACGCCGAACGGCTGGTCCGGTTCGCCTGCGCGCTGGATCAGCGAGCCCTTGGGCGCACCCAGCTGTTCCAGCAGTTCGACCACGCCCGGCAGCGAGGCCGGATCGTCCAGCGCGATCTCGATATCGCCGTACTCCACTTCACCGTCATCGGACAACGCGGTGCCGCCACCGGTGAGCTGGCCCAGCGCCGCACTTTCCAGCAACGCATCAAGCGGATCCTCGAACAGCTCGTGGCGGTGCTCCGGCTGCAGCCGGGCGTTCAACTTGACGGTGATGTGCAACGGGGAGTCGGTCATGGTGCAAGCCAGCGCGAAGGGGAAGACGGCCATTGTAGTGCCGGCCGCCGGCCGGCTCCCGACCACTGCGGGAACGGAGCCAGGCGTGCATCCGCACCCCCGTGCGCCGCCCTCAGCGCAGCAGCGGCGCCACCTTGCGCTCCAGCAGCGCCACCAGCGCCGGCTGCATGAAGGTGTAGTCGTCGGGGATATCCAGGCAGACGATGCGCTTGCCGCCCAGCCAGGGCCGGAACCGGCTGGCCAGGCGGCTGCGGTGGGCGCGCTCCATCACGATGATGAGGTCGGCCCACTGCAGCAGTTCCGGGCTGACCGGCACGTCGGCGTCGGGCTTGAGCCCAGCCGACGCGGTGTCGATGCCGGGCCAGTCGGCGAACACCTGCTCGGCCGTCGGGCTGCGCAGGCGGTTCTGGCTGCAGATGAAGAGCACGCGGCGGCTCATCCCTGGCGCGCCCGCCTCACAGCACCGTGAGGTTGGCGTAGGCCATCACCAGCCACTTGCTGCCGGCCTCGGCGAACTCCACCTGCACGCGCGCGTGCTGGCCGTTGCCTTCGTAGTCGGTGACCATGCCTTCACCGAACTTGGGATGGTTGACCAGCGCGCCCAGCTTCAGCGGCGGCGCTTCCAGCGCGGCGTGGCCCATCACCCGGTTGGCGCCGAGCGAGGCGGTGCGCGAAACCTGCACCTTGGGGCGCACTTCGTTGAGCAGCTCGCGCGGGATCTCGCGCAGGAAGCGCGAGGGCACGTTGTAGTTTTCCTGGCCGTGGATGCGCCGCGATTCGGCGTAGCTGAGCACCAGCTTCTGGCGTGCGCGGGTGATGCCCACGTAGGCCAGGCGGCGCTCTTCCTCCAGCCGGCCGCTTTCTTCCAGCGAGCGTGCGCTGGGGAACAGGCCATCTTCCATGCCGGCCAGGAACACGATCGGGAACTCCAGGCCCTTGGCCGAGTGCAGCGTCATCAGCTGGACGCCCTCCTCGCCCGCCTGGGCCTGGCCTTCGCCGGCCTCCAGCGAGGCATAGGACAGGAAGGCGACCAGTTCGCTCATGGTCTCGCCGGTCTCTTCGATGTCGTCCTCGCGGCGCACGAACCGCGAGGCCACCGAGACCAGTTCGTCCAGGTTGTCCGCGCGCGATTCGGAATCCAGCGCGTTGCGGCTTTCCTTGGACCAGTGCTCGCGCAGGCCCGAGCGCAGCAGCACGTGGTCGATGCGCTCGGCCAGGGTCATTTCGCCGGCTTCGCCGTGCAGCTGGTTGACCAGGGTGAGGAAGCCGGCCAGCGCGTTGCGTGCGCGCGCGGCCAGTTCGTTGCCCTGGGTGGTCAGCATGGTGGCCTCCCACAGCGAGATGGCCTGGGCGCGCGCCAGGCGGCGCACCTCGTCCAGCGTGCGGTCGCCGATGCCACGGGTGGGCGTGTTGACCGCGCGCTCGAAGGCGGCGTCATCGTTGCGGTTGGTCATCAGGCGCAGGTAGGCCAGCGCATCCTTGATTTCGGCGCGCTCGAAGAAGCGCATGCCGCCGTATACGCGGTACGGCACCTGCTCGGCGATCAGCGCTTCTTCAAACGCACGCGACTGCGCGTTGCTGCGGTAGAGCACGGCGGCATCGCCGTAGCTGCCGCCATCGCGCACCCACTGGCGCGCGCGCTCGACCACGTAACGCGCCTCGTCCATTTCGTTGTAGGCCGCGTACAGGTCGATCGGATCGCCATCGCCGCTGTCGGTCCACAGCTGCTTGCCGATGCGGTCGGGGTTGTGCGCGATCACCGCGTTGGCCGCGCCCAGGATGTTGGCGCTGGAGCGGTAGTTCTGCTCCAGCCGCACGGTCTGCGCGCCCGGGAAATCCTTGAGGAAGCGCTGGACGTTCTCGACCTTGGCGCCGCGCCAGCCGTAGATGGCCTGGTCGTCGTCGCCGACCACGAACACGTGGCCGCTGTCGCCGGCCAGCACCCGCACGAAGGCGTACTGGATGGCGTTGGTGTCCTGGAATTCGTCCACCAGGATCTCGCGGAAACGCGAGCGGTAATGGGCCAGCAGCGCCGGGTTGTCGCGCAGCAGCTCATGGGCGCGCAGCAGCAGCTCGGCGAAATCGACCAGTCCGGCGCGGTCGCAGCGCTCCTGGTAGGCGATGTAGGCCTGGCGCATGGTCTCCAGCCACGCATCGTGCGGCTCGGGCTGGATGTGCTGCGGGCGGCGGCCTTCGTCCTTCTGCTCGTTGATCCACCACGCGATCTGCTTGGGCGGGTACTTGCCGTCGTCGATCTCCAGCTGCTGCACCACGCGCTTGACCAGGCGCAGCTGGTCGTCCGAGTCCAGCACCTGGAAGCTGTCGGGCAGCCTGGCATCCTGGTAATGCAGGCGCAGCAGGCGGTGGGCCAACCCGTGGAACGTGCCGATCCACGCCCCGCGGCTGCCCTGCGGCAGTTGCAGGTCGATGCGGTGGCGCATCTCGCCGGCGGCCTTGTTGGTGAAGGTGACCGCGAAAATGCCATGGGTGGGCACGCCGCAGACTTCATTGAGCCAGGCGATGCGGTGGATAAGCACGCGGGTCTTGCCGGAACCGGCACCGGCAAGCACCAGATGGTGGCCGGGCGGGGCGGACACAGCTTCGCGCTGGGCGGGGTTGAGCCCGTCGAGCAAGTGGGAGACATCCATGCGCCTATTTTACGCACGTGCCGTGTACGGCGGGCAGCGCGCGGCGGGGCATTCCCCACTCGATTCAGCGTGGCGGGGCGGCGTCTTCCTCTGCCAGCCGCCGGGCCAGGTTGGCGCGGCCCTGCGCGGCGTAGCGCTGGCAGGCCTGGGGCTGCACGAGCGAGGTGCCGGGCGCCCCGTCCAGGCGGGCAAACAGATTGCTGCCCAGCGGATGCGGGGTGATCTGGATGTCGCACGGCAGCGCGGCCAGCGTCGCCAGCCCCGCCTCGAAGGCGGTGATCGCCGCGGGATGGTCGCGGTAGCGGTACTGCGCATCGGACAGGGCACTCACGCTGTCGGTGTAGGCCATCGCGTGGCAGCGCCCGTCTTCGCAGGCGCGCCAGGTCCAGCTGGTGCCGCCGGGGGTGTGGCCGGGCGTGGCGTGGGCGGTGAGGGCCAGCGGGCCGACCCGCACCGTTTCGCCGTCGGCGATGACCGCCACCCTGGCCACCGCGGGGAACGCCGCATGCGGCTCCAGCTGCTGCGGGTCGCTGCGGTCGCCGTGGCCACGACGCAGTGCGGCCGCCGCCGGCGCCCGCGCCAGCAGCGGCGCACCGGTCACCTGCTGCAGGTAGGCCAGGCCGGCGGCGTGGTCGTGGTGTTCGTGCGAGTTGAGCAGGTACTTCACCTGCGCCGGATCGAAGCCGAGCGCGCGGATGTTGGCGGCGATCAACGGGCCGGCCGCTTCGGTGCCGCCATCGATCAGCACGTGGCCCTGGTCGGAGGTCACCAGCACCGCCGACAACCCGCAGGTGCCCACGTACCAGGTGTTGCCGTAGATCCGGCGCGGCGGGGCGCGATCGTCCCAGCCGTCCATCGCCGACGCGCTCGCCGGGCAGGCCGGCACGGCCGCCGGCCGCGTGTCGGTGCCGCCGGTTGCCGGGGGCGTCACCGCGCCCACGGGCGGGCAGGCGGCCACGCCGGCCAGGGCCAGCAGCGTGGCGAGGGGAAGGCGGGTGGTACGGCGGGGGGCGAGGGTCATCGATGCGTCTCCGGTGTCATCACCGCAGCGTAAGGCGGGCCCGACCGCGCCACCATCGCGAAAAATCAGGTGCAGCCATGAGCCCGCCTGATGCCTGCCGCTCAGCCCAGCGCGCGGGCCGCCGCCTGCTGCGCCTGGCCGCGCAGCTCGGGGATGGCCAGGCTTTCCCACAAGGTGCCGATGCGCAGGCTGCCGACCACCTGCACGCCGGCGTGCGGCTGGCCGTTGGCATCGAGCAGTGCGCCCTGCTCCACCGAGGTGGCCAGGCCCAGCCCATGCGGGCCGGGGCGGGCGTGGCCGTCGTCCAGCAACTGCTGGACCAGCGGGTTGCGCATGGCAGCGGCGCGGGTCTCCACGCCGGTGGCATTGATCAGCGCGGCAACGCGCAGCGGCGGCCGGCCCGCGCCGGCCTGCACCTGCAGGGCGCCGTCGACCGCCTGCACCGTGTCCAGGCGGCCGCGATGGCGTTGCAGGCGACCGTCGCGTTCCAGTGCGGCCACCTGGGCGTGCACGTCCTCGGCGATCCGGTGGCGGTGCACGTCCCAATAGCGCACCGCATGGCGCAGGAAGCGGCGCTGGTCGGCCTCGTCCAGGCTCAGCCACAGCGCCTGGCCCAACGGCCGGATCCGGTCCATCACCCCCTGCCACGGCAGCCCCTGCGCCTGCGCATCGCGTGCGTGGGCGCGCAGGCAGTGCAGGCGCTGGCGCAGCGACATGGCCAGCAGCGGCTGCGGATCGAAGTCGGCCTGCCCGCCATGCGCGTGCGGCAACGGCAGCAACGCGTGGCGCGACAGCACGTGCACGCGGCCGCGATGCCCGGCATTGGCCAGCGCCACCACGCTGTCGGCCATGCTCAGGCCCGAGCCGACGATGGCCAGGTCGCCCTCGCCGGCCAGCAGGCGCACGCCGTCGTAATCCCACGCATCCACCACGGTGCCGGCCGGCAACACGGCCGCGCCGGCGACCGGCAACGGCCGCATGCTGTTGCCGCACGCCAGCACCACCTGGCGCGCCTGCCAGGCCGTGCCATCGGCAAGCACCAGCTGCTGGGCCTGGGCGCCCGGCTGCAGGCCCACCACCGCGATCTGCACCACGTCCAGGCGTGCCGGGCTGTCGGCCTGGGCCTGCTCAAGCCGCGCCTGCAGGTACGGCGCATACAGGCGGCGCGGCGCGTACGCGGCGGCCACCGCCTCGCGCGCGAGCGCGGGGAAGGCGTCCACCTCCAGCGCGTAGGCCAGGAAGTCGTCGGGGGCCTGCGGCAGTGCGCTCATCTTGCCCACCGGCACGTTGAGCAGGTGCTCCGGCCACGGCGTGGCGTAGGCGATGCCCTGGCCCAGCACCGACGCCGGTTCGAACACGACGATGCGGGTGGCGGCGGTGGCGCTGCGCAGGGCATGCAGGGCGACCAGGACGCCGGCCGCGCCCCCGCCGACGATGGCCAGGTCGCACTGGCAGGTGGTATCGGATGCGCTCATGGCCGCATTGTAGGCGATGGCCGTGCGCGCGCCGGCAACACCGCGGGCACTCACATCAACGCGTCGGCCAGGCGCGCGATGCCCTCGCGGCTGCGTCGCCAGGCGGCACGCTCGCGCCAGGTGTCCAGGTCGAGCATTCGCGACTGCTGCAGGTAGTCGTTCTCGATGCGCAGCAACTGCGCCACGATGCCGCGGTCGTAGCAGAGCATGCCCAGCTCGGCGTTGAGCGCGAACGAGCGGATGTCCAGGTTGATCGAACCGACCAGCGCGATGTCCTCATCCACGGTGAGGTGCTTGGCATGCAGGAAACACGGCTCGTACAACGCGATGCGCACGCCGCTGCGCAGCAGCTCGTCGTAATAGGCTTCCTGGGCCCACGCGGTGAGCCGCTGGTTGCTGCTGGCCGACAGGATCAGCTGCACCTGCACGCCGGACAGCGCGGCGATGCGCAGTGCACTGAGCGTGGCCTCGTCGGGCACGAAGTACGGCGTGACCAGCACGATGCGGCGGCGCGCGAGGTGGATCAGCGCATTGACCGCATCGCGCGCGTTGCTGAAGGGATAGGCCGGGCCGCTGGGCAACAGCTGGGTGGCCACATCGTCCGAGCACACCGGCACGGCCGTGAGCACGTCCAGGCGCTGGCCGGTTTCCATGTACCAGTCACTGGCGAACACGGCCTCCAGGTGCGCCACGCCCGGGCCGCGCACGCGTGCCACCAGCTCCTTGTTGGGGAAGCCCGGCACGAACTGCGGCTGGGCCAGATTCTGCGAGCCGATGTAGCCCACGCGGTTGTCGATCACGGCGATCTTGCGATGGTTGCGCAGGTCCATGCGCCCGCTGCGGCGCCAGCGCAGGCCGCCGGGCAACATGGCGCGCACGTCCACGCCGAGGGCCTGCAGGCGCCGCCGGTAGTGGCGCAGGCCGCGCTTGGCACCCACCGCATCCAGCAGCAGGCGGCAGTGCACGCCGCGCGCGGCCGCCCGCTGCAGGGCCTGCACGATCGCCTCGCCGACGGCGTCGTCGAACATCAGGTAGTACAGCAGGTGGACGCGGTCGCGGGCCTGGTCGATATCGGCGATCAGTGCCTGCAGCGAGGCGTCGTAGTCGGTCAGCAGTTCCACGGCGTTGCCGTGGATGGGCATGAAGTCGCCCTGCCGCTCGATCAGGGGCACGATTTCGGCGGTGGCGGTATCGGGCGCGGGGGTCCAGCGCAGCGGGGGCTGCAGGGCCTGCTCCTCGCGGATGACCTGCGAGGCCTCGGCTTGCCGCAGGACGCGCTGCCGCGAGAGCCAGGGATGGCCGAACAGCAGGTAGAGCGGCAACCCCAGCAGCGGCACGAACCCGACCAGCAGCAACCAGCTGCGCGCAGCGCCCGGGGTGGTGCGGGTGGGAATCCAGAACAGCGCGGCCAGCCGGATGAGCCAATCCAGCATCAGCAACCCGGAACCCAGCAGCCACTCGAACAGCATCGCGTCGCCCGTTGGAAGGATGGCCCGCATTCTGCCACGCAGCCCGTGGATGGGCGGTCAGGGCGGGCCGGGTAGGGGCGGGGCGCGCACCGAAAAGACCGAAACGGTAGTGCCGGCCGCTGGCCGGCATCCCACAGCCTCCTTTGTTCCCAACGACCACCGGCCAACAGCCAGTGCTGCAGCTGTAGAACTCCCGGCGGGCACCCGCGCCCCCACCGCGCGCGACCAAGCTGGCACTAGCAGGAATTGATTCCCCGCCCGTACAGCGCACGCAAAAAAGGCTCTTCGCCCATCTGCGGGGAAAGACTTTGCTGAAGCGCGCGAGTGCATGCCTTGTCGCTTGGGGCGGGTACGGGCGGGGGTGCGGGACACGCTGCAAGTACGTCCCTGTAAGCTCGACATACGCCATCCATGGCGTATGACGGTCCCGCACCCCCACCCGTACCCGCCCTTGGACAGTAGGCCGGTGCGCACAGAAAAAGCCGGTAGTGCCGGCCGCTGGCCGGCATCCCACAGCCTCCTTTGTTCCCAACGACCACCGGCCAACAGCCCGTGACGCGGCCGTTGATTTCCCCGCGCGACCGGGCTGGCACTCGCAAGGCTTCATACGCCGCGACGACACAACCCCGCAAGTGGGCGAAGGACCAAAAAAAACCCGCCACAAGGGCGGGTCTTTTCGTCGGGAAGATCAGCAATCCTTGCGGATTACTTGATCTTGCCTTCCTTGTACGGGACGTGCTTGCGCACGACCGGATCGTACTTCAGGAATTCCATCTTCCCGGGGGTGTTCTTCTTGTTCTTGTCCGTCGTGTAGAAGTGGCCGGTACCGGCCGTCGAAATCAGACGGATCTTGTCGCGCTTGCCTGCCATGATCGTTTACTCCTCAGACCTTTTCGCCGCGCGCACGCAGCTCAGCCAGAACGGAATCAATGCCGTTCTTGTCGATGGTGCGCAGGGCATGCGCGGAAACACGAAGCTTCACCCAGCGGTTCTCGCTGGCCACCCAGAAACGGCGCTCGTGCAGATTGGGCAGGAAACGACGACGGGTCTTGTTGTTGGCGTGCGAGACGTTGTTACCCGTCTGCACTCGCTTGCCGGAAACCTGGCATACGCGGGACATTGCGCACCTCGATGAAAGTAATTGTCAGCCCATAGCCCGGGCGACGGCGGCCTCGACGGTTGCCCGCCACACGTCATGAGAAACAAAGGGTTACGCTGTCGAGGGCGGGCCGGATGACGTGTTCCCGGCCGCCGATCCGGATATTTCCGGACACAGCGAGCCGCGCATTATGCCCCACCCCCCGCCCCGGTGCAAGTTGTCCACAGGGCAGCCGGCGCCCGCCGCCCGTTCGCATGGCCGTCAAGGCGCGGCGGCGATACTGGCGCCCCCCTTCCAGAGCCCCCCATGAAGCTGCTGGCCCTGACCTACGGCACCGAAGGCGACACCCGCCCGCTGGTGATGCTCTGCCATGGCCTGCAGGCCGCCGGCCACGAGGTGATGCTGCTGGCCGAAGCCGCCACCCTCGGCAGCGCGCAGGCGCTGGGCGTGCCCCATGCCGCGCTGGAAGGCGACATCCATGATGAGGTCGTGGCGCTGGTCGCGCGTGGCAACAACACGCTGGCCGCCTCGCGCGGGCTGGCCCGGATGGCGCGCCGCCACGTGGCCGGCTGGATGGCCCAGGCCGACGCCGCCGCTGCCGGCTGCGATGCGGTGCTGACCGGTGGGCTGGCCGCGCTGGTGGGCATGAGCGTGGCCGAGGGCCGCCGCCTGCCGGCGATCGGCCTGGGCATGATCCCGCTTACCCCCACCACCGCCTTCGCCTCGCCCTTCCTGCCCCGGCTGCCATTGCCCGGGGCGCTGAACCGGCTTAGTTATGGGCTGGTCAACCAGGCGGTCTGGCGCACCTTCCGCGCCCCGATCAACCAGGCCCGGCAGGCCGGGGGCCTGCCCGCCCGGCGCCGGCTGTGGACCGGCCTGCCGATGCTCTACGGGATCTCGCCGAGCCTGCTGCCGGCCCCGGGCGACTGGCCGCCCGACCACCGGATCTGCGGGCAATGGCGGCGGCCGGACGCGCCGTGGCAACCGCCCCCGGCGCTGCAGGCCTTCCTCGCTGCCGGCCCGCCACCGGTCTACCTGGGCTTTGGCAGCATGACCGGCTTCGACCGCGAACGCGTGCTGCCGGCCCTGCTGGCCGCGCTGGCGCCGCGCCGGGTGCTGCTGTTCCCCGGCTGGGCCGGGCTGCCCGCCGGCCCCCTGCCCGCCCACGTGTTCGTGGTCGGCGCCACGCCGCACGAGGCACTGTTCCCCCGTTGCGCGCTGGTGATCCATCACGGCGGCAGCGGCACCACCCACTCGGCCTGCCGCGCCGGGGTGCCCTCGCTGGTGATGCCCTTTGCCGCCGACCAGTTCTTCTGGGCCGCCCGGCTGCAGGCACTCGGCGTGGCGCCGGCGGCGCTGTCGCCGACGCGGCTGGAGGCCGGCACGCTGGCGCGCGCGTTGGCGTTTGCCGAAGCCGCCGCGACACGGGCGCGCGCGGCGGCGTTGGGGCAAGCGATGGCGGGCGAAGACGGCGTGGCCGAGGCGGTCGCGTGGATCGAGCAATGGCGCGGCATGCCGATGCGTCGGGGCGAAGCCGGCCCTGTCGAAGGCGGCTAGCCAACCTTAACGCCGCCAGGCAGGCCGTTTTACAGCGGGCCGGGGGCGTGGCAGTATGCCCCTCACGTGCTGCTGATCGGGACCTGGCAACAGGAAAGTAGCACTGCGGAGACGGGCATGCCCGTACTCTCCTCAGCCTTTGGCGGGATAGGCGCAAGCCGACGCGTTGCACAAGCACCGAGAACGATCTTCGAAAGCGCCCCAGCGATGGGGCGCTTTTTTTGTTCACGGCCGGACGAGGCCCAGCTTGGTGGCCAGCACCTTGCTCACGCGGAACAGACCGTGCCCCTGCGGAAGCACCTGGCCCTGCCAGTCACGGTTGTACGCACTGGCCACCCATATGTGCGCGCGATGCGGTTGTGCGCGTCGGGTGATGCGCGTCCAGATGATGTCGCCATGCCCCATGTCCGTGCAGAAATACTGCTCGCGCGTCTCCCCTCTGACGTGACGGACATGGCGACGTACCGAGGCCTCGAAAAAACGATGCCGCATGAAGTGCGCCACGTCGTGGCTCAACTGATACCGGTCCACGCAGAAGTGGCGTTGCTCGGTGTGGTGCGGGAAACGTGGCCCTTGGCCCTTTTGATCGGTGAACAGGTGGAAGCTGAACATCACATCCACTTCAATGGTCGTACCGAGTACGACAACCGACACGGTAAAGGGATCGAGATGGGAGAGGTCATACACCCGCGCGCCGACCGTGAACTTGCCGTATGACACCTGATGCACTCCATGCGCAGCGCTTCCTTGATGGGGTCGATGATAGCGGCGCTGGGCGGCAGGCGGGTGCGCGCGGCGTCGCATCGTGACGCATCCTGCTGAGGCCGCGCCTACCCATGGGGGCGCGGCAGGCACGCGCTTGCATGCCTGCCGCACGCTGCATCACCCCATCGACGGCCGGCCGCGATCGGCGGCCGCCGGTGTGGCATCGTTGCGATGCAACCACCGGTACAACACCGGCAACACCAGCAAGGTAAGCAGCGTGGAAGAGACGATCCCACCGATCACCACCGTGGCCAGCGGGCGCTGCACTTCCGAACCGGCGCCCACGTTGAAGGCCATCGGCACGAACCCGAGCGAGGCTACCAGTGCGGTCATCAGCACCGGGCGCAGCCGGCCGAGCGCGCCATCGCGCACCGCCTCTGCCAGCGGCATGCCGCCCTCGCGCAGCGCGCGCACGAAGCTGATCATCACCAGCCCGTTGAGTACCGCCACGCCCGACAACGCGATGAACCCCACCCCGGCCGAGATCGACAACGGGATGCCGCGCGCGGCCAGCGCCAGCACGCCGCCGGTCAGCGCCAGCGGCACGCCACTGAACACGATGGCCGCATCCTTCACCGAGCCGAACGCCCAGAACAGCAGCGCGAAGATGATCGCCAGGGTGAGCGGCACCACGATCGCCAGGCGCTGGCTGGCCGAGATCAGCTGCTCGAAACTGCCGCCGTACTCGATCCAGTAACCACTGGGCACCGCCACGTCGCGGCCGACGGCCTGCTGCAGCTCGGCCACGAAACTGCCCAGGTCGCGGTCGCGCACGTTGGCGGTGACCACGATGCGGCGCTTGCCGTTCTCGCGGTTGATCTGGTTGGGCCCTTCGCTGTTGGACAGGGTGGCCAGTTCGCGCAGCGGCACGGTGCGGGCGCTGCCGCTGGTCCAGCTGCCGCCGCGGCTGGATTCATCGGCATCGGCAACGGCGTCCGCACCGGGCAGCGACACCGGCAGGTCTGCCAGCGCGGCCGGGTCCTGGCGCAGCGTTTCAGGCAGGCGCACCACGATGTCGAAGCGGCGATCGCCCTCGAACAACTGCCCGGCCACCTGCCCGCCCACCGCGGTGGCCACGGTGGACTGCACCTGGCCCGGGTTGAGCCCGTAGCCGGCCAGTGCGGTGCGATCGGGCGTGACGGTCAACAGCGGCAGGCCGCTGGTTTCCTCCACCCGCACGTCGGCCGCGCCGGGCACCTTGCCGGCCACCGTGGCGATGCGCCTGCCCACGCCCAGCAGCGTGTCCAGGTCATCGCCGAACAGCATCACCGCCACGTCCGCGCGCACGCCGGAGATCAGCTCGTTGGTGCGCATCTGGATCGGCTGGGTGAACTCGTAGTTGTTGCCCGGCAACTGCGCCACCGCCGCTTCCAGTTCGGCCAGCAGCGCCGCCCGCGGCTTGCGCGGGTCCGGCCACTCCCTGCGCGGTTTCATCATGATGAAGGTGTCGGCCACCGACGGCGGCATCGGGTCGGAGGCCACCTCGGGCGTACCGATCTTGGAGAACACGATGTCCACCTCGGCGAACTTCACCAGCCGGTTCTCGATCTGCTTCTGCATGTCGATCGACTGGCTCAGGCTGGTGCCGGGGATGCGCATGGCATGCATCGCCACGTCGCCCTCGTCCAGGTTGGGCACGAACTCGCTGCCCAGGCGGGTGGCGAGCAGCCCGCAGCCCACCGCCAGCAGCAGCGCGCCGGCCACCATCCAGCGGCCACGGCGCAACGAGAACGCCAGCGCCGGCTGGTAGCGCCGGCGCACCCACGCCATCAGGCGGTTTTCCTTCTCCTGCACGCGCCCGCCCAGGAACAGCGCGATCGCCGCCGGCACGAAGGTCAGCGCCAGCACCATCGCGCCGGTCAGCGCCAGCACCACGGTGATCGCCATGGGATGGAACATTTTTCCTTCCACCCCGCTCAGCGCGAAGATCGGCAGGTACACCGCGGTGATGATGCCCAGCCCGAACAGGCTGGGGCGGATCACTTCGGCGGTGGCGCGGGCGGTTTCGGCGAAGCGCTCGGCCCGGGTCATGTCGCGGCCCAGTGCGTGCTGGCGCTCGCCGAACCGGCGCAGGCAGTTTTCGATGATGATCACCGCGCCATCGACGATCAGGCCGAAGTCCAGCGCGCCCAGGCTCATCAGGTTGGCCGAGACGCCGCCCCGGGCCATGCCGGTGAGGGTGAACAGCATGGCCAGCGGGATCACCGCGGCGGTGATCAGCGCCGCGCGGAAGTTGCCCAGCAGCGCGAACAGCACCACGATCACCAGCAGCGCGCCTTCGATCAGGTTCCTGGCCACGGTGGCGATGGTGCGGTCCACCAGCGCGGTGCGGTCGTAGCTGGCGGTGACGGTGACGCCCGCCGGCAGGCTGGCCTGCGCCTGCTTCAACCGCGCGGCGGCGGCTTGGGCCACCTCGCGGCTGTTGGCGCCGATCAGCATGACCACCGTGCCCATCACCACTTCGTGGCCGTTCTGGGTGGCCGCGCCGCTGCGCAGCTCCGGCCCCTCGCCCACCTCGGCCACGTCATGCACGTGGATCGGCACGCCCTCGCGGCGGGCCAGCACGATGTTGCCGATCTCCGCCAGGTTGGCCACCTGGCCGGGGATGCGCACCAGGAACTGCTGGCCGTTGCGCTCGATGTAGCCGGCGCCCACGTTCTGGTTGTTGGCCTGCACCGCCTGGGCCACGTCGTCCAGGGTGAAGCCGAGCGCGCGCAGCCGCGCCGGGTCCGGGGTGATGTGGACCTGGCGCTGGAAGCCGCCGATGGTGTTGACCTCGGTGACGCCCGGCACGTTGCGCAGCTGCGGGCGGATCACCCAGTCCTGCAGGGTGCGCAGGTCGGTGGCGGTGTAGGCGCTGCCATCGGGCTTGCGCGCGGCGGGATCGGCGTCGATGGTGTACATGAAGATCTCACCGAGGCCGGTGGAGATCGGGCCGAGCTGCGGGTCCAGGCCGTCGGGAATCTGCGATTTGACCTGCTGCAGGCGTTCGGCCACCTGCTGCCGCGCGAAGTAGATGTCGGTGCCGTCCTCGAACACCACGGTGACCTGCGACAGCCCATACCGCGACAGCGAGCGCGCCTGTTCCATGCGCGGCAGGCCGGCCATCACCGTTTCCACCGGATAGGTGATGCGTTGTTCGGTCTCCAGCGGCGAGTAGCCGGGGGCGGCGGTGTTGATCTGGACCTGGACGTTGGTGATGTCCGGGGTGGCATCGATGGGCAGCCGGGTGAAGCTCCAGATGCCCACCACCACCAGCATCGCGGTCAGGCACATCATCAGCCAGCGATGGGTGATGGCCGCGCCGATGATGCGTTCGAGCAGGCCGCTGCGTTCAATGCTCATGCGCGGCCCCCGCCTTGCCGATGTCGGCCTTGACCACGTAGCTCTGTTCGACCACCACTGCCTCGCCGGTCTTCAATCCGTCCAGCACTTCGACCTTGCCGGCATCGCGTGCGCCCAGGCGGACCACGCGCGCGGTGTAGGTGTCGCCCTCGCGCACGAACACGACGTCCTTGCCCTCCAGGGTCTGCAGCGCACTCAGCGGCACCACCTGCGCGGCCGGCTGGGTGGCCACCACGATGCGGGCCTTGACCGCCGCACCGGGGCGCCACAGGCCATCCTCGTTGCGCAGCGTGGCGCGCGCCACCGTGCTCTGGCTGGCGGTGGCGGTGCCGGGCAGCACGCGTTCGAGCGTGGTGGCCTGGCCGACCCCGTCGGTCATGCGCGACACGGTAACCGGTACGCCGGCGGTGATGTGCTGGGTGTCGTTGCCGAAGATATGCAGGTCGACCCACAGCATGGACAGGTCGCCGATCTCGAACAGCGGGGCGCCTTCGCCCGCCACGCCGCCCACCTGCGCCTGCCGCGCCAGCACGACCCCGCCGATCGGCGCGGTGACGGTGTAGGTGGTGAGGCTGAGATTGCTCTCGATGCTGGCCAGCACCTGGCCGGCGGCGACGCGGTCGCCGACGTTGGCGCGCAGCGTGCGGATGGGGCCGGGGAAGCGCGCCATCACCTGGGCCACGCGGCCATCGACCGGGGTGAGCAGGCCCTGCACGTCGTGTTCGTCGGCGATGGTGCCGGCGGCGACCGGCGCCACGCGGATGCCGGCCTGCTCGGCCATCGCCGCCTTGATGACGGTGCTGTCCGGTGCTTCGCCGGCGTGGGCGTCGTCATCGTCGTGCCCGGCCTGGCCATGGCCTGCGTCGTCGTGCGCGGCCTCGGCGGCGGCGGGCGCCGTGGTGTCCCGGGTGCAGCCGGCCAGCGCCAGCGCGAGCAGCAGGGCGGTGGCGAAGGGGGTGCGGGCGAGAAGGCGGTTCATCGGCGGTCCTCCATGGACTCGGCAGGGGGGGAGGCGCTGCCGGCGGCGGCGAGCATGCCCTGCCCGGTCAGTCGCTGGATTTCGATCAGCGCGGTCTGCGCGGCGATGGCCGCCTCCAGTTGGCGCTGGCGGGCGTCGATGCGCATGGCCTGCAACTGCGCCCATTCCATGTAACTGATCGCACCGGCACGCCACGCCTTCTCGGCGGCGTTCTCGGCACGCTTGAGCTGCGGCAGCACGTCGCGCGCCATGCGCGTGACCTCCAGCCGCGAGGTCAGATAGCGGCCATGCGCCTGCGCGAGCGTGGCGTAGAGCTGCAGCGCGCGCGCCTCGCGCTCCACGCCGTTGAGGGCCAGTTCGGCCTGGGCCGCGCGGATCTCCGGCTCGGCCCGCGCCACGCTGCCCAGCGGCAGGCTGAAACCGGCCATCAGCGAGGTGTCACGGCTGTCGCGGCTGTTGCGCACGCCCACCTGCCAGCTCGCATCCGGGCGCGCCGCCGTACGCGCCAGCTGCAGCTGCGCCTCGCGGATGCGGCGCTCGCCGGCCAGCAGGGCCAGCTCCGGGGTGCGTTGCAGGTCGTCGGCGAGCACCTCGAAGGCCTGCAGCGCGGGCAGTTGCAGCGGGTCGCCGGTCACCGCCTCGAAGCCGGGCTCGCGCTGGCGCCACAGCGCCGACAGGGCCGCGCGGGCGGACTGGTCGGCCTGGCGGGCGCGGTCGCGGTCCAGCTCGGCCTGGGCCTGCATGGCCTGGGCGGTGAACAGGACCGATTCGGGGGAGGCCCCAGCCTGCAGGCGCAGGCGCGCGGCGGCCACCGCGCGCGTGCGCTGCTCGATGTCGGTCTGGGCGATGGCCAGTTGCTGGCGCGCCTCGGCGATGGCCAGGTAGCGGCGCGCGACTTCGGCCATGAGGTCCAGGCGCGCGGTTTCGCGCTGCGGCGCCAGGCTGTCCAGGTTGGCCTGGGCCACGGCACGCCGGGCATCCAGTTTGCCGCCGCGTTCCAGCACGCCGGCCAGGGTGACGGTCAGCTCGGCGCTGCGCAGGCCGCTGGCCTCGCCGCTGCCGAGTGCGTTTTCAAGTTCCACGCCCACGGTGAGCGGCGGGCGCAGCGCGGCCGCGTCACGGCGTGCTTCCCAGACCGGGCGCTGCGCCTGCACCAGGCGCAGGTCGGGGTGATACGGGGCGACGCGCGCGATGGCGTCCTCGAGGGTCAACGGGTCGAGCGTGTCCGTGCCCTGCGCATGTACGCCGGGCACGAACGCGATGGCAGCCAAGGCTGCCAGGCGCATCCACATGGGGAATCTCCAGATAACGGGTCAGATGGACAACGGCGGCGCAGGGCCGCGTGGCATCAGGCCGCTATCGGGGGACGCAGCAGGCTTTCGGGCGGCTGGGTGCGCAGTTGCGCGTGCAGGCTGGTGGGCAGCGCATGCGCCGGCGCGGTCGGCAGCACCCACGGCATCGCCGCCATCGGCAGCACGCCGCCGTGGCCATGGCAGTGGCCGCAATGGACCAGGGTGTGCAGCAGGTCGTTGCCGTCGTGGTCGGGGCCTTCGCCGGCGGCGTCATCGGCCAGGTGCGCGGCATCGGCATGCAGGCTGATGTGGATGTCGGCCAGCGCCGAGGCCGTGGCCGTGCCGAACACGCCCAGCCCGACCGCGACCAGCATCAGCAGGCGCAGCAGCAGGGACGGACGGGGACGGGCATGGCGGAGCATGCCGGCAGGGTAGCGGGCCGCCGGTCCGTTACACAATCGCAGCGGGGTGGCGCGGTTCACGCATTGGTCGTTGCGGGTGCCGGCCTGGTCGCGCGCGGGGAGCCGCGCGCGTTCGGCGTTACCCGGCGGCTTTGCGCTGGGCGATGTAGGCCTGGATCTGCTGCTCGAGCACCGGCAGCGGCACCGAGCCCTGCTTGAGCACGGCGTCGTGGAAGCCCTTGACGTCGAACTTGTCGCCCAGCTCCTTTTCGGCCTGCGCGCGCAGGCGCACGATGGCGATCTCGCCCAGCTTGTAGCTCAATGCCTGCCCCGGCCAGGAGATGTAGCGGTCCACCTCGGTGGTCACTTCATGCTCGCTCAGCGCGGTGTGGTCGCGCAGGTAGGCGATGGCCTGCGCGCGGGTCCAGCCCTTGCTGTGCACGCCGGTGTCGATCACCAGGCGCGCGGCGCGCCACATCTCGTAGGTGAGGCGGCCGAAATCCTCGTACGGAGTTTCGTAGATGCCCATCTCCACGCCGAGCTTCTCGCAGTACAGGCCCCAGCCTTCGCCATAGGCGGAGATGTAGGCATTGCGGCGGAACTCGGGCTGCTCGCCCTGTTCGGCGGCCAGCGCGCCCTGCAGGGCATGGCCGGGGTCGGACTCGTGCAGGGTCAGCGCCGGCAGGTTGTACAGCGGGCGCGCCGGCAGGTTGTAGGTGTTGAGCCAGTAGGTGCCCATGCCGCCACGGCCGGCGGTCCAGAACGGGGCGATGTCCGGCGGCACCGGCACGATGGTGAAGCGCGCGCGCGGCAGGGTCATGTACTTGCCGATCACCCCGTCCACGCGCTTGGAGATCCACGCGGCGCGGTACAGCAGTTCATCGGGGGTCTTGGCGTAGAACTGCGGATCGGTGCGCAGGAAGGTGAGGAACTCGGCGAAGCTGCCCTTGAAGCCCACCTGCTGGATGATGCCGTTCATCTCGGCCTGGATGCGCGCCACTTCCTTCAGCCCGATCTCGTGGATCTGCTGCGGGGTGAGGTCCAGGGTGGTGTACTGGTGGATCTGCTGCTTGTAGTACGCCTTGCCGTCGGGCATCGCTTCGGCGGCCAGGGTGGTGCGCGCCTGCGGCACGTACTCGCCCACGAAGAAGGTGCGCAGCTTGGCGAAGGCCGGCACCACGCTGCCGGCGATGGCCTGGCGCGCCTGTGCCTGCAGCTGGGCCTGGTCGGCGGCCGGGATGCTGGCCGGCAGCTTCTTGAACGGGGCGTACAACGGCGAGGCGGTGGGGTCCTTCAGTTCGGACACGGTGGCGATGGAGACTTCGCGCCCGTCCAGCACCGCGCGCGGCACGCTGAAACCACGCTTGAGGCCGGCGCGCATGTTGTCGGTCTGCTGGTCGAAGTAGCGCGGCACATCGTTCAGGCGCGCGATGTAGTTGCGGTAGTCCTGCGCGGTCTTCATCTCGCGCCGGGCCATGAAGGACAGGTTGGACCAGAACGAGGAATCGGCATTGAACGGCATTTCATAGCCGCGCATGCGCACCTCGGCGGCGAGGTTGAACACCTGGTCGCGGTAGATGGCGTAGTTGATCTGGTTGTCGGCCGAGAGCGCTTTGGGGTCGATGGCATCCAGCTGTGCCAGCACCGCGTCCCACACCTTCAGCCGGGCCTGCTGGGCCGCCGCGCCCACGTCGGGCATGCGGGTGGCGTTGGCCGGGCCATCGGCGTCCTCGCTGGCTTCGCCGCCGCCGTCCTGGCGCCACGTCCATTCCTTCTCGTAGATCGCGCGGAACTGCGCGTCAGCCGCGCTTTCCGTCGCCAGGCTGGCCGGCGCCGGGGTCGGCGCGGCGGGCGCGGCGGCAAGGGCAGCGGTGGTCGGCAGGGCCAGGGCAAGCAGCAACGCGGAGAGCAGGGAGAATTTCACGATCAGCGGTTTCCGGTGGGCGGCAACCGCAGATCATGGCACCCGGGCAAGGGCCGCGCATGGATCAAAGGTCCTGCCCGCGCATCGGGCCGGACCGGGGTCCGGGCAACGGCCGGCACCCCGGCGCGGCAGGCGTGCGTGGCGCCACGCCCTGCTTGGGCACCGCTGCCTAATGCGCCGCCTTGTCGCGCTTCCAGCCGCGGTGGGCGATGTCCAGCTTGAGGCTGTACAGGGCGGTGAAGGCCGGGAACAGGTTCTGCAGCACACCCACCGAGTCCTGCTTGGCCGAGAACAGGAAGTAGCTCAGCGTCATCAGGCTGCCGACCACGCTCATGTACCAGAACAGCCGCGGGATCACCGGCTTGCCGGCGCGCCGGGAGGCGATGAACTGGACCAGCCAGCGGCCGCCGAACATCAGCGCGCCGGTGTAGCCGATGAGCTTCCAGCCGGTCACATGCAGGCCGGTCCAGTACAGCCACGTCAGGGGTTGGTCGAGCCAGTGCAGTTCCATCAGCGCTCTTCCACCGCGGTGCGCTTGCTGCGCGTGATCAGCCAGGCCACCCCGCGCAGGTCGCGGATGCCGACCAGGGCGCGGCCGAGGTTGTTGTACTTGGAGACACCGGCGGTGCGGTGGCGGTGGTTGACCGGCACGCTCACCGTCTGCCAGCCGGCCCGCTGCATCAGCGCGGGCAGGTAGCGGTGCATGTGGTCGAAGTAGGGCAGGTCCAGGAACGCCTCGCGCTCGAACAGCTTGATGCCGCACCCGGTGTCGGGGGTGTCATCGCGCAGCATGCGCGCGCGGATCGCGTTGGCCCACTTGCTGGCCCAGCGCTTGCTGCCCGAATCCTGGCGGTTGACCCGCCAGCCGGCGAACAGCTTCACCTGGGCATCGGCGGACGCGCGCGCGGCCAGCAGCCGCGGGATGTCGGCCGGGTCGTTCTGGCCATCGCCGTCGAGGGTGGCGATCCACGGCGCGCGCGCCTGCCGCACCCCGGTGCGCACGGCGGTGCTCTGCCCGCTCTGGCTCACGTGGTGCAGCACCCGCAACTCCGGGTTGGTGGCCTTGAGCGCCTGCAGCACGGCCAGGGTGTCATCGCGCGAGTGGTCGTCGATGTAGACGATCTCGAACGGGATCTGCCCGCGCAGGGCGGCGGTGATCTCATCGATCAGGGGTTTGACGTTGTCACGCTCATTGAAGACCGGGACGACGACCGACAACTGGGGTTGGCTCATGGTCGGGCTCTGCGAAGGGCCGGGATCGAAAAAGAGCGCGCATTCTCCGCGCCCGAGGTTATCCGAAGATGAATCGGCGGATGTGTGTCAGGCGTGATCGCCGAAATAAGCCTTGCACCAGGCCACCACGGGCGGCAGGCCGCGCTCGATCGGCGTGGCCGGTTCGTAGCCGAAGGCGTCATGGGCGCGCGTGGTGTCGGCCATGGTGCGGACCATGTCGCCGGGCTGCATGGGCTTGTAGACCTTGTGCGCCGGGCGGCCGGCGGCGGCCTCGATGACGCCGATGAAGTGTTCCAGCTCGATGGGGGTGTGGTTGCCCAGGTTGAACACACGGTGCGGCACGTCCTCGCCGGACGGATGCGCCAGCGCGCCGAGGATACCGGCCACGATGTCGGAAACATGTGTGAAGTCGCGCTGCATCTTGCCGTCGTTGAACACCTCGATCGGGCGCCCGGCCAGCACCGCGCGCGAGAACAGCAGCGGGGCCATGTCCGGCCGGCCCCACGGGCCGTACACGGTGAAGAAGCGCAGCCCGGTGGCGTGCAGGCCGTACAGCTGGGCGTAGGTGTAGGCCATCAGCTCGTTGGCCGCCTTGGTGGCCGCGTACAGCGAGCGCGGCTTGTCGATGCGCTGGTCCTCGGAGAACGGCGGGGTGGCCGAGTCGCCATACACCGAGCTGCTGGAGGCATACACCAGGTGCGCCACGCCGCGATGCCGGCACAGCTCGAGGATGTTGACGAAGCCGACCAGGTTGCTGTCCACGTAGGCGTGCGGGTTCTCCAGCGAGTAACGCACGCCGGCCTGGGCGGCCAGGTGGATCACGCCGGTGGGCTGCACCTCCTCGAACAACGCGGCCAGGCCTTGCCGGTCGGTGAGGTCGAGTGTGCGGATGTCCGCCTCCGGGCACAGCGCGGCCACGCGGTCGCGCTTGATCTGCGGATCGTAGTAGTCGTTGTAGTTGTCCAGCCCGACCACCGTCTCGCCGGCGTCGAGCAGGGCGCGGACGGTGTTGGCGCCGATGAAGCCGGCAGCGCCGGTAACGAGGAGGGTCATGGCAGCGGTTCCGGTGAGCTCAGGCGCACATTGTGCAACGTGCGGGCCCATCCGGCATGCCCGGCGGCCCGACGCGGCCACCGCCGCCGGTCACCACAGGGTGAGCGGCGCGTCCCGGGCCAGGGTGGCCTTGCGTTCCTTGCTGAAATCCCACCATGGGCGCGGGGCCTCGCCCTGCATGAAGCGCACGATCGACAGGAACACGTCGATCACGCACGGGTCGTGCATCACCCCGGTGCGCAGGCACAGCTGCGCGTACATGTCGTAGGCATCGCGTCCGCGCAGGTGCGCCGGCACGCGGATGCCGATCAGACGGAGATCTTTCTCACAGGCCGGCCCGACATTCGGCAGGTCGGTCAGACGCAACAGATGGTTGCGGTCGACCTTGGCTGGGTTCATTGCGTGCGGGGGATCCTCAGGTGCCGTTCGGGGCTCTCAGCCCTTCTGTGCGCGAAGTCGTTCGAGCACGCCATCCAGCGTGTCCAGGTCGGTGTAATGGATGATCAGCTTGCCCTTGCCGCCACGGCCGTGGTTGATCGCCACGCGGGCGCCCAGCGACTCGGACAGCTCGGTTTCCAGCGAGGCGATATCGGCCTGCGGCGCGCTGGCGGCCGGCTTGCGGCGCAGGTTGGCCGGCACCTTGCCCGCGGCGAACTGCTGCGCGCGGTGCTCCACCTCGCGCACCGACCAGCCCTGGTCGGCCGCTTCCTGGGCCAGCTTGCTGGCCAGCTCGGGGGCCAGGGTGAGCAGCGCGCGCGCATGGCCCATTTCCAGCCGGCGGGTTTCCAGCAGCAGGCGGATGGCGATCGGCAGCTCGAGCAGGCGCAGCAGGTTGGACACCGCCGCGCGCGAGCGGCCGACGGCCTGGGCGGCCTCGGCGTGGGTCAGGGCGAATTCGCTGATCAGGCGCTGCAGCGCCTCGGCTTCTTCGAGCGGGTTGAGGTCTTCGCGCTGGATGTTCTCGATCAGCGCCATCGCGATGACGGTGCGGTCTTCCAGCTCGCGCACCACCACCGGCACTTCATCCAGACCGGCCAGCTGCGAGGCGCGCCAGCGGCGTTCGCCGGCGACGATCTCGAAGCTGTCCGGGCCCAGCTGGCGCACCAGGATGGGCTGGATCACGCCCTGGGCCTTGATCGATTCGGCCAGCTCGGCGAGCTTGGTCTCATCCATGTCCCGGCGCGGCTGGTACTTGCCCGGCTGCAGGTGGCCCACCGGCAGCTTGCGCAGCACTTCGCCGGGTTGCGGTTCGATCACGGCCGCCGCCTGCACCTGAGTCACCGCGCCCTTGGGCCCCAGCAGCGCATCGAGGCCACGGCCGAGGCCGCGTTTCTTGCCGGGGGCGGGCTTGGTGCTCATCAGGCGGTCTCCACGGCCGTGTGGGCCTTGTTGCGTTGTTGGTGGCGGCGGATGATCTCGCCGGCCAGGCCCAGGTAGGCCACGCCGCCGCGCGAGGCGCGGTCGTAGCCGACGATGCTCTGCCCGTGGCTGGGCGCTTCGGCCAGGCGCACGTTGCGCGGCACGATGGTGCGGAACACCCGGTCGCCGAAGTGGTCGGTCAGTTCGGCCGAAACCGCGTTGGCCAGGTTGTTGCGCACGTCGAACATGGTGCGCAGCACGCCCTCGATCTCCAGGCTGGGATTGAGGTTGGCGCGCAGTGCCTCGATGGTTTCCACCAGCGCGCTCAGGCCTTCCAGCGCGTAGTACTCGCACTGCATCGGCACGATCACCGAATCGGCGGCGGCCAGCGCGTTCAAGGTGAGCAGCGACAGCGCCGGCGGGCAGTCGATCAGGATGAAGTCGTATTCGTCACGGACCGGGGCCAGCGCGCGCTTGAGGCGCTGCTCGCGCTCGCCTTGGTCCATCAGCTGGATCTCGGCGGCGGTCAGGTCGATGTTGCCCGGCAACAGGTCGAAGCCTTCCGGCGTGGTGACCCGGACCTCGACCGCGGTGGCTTCACCCAGCAGCAGGTCGCAGGTGGAGGCGGCCACTTCGCGCTTGTCCACGCCGCTGCCCATGGTGGCATTGCCCTGGGAATCGAGGTCGACAAGGAGCACGCGCTTGGGTGCAGCAGCCAGGGAGGCGGCCAGATTGACGGCGGTCGTGGTCTTGCCGACGCCACCTTTCTGGTTGGCGATGGCGATGATGCGGGCCATGCGGGTGAGCCTCATCGGCAGGGAGTGGGACTGGTCATTATGCGGTCATGGGGCGTGTCATGCACTGTGAGATGCGCGCCGGGGGCCGCCCGCACCCCGCCGGGCCGGCTGGCGATGCGCCCGGTGGACAGCGCATCGGCAACGGCGGCGGGGCTTGCCGCGCGATCCGGGCGTGCGCCCGCGCGCGCGCCGCGACGCCGCGCGATCACGCTCAGGGACCGGCCACCACCACCAGGTGGCGCTCGCCGGTGAGCCCGGGCACGTGCAGCGGCAGCACCTGCTCCACCGTCCAACCCGCCGGCAGCTGGGCGATTTCGTCATGCGGGTACTGGCCCTTCATGGCCAGCAGGCGGCCGCCGGGGCGCAGCAGGTGGCCACCGACCGCGATGATGCCGGCCAGGGTGTCCATCGCACGCGCGGTGAGGTGGTCGTAGTGACCGGGTTCGGCCAGGGCCTCGGCGCGCGACTCGGCCACCCGGGCGTTGTCCAGGCCGAGCTGGCGCACGGCCTCGCGCATGAAGCGGGCCTTCTTGCCGTTGCTCTCCACCAAGGTCACCTGCAGCTGCGGGCGCGCGATGGCCAGCGGGATGCCCGGCAGCCCGGGCCCGGTGCCCAGGTCGGCCAGGGTGCCGCTTTCCAGGTGCGGCTGCATGGCCAGCGAGTCGAGCAGGTGGCGGGTGACCATCTCCAGCGGATCGCGGATGGCGGTGAGGTTGTAGGTGCGGTTCCAGCGGTCGAGCAGGGCCAGGTAGGTGAGCAGCGGCGGCGCCAGCGCGGCGTCCAGATGCATCGCGGCCAGGCCACGCTCAAGCGCGTCGGCCACGCCGGCCGGGAGGGTGTGTTCGGTCATGCGGCGATTATCGCAGGTCAAAACCCGCATCGCTCAACGCGCGTGCCAGGCCAGCGCCGCGCGGAAGTCGGCAGCGGCCTGCCATTCGTGCAGGTGCCAGCGGCCGGGCGTGCCCAGTTCGGGATCGCACCAGGCCAGGTGCAGGGCCCCGCCGGGATCGGGGGCCAGCTGCAGCCGGTGCAGGCCGAAGGAGATGCCCTGCCCCTGCGCCTTGAGGATGGCTTCCTTGGCGCACCACACCCGGAAGAACCAGCCATGGCGGGTGGCCTCGTCCAGGCCGAGCAGCCAGGCTACTTCAGCCGGGTGGAAGAAGCGCTCGATGATCTCGCGCATGCGCGGGCGCGGGCGCAGCGGTTCCAGGTCCACGCCCAGCCGCACGCCTTCGCCTAGCGCGACCAGCAACAGGCCGTGGCTGTGGCTCCAGCCGGTGCCCAGGTGCGACAACGGCGCATGCAGCTCCGGGCGGCCACGGGCATCGCGCTGCAGCGGCAGGGTGGCCGGGTCGGCGCCGAGCGCGGCGGCCAGCAGCACCCGCGCCTGCGGCTCGCCACGCGGGCCGTCCACGTGCGGGCGGCACCAGACCGTGACCGGGCCGAACCGCCACTGGTCGGCGGCCGCGCTCATGCGTACGCCCGGTGAGTGCGGCTGCACGACGATTTCACGGGGGTTGCCGTCAACTGGCCCCGTTCTTCACGCAACCTGGGAGTCATGGCTATGGGCATCATCATCTGGCTGATCGTCGGCGGCATCGTGGGCTGGCTTGCCAGCATCATCATGAGGCGCGACGCGCAACAGGGCATCATCCTCAACATCGTGGTGGGCATCGTCGGTGCGCTGATTGCCGGCTTCCTGTTCGGCGGTGGCATCAACGAGGCGATCACGCTTCGCACGTTCCTGTTCTCGCTCATCGGTGCGGTGATCCTGCTGGCCATCGTGAATCTGTTCACGCGCAAAAGCATCCGCTGATCCTGGCGGCCACCGCTGCACGCACAAGGCCCGGCAATGCCGGGCCTTGTTTTTTGGGGCTCAGCCCAACTGCACCCAGGCCGGGGCGTGGTCGCTGGGCCGGTCCCAGGTGCGCGGCTCGCGATCGATGCCCGAGGCGATCGCGCGTGCCTTGAGCGCATCGGAGACCAAGGTCAGGTCGATGCGCAGCCCCAGGTTGCGGCGGAAACCAGCGGCGCGGTAATCCCACCAGCTGAAGATGCCCTCTTCTTCGCTGTGCAGGCGGAAGGCGTCGTGCAGGCCCAGCTGCAGCAGCTTGTTGAGCGCGCCGCGCTCGGCGGTGGAGGTGAGGATGTGGTTTTCGTTCCAGACCAGCGGGTCGTGCACGTCGCGCGCATCCGGGGCGATGTTGAAGTCGCCCATCACCACCAGCTCGGGGTACCGGGCCAGCTCGGCCTCCACCCACGCATGCACGGCCTCGAGCCAGCGCAGCTTGTAGGCGTACTTGTCGGTGCCGATGTCCTGGCCGTTGACCACGTACAGGTTGATGATGCGCACGCCGTTGACGGTGCCGGCGATGGCGCGCTTCTGCTCATCCTCGAAGCCGGGGATGCCGATCTGCACGTCCTGCGCCGGTTCGCGCGAGAGCAGTGCGACGCCGTTGTAGGTCTTCTGCCCGACAAACACGCTGCGATAGCCCAGCCCGGCCAGCACCGCGTCGGGGAACTTGTGGTCCTCCATCTTGGTTTCCTGGATGCCGACCACGTCCGGTGCGAACGCGGTGAGCCACTGTTCCAGGTGCGGCAGGCGCACGTTGAGGGAGTTGACGTTCCAGGAGGCGATTTTCATGGGCGCCATTCTACCGGGTAGCCACCGACCGTTGGTCGGTGCCGGGTCGTGCCGGTCGCTGGCCGGCAGCGCTGGGCGCCGGTCAGCGCACCATCGCCTTGAGCATCCCGGCAATCTTCGAATACGGCGGCTTGAGCAGGTCGCTGGCGGCCCAGCGCGACTGCCACAGGATCGGCAGCTGCTTGCTCAGCCCGTCGAAGCCGGCGCGGCCGTGGTAGGCGCCCATGCCGCTGGGGCCAACGCCGCCAAAGGGCAGGTCGTTGATGGCGAAATGCAGCAGGGTGTCGTTGACGGTGACGCCACCGGCCACCACCTGGCCGAGCACGCGCTCGACCGTGGCGCGCTGCTGGCTGAAGACATACAGCGCCAGCGGGCGGTCGCGGCCCTGCACCTCGGCCAGCGCCGCGTCCAGGTCCGGGTAGGCGCAGACCGGCAGGATCGGCCCGAAGATCTCCTCCTGCATCAGGTCCAGGTCGGCCGGCGGGTCGAGCACGATGGTCGGCACGATCAGGCGCTCGCGGGCGGCGCGTTCGGCCTCCACCGTGGCCAGCTCGATCACCGGCACGCCGCGTTCGCGCGCCTGGTCCAGGTACCCGCGCAGCCGCTGGTACTGGCCCTCGTGGATGATCCGGCTGTAGTCGGCCGCATCGCTGAAATCGCCATAGCGCGCGCGGACCTGGGTCTGCAGCTGCTGCACCAGCTCGCGCTGGCGGCGCCCGTCGATCAGCACGTAATCCGGGGCGATGCAGGTCTGCCCGGCGTTGAACCACTTGCCGGTGGCCAGGCGCGCGGCGGCCTTGTCCAGCGGGTAGTCGCTGCACACGATGGCCGGCGACTTGCCGCCCAGTTCCAGGGTGAGCGGGGTGAGGTGCTCGGCGGCGGCGGCCATGACCTTGCGGCCGATGGCGGTGGAACCGGTGAACACCAGGTGGTCCAGCGGCGAGCCGGCCAGTGCGCTGGCCAGGGCACCGTCGCCCTGCACCACCGCCACCCGATCGGCGGGAAACACGCCGGCCAGCAGCGCCTGCAGGAACGCGCTGGTGCGCGGCGTGTGCTCGGACGGCTTGAGGATGACGTGGTTGCCAGCGGCAATGGCGGTGGCCAGCGGGATCAGCGCCAGGTTGACCGGGTAGTTCCAGGGCGAGATCACCCCGACCACGCCCAGCGGCACCGCGCGGGTCTGCGCCCGGGCCGGCCAGAACCGCCAGCCCACCCCGACCCGGCGCGGGCGCGCCCAGCGGCGCAGGTGCTTGAGCAGGTGGTCGATCTCGTTGAGCACGGTCATGCCGTCGGCGATCAGCGACTCGTGGCGGGAGCGGTGGCCGAAATCGGCGGCGATGGCATCGGCCATCTGCGGCATCTGCGCCTTCAGCGCGGCGCGCAGGCGTTGCAGATCGTTGCGACGCTGGTCCAGCGACGGGCGGTTGGCCTGCCAGGCGCTGCGCAGGGTCTGGAGCAGCGCGGGCAGCGCGGCGGGATCGGTGTGGGCATCGCTCATGGGGCGACTATAGCGAGAGGATGCGTGAGCGCGTGTCACGGGAACGAAAAGGGCCGCGATTCGCATCGCGGCCCCTTGCTCATGCCGTGTGGCCCACCGTTACTTGGTGATGTCCACGCCGCGGGTTTCCTTCAGGAACAGGCCACCGATGACCACCGTCATGAGCGCGATGATGATCGGGTACCACAGGCCGTAGTAGAGGTTGCCGGTACCGGCCACCAGCGCGAAGGAAATCGCCGGCAGGAAGCCACCGAACCAGCCGTTGCCGATGTGGTACGGCAGCGACATGGAGGTGTAGCGGATGCGGGTCGGGAACAGCTCCACCAGGTAGGCGGCGATCGGGCCGTAGACCATGGTCACGTACAGCACCAGCAGCCACAGCATGAAGATCGTGCCGGGGATGTTGATGCGGGCGTTGTCGGCCTTGGCCGGGTAGCCGGCGGTGGTCAGCGCGGTCTTGAGCTCGGCACCGAAGGCGTCGGCCTTGGCCTTGCCCTCTTCCTTGGTCAGCCCGGCCGCCTCGTAGGAGGTGACGCTGGCACTGCCCACGTTGACGATGGCCAGCGAACCGGCCGCGGCCGGCTTGACCTCATACGGCACGCCGGCCTTGGTCAGTGCCGCGGTGGCCACGTCGCAGGAGCTGGTGAACTTGCGCATGCCGACCGGATCGAACTGGAACGAGCAGGTGTTCGGATCGGCCACGACCAGGGCCGGCGAGTTGGTGCGCGCTTCTTCGATGGCCGGGTTGGCGAAGTGGGTCAGGCCCTTGAAGATCGGGATGTAGGTGACGGCCGCCAGCAGGCAGCCGGCCAGGATGATCTTCTTGCGGCCGATGCGGTCGGACAGCCAGCCGAAGAAGATGAAGAACGGCACGCCCAGTGCCAGCGCGGCGGCGATCAGCAGGTAGGAGGTGGTGGCATCGACCTTGAGCATGCTGCTCAGGAAGAACAGCGCATAGAACTGGCCGCCGTACCAGACCACGGCCTGGCCGGCCGCGGCACCCAGCAGCACCAGCAGCATCAGCTTGAGGTTGCCGCCCTTGAGGCTGTCGCGGAACGGGGTCTTGGAACCCTTGCCCTCGGCCTTCATCTGCTGGAACAGCGGCGATTCGCTCAGCTGCAGGCGGATCCACACCGACACGCCCAACAGCACGATGGAGACCAGGAACGGGATGCGCCAGCCCCAGGCCTCGAAGGCTTCATTGCCCAGGAAATAGCGGCAGGCCAGGATGATCAGCAGCGACATGAACAGGCCCAGCGTGGCCGTGCACTGGATGAAGCTGGTGTACAGGCCGCGCTTGTCCTCGGGGGCATGTTCGGCCACGTAGGTGGCCGCGCCACCGTACTCGCCGCCCATTGCCAGGCCCTGGGCCAGGCGCAGCACGATCAGGATCACCGGGGCGGCAAAGCCGATCGAGGCGTAGTTGGGCAGCACGCCCACCAGGAAGGTGGAGATGCCCATGATCAGGATGGTGACCAGGAAGGTGTACTTGCGGCCGATGCGGTCGCCGAGGCTGCCGAAGAAGGCCGCGCCGAACGGGCGCACGAAGAAGCCGGCGGCGAATGCCAGCAGGGCGAAGATCATGCCCGTGGTTTCATTGACCCCGCTGAAGAACTGCTTGGCGATGATCGCCGCGAGCGAGCCGTACAGGAAGAAGTCGTACCACTCGAACACGGTGCCCAGGCTGGACGCGAAGATGACCTTCTTGTGTCCCTGGGTAAGCGTGGTTGGTGCAGGTGTCGTTGACATGGGAAGCATCCCCTCGGTAGTGCCGGCCGTTGGCCGGCCATCGCAGTGTTGGTGGTTTCACGCAGGTGCCGACCGTGGGCCGGCACGCATTCCTAGAAACTGTATTTGGTGGTGAACTGCAGGCGGTTGATGTCGCCCTTGCGCCCATCCTCGATCTCGCGCACGCCGTACATGTACTCCGCGCCGATATCCACCTTGGGCATCGGGGTATAGAAGATGTTGCCGCGGATGCTCTGCACGCTCTTGGTGACCAGCGGGCCGAGGCTGCCGTCGTTGTCGTAGTCGCTGCGCGCGTAGATCAGGTTGGTGCGCAGCTTGGGGCTGAAGGCATGGCGCCAACCGACATAGCCGGCCAGCACGCCGGTGGGGTTGAGTTCGTCGCGGGCCACGTCGTAGGCGGTGTCGGCGGTGATGCCCAGGCCGACGTAGCGGGCGATGCCTTCGCCGCCGCTGACCTGGTAATGCAGGGTGTCGGTGCTGCCCATCACCCACTTGCCGCCCAGGGTGAGGCCGCCGCCGATCTTGTCCGCATCGGCGCCGGTGGCCTGGTTGTCCACCTTGAGCTGGCGCACGATCGCGCCGACACCGAAGGTGCCCCAGTCGCCCTTCCAGCCGTAGCGCAGGGTCAGGTCCGGCAGCGAGCCGCGGTCGGAATTGCTGGCCGCGTTGCTCCACGCCCCGGTGACCGGGTTGCGGGTGCCGGTGAGCACGGTGGTTTCCGGGTTTTCCAGCGCGACGCTGAAGCCGCCCTGGGTGTAGCGGATCTGGGCCTGGCGCACGAACAGCACGCCGTCGGTGGGGCCGACGAAATCGACCGCTTCAGGCAGCGAGGCGGCGTCCATGAAGTTGGACCAGGTCTGGCCGGCCATCCAGTTGTTCCAGTACATGTAGGCGTGACGCAGGGTCACCCCGTAGGTATTGGTGGCGGTCTGGCTGCCCAGCGAGTTGCCGAAGAAATCCATCTCGAAGAACGCGCCGGCCTTGTTGCCGCCTTCGCTGACGTTGTCGATGCCCAGGTTGAAGCGCGAGAACTTGGCGTGGGCGTTGTAGTCCACGTCCGAGCGCTTGCCGCTGCCGCCGGCACCGGCCACCGGAGTCTGGCCCGGCAGGTACAGCGCGCGGCCGGTGGCATCGTCGGCCAGCTGGCCATCGCCGGTCTGGGTGGCCAGGAAGTCGGCCTTGATGAAGCCACCGATCTTGACCGTGGTGCCCGGCGCGGCGCCCGGGGTGATGGTGGTGACCTGGATCGGCTGCTTGCCGGCGGGCACCTGCGCGGCCATCGGCTGCTGGGCCTGCACGGTCTTGACCGCGCTGACCTCGGTCTGGGTCTGGCTGATCTGCGCCTGTTGCTGCTGGCTGTTGGACACCAGCATCTGCACCTGCCGCTCCAGCTCGGCGATGCGGGCTTCCAGGGCCTTTTCCTTGGCGGTATCGGCGAACGCCATGCCTGGCGCGAGCAATGCGACGAACATGGCGGCGGCCAACGGCCGGCGTGTCGTCTTGAGAATACGGTGGCTCATGTTGCCCTCTCTCCCGGGTGGCAAGTCGAACGCCGCGCTGGGCGCGGTCGAACCGACAGTGCGGCCGCCACGCGATGGGAGCTATTGGCCATTAGTCGTACGCGCCCCATCGGGGCGCGTACGACGCGGGCGCCACCGGCGACCGCAA
>NZ_JAVWXA010000003.1:36090-76263 GCF_036662295.1 Stenotrophomonas sp.
GGTGCCGAAGGCACCGCGTAGGTACCGACCGCTGGTCGGTGCGCTCTCTGCCGCGACGGCGCAGCGCGCGCGGGATGCGGCAGTGCGGCACGGTTTTCCGCAGGGCGCGTACGACGCGGGCGCCACCGGCGACCGCAAGGTGCCGAAGGCACCGCGTAGGTACCGACCGCTGGTCGGTGCGCTCTCTGCCGCGGCGCCGGTTGCCGTCCACAGCCGATACCCCCTCCCCCCACCGCCCCGCGTTCGACCAAGGTCTAAGCGCGCGGTCACCGCGAAGGGGGGTGGATGCGGCAAACTGAGGGGGAGAGGTCGCGCTTGATGCTGCGACCGCACAACCCAAGTCCTAGTGCAAGTGAGGGTGCCATGGCCGATCTTTACCCCGTCAACGCCGCGTTTGCCGCCAAGGCACGCATCGACAAGACCACCTACGAAACGCGCTACCGCCAGTCGGTGGAGAACCCCGACGCATTCTGGGGCGAGGCCGCGCAGCGCCTGCAGTGGTTCAAGCAACCCAGCATCATCAAGAACGTCAGCTACGACCTGGACGACTTCCGCATCAAGTGGTTCGAAGACGGTGAGCTCAATGCCAGCGTCAACTGCCTGGACCGCCAGCTCGACCAGCGCGGGGACAAGGTCGCCCTGCTGTTCGAACCGGACAGTCCCGACGCGCCGGCGCAGGGCGTCACCTACCGCCAGCTGCACGAGCGCGTGTGCCGGCTCGGCAATGCCCTGCGCAACCTGGGCGTGCAGAAGGGCGACCGGGTCACCATCTACCTGCCGATGATCGTCGATGCCGCCGTGGCCATGCTCGCCTGCGCGCGCATCGGTGCGGTGCACTCGGTGGTGTTCGGCGGCTTTGCGCCGAACTCGATCGCCGACCGCGTGATCGATTGCGGCAGCAAGCTGATCATCACCGCCGACGAAGGCCTGCGCGGCGGTCGCCGGATCCCGCTCAAGGCGAATGTGGATGCGGCCCTGAAGCTGCCCGGCACCACCACCGTGGAAACGGTGCTGGTGGTCCGCCACACCGGCGGCGCGGTGGACATGCAGGCCCCGCGCGACCGCTGGTTCCACGACGTGGTCGACGCACAGCCGGCGCAGTGCGAGCCGGAACGCATGAACGCCGAAGACCCGCTGTTCATCCTCTACACCTCCGGCTCCACCGGCAAGCCCAAGGGCGTGCTGCACACCACCGGCGGCTACCTGCTGTACGCGGCCTACACCCATGAAGCGGTGTTCGACCTGCGCGAGGACGACATCTACTGGTGCACCGCCGACGTGGGCTGGGTCACCGGCCACAGCTACATCGTGTACGGCCCGCTGGCCAATGGCGCCACCTCGCTGATGTTCGAAGGCGTGCCCAACTACCCCACCACCTCGCGGTTCTGGGAGGTGATCGACAAGCACCAGGTCAGCATCTTCTATACCGCGCCCACCGCCATCCGCGCGCTGATGCGCGAGGGCGAGGCGCCGGTCAAGCGCACCTCGCGCACTTCGCTGCGCCTGCTGGGCAGCGTCGGCGAACCGATCAACCCCGAAGCCTGGCGCTGGTACTACGAGGTGGTCGGCGACAGCCGCTGCCCGATCGTGGACACCTGGTGGCAGACCGAAACCGGCGGCATCCTGATTTCGCCGCTGCCGGGCGCGGTCGACCTCAAGCCCGGTTCGGCCACCCTGCCCTTCTTCGGCGTGCAGCCGGCGCTGGTCAATGCCGAGGGCGAGATCCAGGACGGCCCCACCGAGGGCAACCTGATCATCCGCGATGCCTGGCCGGGCCAGATGCGCAGCGTGTACGGCGACCACCAGCGCTTCATCGACACCTATTTCCGCACCTACCCGGGCAGCTACTTCACCGGTGACGGCTGCCGCCGCGACGAGGACGGCTATTACTGGATCACCGGGCGCGTGGACGATGTGATCAACGTGTCCGGCCATCGCATCGGCACCGCCGAGGTGGAAAGCGCGCTGGTGTCCCACCCGAAGGTGGCCGAAGCGGCGGTGGTCGGCTTCCCGCACGACATCAAGGGCCAGGGCATCTATGCCTATGTCACCCTGATCGCCGACCAGGCGCCCAGCGACGAGCTGCACAAGGAGCTGATCGCCTGGGTGCGCAAGGAGATCGGCCCCATCGCCGCGCCCGACCACCTGCAGTGGGCGCCGGGCCTGCCCAAGACCCGCTCGGGCAAGATCATGCGCCGCATCCTGCGCAAGATCGCCGAGAACGCGCCGGACCAGCTGGGCGACACCTCGACGCTGGCCGATCCGTCGGTGGTGGCCTCGCTGGTGGAAGAACGCAAAGTGAAGTGAGGGATCGCCACATCGCATTCGCGCTGTCGCTCCCACGGTCCGCAAGCGGACCGTGGGCCCCTTCTCACCATCACCCACACCCCCGCCGCTGCGCGGCCGCCCCCTGACTCAGGGGGGGGCTGTCATCTCGATGCACTCGTTCCGTTACATCGTGTTACCCCTTTCGCAACATGGCCCCCACCATGCCTACCCTCCTGATTGCCGATGACCATCCCCTGTTCCGCGAAGCCCTGCGCGGCGCCGTGCAACGCGTCATTCCCGGCGTGCAGCTGTACGAAGCGGACAGCGTGGAAGCGCTGTACCAGCTGGCCGACCAGCACACCGATGCCGACCTGGTGCTGATGGACCTCAACATGCCCGGCGCGCAGGGGTTCAACGCGCTGGTGCACATGCGCGCCCTGCACCCGCAGCTGCCGGTGGTGGTGGTCTCCGCGCGCGAGGAACCCACGGTGATGCGCCGCGCCCTGGACCACGGCGCCTTTGGCTTCATCCCCAAATCCGCCGACTCGGACACCATCGGCCAGGCGCTGCGCGCGATCCTGGACGGTGAGACCTGGGCGCCGCCGGAGGCCCACGCCGTGCCGCCCACCGGGCGCGAGGAGCGCGAGATCGGCCAGCGCCTGCGCGAACTCACCCCGCAGCAGTTCCGCGTGCTGCAGATGCTCGGCGTCGGCCGGCTCAACAAGCAGATCGCCTACGACCTCAACGTGTCCGAGGCCACGATCAAGGCCCACGTCACCGCGATCCTGCGCAAGCTGGGCGTCACCAACCGCACCCAGGCGGTGCTGATGGCCGGCAAGCTGGCCATCGACGACGAGCAGATCGTGTTGCCGCCGGAAGAGGAATAACGCGCGGCGGCGCCAGGCGATCAGCCAGTCCACCAGTCGAACCTCCTGTCGTGGTAGTCGGCGATCCCCACCAGCTCGTAGCCCGCGCCCAGCGGGCGGCACAGCAGGCGCCAGCGCCCGCGCCCGGCCAATCCCTCGATGTTGGCATCGGTGGCGATGAACACGTGGCCGTCCTGTTTCACCACATGCCCCTGCAACCTGCCCGCGGCCAGATCCTGCTCGACCCGCTCGATGCGCTTGAGCGTGCTGCTGCCCGCCGGCAGGCGCGCGCATTGTTCCTGCAGGGTGGGCCCGCGCTGGACATCGATCGGCTGCGCCGGGGCGCTCGTTCGCATCGGGACGACGGCGGGTCGTGGCGCCGGCGCGGCCGCCGGGGTGCGCCGGCGCAGCTGCACCATCGGCGCCGGCGCGCGCGTCCAGTCCGGCGGCGGCGTGGCAGCGTCGACCACGCGGGGGGCGGCGGCAGCGCCCTCCACTACCGGCCGGGCGGGCCGCAGCTGCCATTGGCCGCCGTGGCGGTCCACGTCCATTTGCCCGGTGCCGGCTGGACCCGGGGCAGCCGGATCCACGCAGAAGAACGTGCTGCGCAGGTTGCGCAGCACCGCGCCCGGTGGCCGCCCCTCATCATTGATCTGGCGCCGCAACCGCATGACATCGGCCGCGGCCACTGCCGCGATGTAGTGGTGGCCGGTTTCCCGGCAGGTGATCACGCAGGGCGGGTGATCCAGGCAGGCCTCCAGGACGAACGCCTTCAGGCCGGCTTCCAGCGGTGGCGCCACCGGCAGGTCCACGGCGGCGGCGTGCGCGCGATAGCCGTCGATCATCTGCTGCATGCTGGCCTGCAGGTGGTCGTGGATGCCGCGCACGCGCGCCACGTCGGCATGGTTCAGGCCGGAGGTGATTGCCATGTCGCGCAGCGCGGCGGTGGAATGCAGCATGTCCCAGCGCCGCTGATGCGCCTGCGCATCCTCGGCGCCCTGGCGCGCGATGCGCAGGTAGGCCTCGCCCAGCAGCGCCCCGACGATCGAACCGCTGAGTGGCGCGGTCGCGTTGGCCATCGCCATCAGGCCGCCGGTCAGCCCACCGGCGGCCAGGGCAACCACGCGGGCCTGCGGGGCATCCACCGCCACGTTGGCCAGCCGGGTGATGCGCTCACCGAGACGGGGCGGCGCAGGGTCGATGGCGACGTGGCGTGGCGGCGGCAGTGCGGTTGCGTCCAGGGGCAGGGGCGCAGGTCTGGCGGCGGCGGGCGGGAGTGGCATGACAGCGTTCTGCAGTGCGAAGGATGGCCTTGATGTACCGCGCCGCGGGCAACGCCCGCAATCGGAATGGTTGCGAATGCAGGACGACGATGCCCGTGATGTCGACAGCACGCTTCTTCGCCGTATAGCCAGAGCTATAAAAGCCAGCGTTACCTGCGCAATTTCGTGGGGATGCGTCATCCGGCAACCCCGGTGCTAAGCTTCGCGTCCCCTTGGGGAGTAGCCGGATTCCTTCGCAGGAATCGTCCACGTCAACATACTCGGCCAGTGCGCCGTGGCGTGGACAACCATGATGGTTGGCGAGACCAACGGCCCGTGCGCGCAACGAGAGGTTGGGCGCGAGCACGTGCCGTGTGTCCGTCCTTGCCCGACCTGCATAGCTGCCGCCAATGTCTCCTGTTTCGATCCTCCTCATCGGCTTTGCCATGTCCACCGATGCCTTCGCCGCGGCGATCGGCAAAGGCGCGGCCATGCGCAAGCCACGCTTACCCGATGCCCTGCGCGCGGGCCTGATCTTCGGCGTCATCGAAGCCATCACCCCGGTGATCGGCTGGCTGCTGGGCCGCGCAGCGCTCCAGTACGTGGAGGCCTTCGACCACTGGATCGCCTTCGGCCTGCTCGGTGCGCTGGGCGTGCACATGATCGTCAACGGCATCCGACCCGACGGCGAGGCTGAAGAGGAAGACACCAGCAAGCACCATGGCTTCTGGCGCTTGGCCATGACCGGCTTTGCGACCAGCATCGACGCCATGGCCGTGGGCATCGGCCTGGCGTTCATGGACGTGCATATCGGCGTGATGGCCGTGGTGATCGGCCTGTGCACCTTCGCCATGGTCACCGCCGGGATCATGCTCGGCCGCGTGCTGGGCGGCATGGTCGGCAAGCGTGCTGAGATCATCGGCGGCATCATCCTGATCATCATCGGCTCGACGATCCTGTACGAACACCTGCACGGCGCCGCGTAAGCGGCGGGCATGATTCAGCGCTGCCGGTGCTCAACCCGGGGTAAGCCGAGCACCGGCAGCAGCGTGTTCAACCGTTCGAGTACGTTCTCATCGCTCAGTCCATCCATGCTGGCCAGCAGCGCGTCCTTCTGGATGAAGCCGCGTTTGTAGGCCAGTGATACGGCCGCCTCGTGGAAAGCTTTTCGCTCGGCCGTGCCCAGGGTGGTCCATGGCGCGTCCTGCAGCTGCACCAGCAGGGCGGCGGGCTTCAATGCCGCCTCGCCCTCGCGTGCACGGAACAGGTCTTCGGCACTGGCATGCATTACCGAGCCCTCCGGCATCCGCAGGGTCCGCGGCTTCGCATCGGTAAACAGCACCTGGTGTGAAGCGGTCTGCCTGGATGCCTCGCGCGCTGGTGCCTTGTCGGCCTGGATGTGCCTGTCCAGTGCATTGCGATGCCCGCCCAGCGCCATGACGGCAGCCAGGTTGGCCCAGGAATCGGCATTGCGGTGCATCTCATCGCGCGCCTGTTCCGGCGTCAGCTGCGCCAGGTGGTCGGCAATCGCATGCTGATACGGCTGTGCACCGGCCTTGGCGGAATCGAAGAACAGGTGGCCGCCCTGGTAGCCGTGCATGTCCTCGGTGCGCAGGACGTGGTGCGAGGTTTCATGGATCAGGGAGATGGCACGGTCGACGATATCGCGCTGGTGGAAGGCGGGGTGCAGGAAGATCCGCGCCTGCCGATCACCCTCAAGCACATGGCAGAGATGACCCTGCATCGAGTGTGAGGTGAGCATTACCAGGCGGTGATCGTGGCGACCAAGGTCTGCCAGGTTCGCCGCCAGTTGATCGAACCCACGGGCCAGATACGCGGCCTCCGGCCCGCTGAGCCGGCCATCCTCATGGCCAAGAAAGGCGCTGGCATCGCCATGGCGGCCCTCTCGAACATCCTGCGCCACCCACGCGCAGAGTTCTTCAGCCAGCGCCACGGCCCGGCGCGTGCCCCCGGCAATGGCCTGGTTCGCAGCGCCCAGCGTGGCGAGTCCGCGGGCGCTGCCGGCGGGCTGGCCGTTCAGATGGCGATCGATGGCAAGGTCGATCGGCGCCGCTGCCGCCGGCACCGGTAGCCGGGCCATGACCGGCACGCGCGCCGCGTGCGGCGCAGCCATGGACCGGGCGGCGGCGCGCGCCGCCCAGGATTGCGGCGGCGGCAGCGCCGGCCCGGAGGTGGCGCTGTCCAGGTTTCGCACCGCCACCGGCACGGGTCGATGGTGCGGTTGACCCGTCGGCGGGACTGCCGCGCGGCCGCCTCGGGCGTCCTCCGTGCCTCGCGGGCGATTGCCGATCCCGAGGAACGTCAGCAGCCGGCACATCACCCCATGGCGTTTGGCGGGCGCGGCGTCCCCTGCCTCGCGGCCGACCGCGCGCGACGGGTGGGGGACCGTAGTCGACGTCGGGGAAACAGGCATGGGGAAACTCCTGGTGGCGCGCTGGCCGGTGGTCCCGGCGACCCGCCGGCGGAGCAGTACCCTAGGAATATCCGGTGGCCCGCACCATCCAATTAGTTGCAAAGTGCGCCCTCACCGCGCGCGGCTACATGTCCCCGCGCGGCGCATGGAAGGCGGCCAGGAAGGCGCGCAGCGAGGCGGGTTTGATCGGCTTGGTCAGCAGCCGGTAGCCGCGCTCGCGCGCCATCCGCTTGAGTTCGTCGCGGCCGTCGGCGGTGAGCAGCGCGCCGGGGATGGCGCGCCCGGCCTTGTCGCGCAGGGCCACCAGCGTGTCCAGGCCGTCCAGGCGGTCGTGCAGGTGGTAGTCCACCAGCATCACGTCCGGCTGCGCCTCCACCTTTTCCAGCGCCTGGTCCACGGTGCTGGCGGTGATCACCTCCACCTGCCAGCGCCCCAGCAGCGCGCGCATGCCATCCAGGATCTCCTGGTCGTTGTCCACGCACAGCACGCGCATGCCGGCCAGCGAATCGGTGCGGGCCGGGGCGGGCGTGGGCGTGCTCGCCGCGGTCTGCGGCAGCACCGGTGCGTCCACGCGCGGCAGCAGGATGGAGAACATGCTGCCGGTGCCCACGCGGCTGCGCGCGTTGAGGCGGTGGTCGAGCAGGCGCGAGATGCGCTGGCAGATCGACAGGCCCAGGCCCAGGCCCTGCTCGCCCCAGTCGAAGGGCTGCTGGTAGCGGTGGAACTCGTCGAAGATCTGCTGCATGTGGTGCTCGGGGATGCCCGGCCCGGTATCCCAGACCTGCAGCTCCACCTCTTGGCCGCGGTGGCGCACGGCCAGCACGATGCGGCCCTGGCGCGTATAGCGCAGCGCGTTGGCCAGGAAGTTCTGCAGCACCCGGCGCAGCAGTCGGCGGTCGCTGCGCACCCAGGCCGGGCGCGCGGACAGGTCCATGCGCAGGCCGCGCCCGGCGGCCACCGGCGAGTACTGCGCGGCCAGCTCGCGCATCAACAGGCTCACGTCGAAGTCGCCGATGACCGGGTGCAGGCCGCCGGCGTCCAGTCGCGACACATCCAGCAGCCCGTCCAGCAGCTCTTCGGCGGCACGCAGCGAAGCGTCCACGCGCTCGGCCAGGTGCCGTTGTTCTTCGTTGTTGTGGTGACTCTCGCGCAGCGCCGAAGCGAACAGGCGGGCGGCATTGAGCGGCTGCAGCACGTCGTGGCTGATCGCGGCCAGGAAGCGGGTCTTGGACTGCTGGGCCACCTCGGCCACGTGCGAGCGCTCGGCCACGCGCTGCTCCAGGGTCTCGTTGGCTTCCAGCAGCGCGCGCTCGGCGTGCTTGTAGTCGGTGATGTCGTTGTAGCTGGTGACGTAGCCACCGCCGGGCAGCGCCTGGCCGCGCATTTCGATGACCTTGCCGTCGCTGCGGGTGCGCTCGAAGATGTGCGCCGAACCGGCGCGCATGTAGCCGATGCGGCGGTTGATCTGGACGTCGATGTCGCCCTCGCCCAGCTCGCCGCGCTCGGCGTTGTAGCGGATCAGGTCGGCCACCGGGCGGCCCACGTAAAGCATGCCGTCGGGGTAGCCGAACATCTGCTGGTAGCGGCGGTTCCAGGCGGTCAGGCGCATGTCCGGGTCGACCACGCTGACCCCGGCGCTGATGTTTTCCAGCGTGGTGGAAAGGATCTCGCGATTGAAGCGCAACTCCTGGCCGGCCTCGTCCAGCACCGCCACCACTTCGCCCAGGTCCATGCCCGAGCCGCGCAGCAGGCTGGTCAGCAGCAGGCGTGCCGACGCCGCGCCGATGGCGGCGGCCAGCAGGCGCTCGGTGAACTGCACCCAGGCCCGGTCGGCCGGGGCGGACGCCTGCAGCTCGCGCCCCATCGACTGGGCCTGCTCGACGAACGCGCGCCGCGCGTGGCGCTCGCCCACCACCCGCGAGGCCAGCGCCAGCAGGTCTTCCACGTGCACGTTGCCCGGCCATGCACCGGCCACCGACGGCCGCTGCGCGTATGGGTCCAGGAACGGCGCCGCGCGCAGGCGCTCGTCCACGCCGGGGCGCCAGCGCACCGACACCAGCACCATCGCCGCCACGTTGACCAGCAGCGACCAGAACGTGCCATGGGTAAGCGGATCCCAGCCGCTCATGCCGAACAGGTGCTGCGGCTGCAGCCAGGCCACCCCGAACGGCCCCTGCGCCAGCCACGCGGGCGCCATCCAGCCGGCATGGGTGAGCGCGGGCAGCAGCAGCGTGTACGCCCAGGTGCCGAAGCCGAGCAGCATGCCCACTTCCACGCCCTTGCGGCTGGCCCCGCGCCAGTAAAGCCCGCCGATCAGGCCCGGGGCGAACTGGGCCACCGCCGCGAAGGCCATCAGCCCGTAGGAGGCCAGCGTGCTGTCGTTGCTGCTGCCGCGGTAATAGCTGTAGGCCACCAGCGCCAGCAGCAGGATCGCGGTGCGGCGGATCCACAGCACGCGCGAGGCGACGTCGGCCGCCTCCTCGTGGTCGCCACTGCGGCGCAGCAGCACCGGCATCACCAGGTCGTTGCTGACCATGGTGGCCAACGCGATGGAGGCCACGATGACCATGCCGGTGGCCGCCGAGAAGCCGCCCACGTAGGCCACCAGCGCCAGGAACTTGCGCCCCTCGGCCAGCGGCAGGGCCAGCACCATGCTGTCGTCGGCCACGCTGCCGCCGGTGCCGAACAGGGTGACGCCGGCGGTGGCGATGGGGATCACCATCGCCGAGATCACCACCAGGTAGGCGCCGAACATCCAGCGCGCGCGGCGGATGTCGCGCACGTCGCCGCACTCCACCACGGCCACGTGGAACTGGCGCGGCAGGCAGATGATGGCCAGGAAGCTGAGCAGGGTCTGGGAAATGAAGCCCACCGGCGGCAACCCGCTGAACAGCGTGTGGGCCGACTGCAGCACCGCATCGGTGCGGTCGTTGAGCCACAGGTAGGCAAACAACCCCAGCGCCACCATCGCGATCAGCTTGATCATCGATTCCAACGCGATGGCCAGCATCATGCCGTGGTGGTGCTCGGTGGCATCCACCTGGCGGGTGCCGAACAGCGTGGCGAACAGGGCCATCAGCAGCGCCACGTACAAGGCCGGATCGCTGAAGAACCCGGTCGGGCCCACGTTGCCGGTGAGCACCTGCAGGCTCATCGCCACCGCTTTGTACTGCAGGGCCAGGTACGGCACGATGCCGATCAGCGCGATCACCGCCACCAGCGCGGCCAGGCGCCGCGAGCGGCCGAAGCGGGAGGAGATGAAGTCGGCGATGGAGACCACGTTCTGGCTGCGTGCGATCAGCGCCAGCCGCTCGATGATGCGCCAGCCGAACAGCCACAGCAGCAGCGGCCCCAGGTAGATGGGCAAATAGCCGATGCCGTTGCGCACCGCCGTGCCCACCGCGCCGTAGAAGGTCCACGACGAGCAGTACACCGCCAGCGCCAGACTGTAGACCACCGGCCGCAGCCAGGGCCGGTCGGGGTACATCGGGCGTCGGTCGCCCCACCACGCCACCCCGAACAGCAGCGCGGCATAGGCCACCGATACCAGCAGCAGGATCCAGCTGGAGACCACAGGCTTGTTTCCCCAAGAGCAGCCCGCAGTGTAGCGGCCGCCGGGCGGCTCAGGCGGGCACGGCCGCCGGCGGATAGGCCGGCAGGCGGATTTCCACGCAGGTGCCGTGCCCTTCCGCGCTCTCCACCGCGATCCGGCCACCGGCGGCGGCCACCAGGGTGGCGCTGACCGCCAGGCCCAGCCCGGTGCCCTGCCCCACCGGCTTGGTGGTGAAGAACGGGTCCAGGCAGCGCAGGCGCACCGCCTCGCTCATGCCGTGGCCATTGTCGCGGGCGCGGATCACCACCTCGTCGGCCTCGGCGGCATCCACCGCCAGCTGCAGCGCGAAGCGGCCGCCGTCGGGCATCGCCTGGGCGGCGTTGACCGCCAGGCTGAGCAGGATCGATTCGAGCTGGGCCGGATCGAAATGGATGCGGCAATCCACCGGCGCGTCATCCAGCTGGTAGGTGGTGCGCGCATCGAACACCTGCTGCAGCATCGGCGAGATCCCCGCGACCGTGCTGGCCACGTCCAGCAGCTGCGGGCGGCTGGCCTCCAGGCGGCTGAAATCCATCAGCCGGCGGCTGACCGCGCTGGCCCGCCGGGTGGCCGACACCACGCCCTGCAGCGCCTCGGCACGGACGGTGGGCTCCTCGCTGCGCTGGGCCTTGGCGGCGTAAGCCTGGACCAGCCCAAGCAGGTGGTTGAAATCGTGGGCGATACCGCTGGCCAGGCGGCCCACGTTGTCCATCTTCATGGCATGCACCAGCTGGTCGCGCGAGCGTTCCTTCTCCTGCATCTCCAATTGCAGCTCATCGCGGGTGCGGGCCAGCGCGGCGCCGCGCTGGTGGGCGGTGAGCAGGCTCTCGCGCAGGCCGGTCACGCTGTGGTGGAACAACCAGGCCGCCAGCCCGCAGCCGAACAGGGCAACGGCCAGGTCGGTGGCCAGGTAGGGCACGCGGTCGGGGCGGAACAGGGTGCCGGCAAAATCGGTCCAGGCGCCCAGCAGGATCGCCAGGCCGGCGCCCACGGTGGCCCAGCGCAGGGTGCGCGTGCCCAGCAACGCGGCCACCAGCAGCAGCGGCAGGCCCTGCACCAACTGCGTGCGGGCCAGCGCCGCCAGTCCCCAGTACCCATGGCCCAGCGCCAGCAGGGCCAGTTGCCCGCCCACGAACACGCTGGCTGCGCGCACGCCCTGCCCGCGCCGCTGCAGCACCAGGCACACGGTGCACAGCACCAGTTGCGCGGCGGCCAGCACCAGCAGCATCGGGTCCACGCCCAGGCCACCACGCAGCAGCTGCCAGGCGGCCATCGACAGGTGGAAGGTGCCGATCAGCAACCACAGGCCATGCAGCATGGCATCGGTGCGCGGGCCCAGACCGGCCGCGGCAGCGGGACGGCGGGACGGGGCGGCGGAGAGCGATGGATCCAGCATGCGGAGAACGTTCCAGGGACCAAAAGCGCCAGGCACGGGCGGCAACAGCGCTATATTAGGCCTTCGACCGGGCCGGCCGCCCGCGGTGGCCGGCCGCCGCGGCCGCCGCGCCGGCCCGACTTTCGTCAGGATTCCGCCTTCATGCCCAGCTTGCCGCTTTACCGGCGCAGCGTGTCTGCCCTGGTGTGCGTTGTATGTGCGCTTTCATCGCCCCTGCCGGCCGCCGCGCAGGATCACGAAAATTCGGTCCTGATGCCGCAGGTGGCGCAGTGCCACGCGCTGTTGACCAGTGCCCCGGCCACCTCGCTGCAGATGGCGCGTGCGCTGCTGGCGCGGCCGCGGCTGGGCGCCGCCGAGGAAATCGGCGCGCTGGGCTGCCTGGGCGCGGCGCTGCGCACGCAGGGCCAGCCCGACCAGGCCGAGACCGTGCCGGCACGCCTGCTGGCGGCCGCCGACCGCGCCGATGCCGCGCCGCTCGACCGCAACCGTGCGCGCGCCATGGCCGCCCAGCTGCTGCTGTGGCGTGGCAACCTGCCCCAGGCGCTGTCGTTGAGCACCGCCCTGCTGGACGAGGCCGTGCGCGAGCGCGACGTGCAGGGCCAGATCGCCGCGCTGGTGCAGATCGCCATGATCCGCGGCGATGCCATGGGCGATGCGCAGGGCGCGCTGACCTACCTGGAGCGGGCCTCGGCCCTGAGCCAGCACCTGCGCCGGCCCCCCAACGCCGGCGACCTGCTGCTGGACTACAACATCGGCTATGCGCTGCTGTCCATGCAGCGCTATGAGGAGGCGTTGACCGCGTTCGACCGCGCCCAGGCCATCGGCGCACGCCTGACCGGCCAGGAGCTGCACCTGTATCGCATCGCCAGCCACCGTGCCGAGATCCAGCGGGTGCGCGGGCAGTACGCAGCGGCCGAGGCCGGCCTGCAACGGGCGCTGGCGTGGCAGACCGGGCAGGATCCACAGGGCCGGGTGGTCACCCTGCAGCGGCTGGCGCGGTTGGCGCTGGACCGCCACGCGCCCGCCCAGGCACTGGCATTGGCCGAACAGGCGCAGGCGCTGGCCGAAAGCGGGCACTACCTGGATGAGATCCGCCAGGGGCTGGACGTGCTGGCCGATGCGCACAGCCTGCTGGGCCATCGCCAGCAGCTGTTGCAGGTGAGCCGCCAGGCCCGGCAGCTGGACCAGGCCCGCAGCAAGGGCGAGACGCTGGGCCAGCTGGCCCGGCTGCAGGCCAATGCCGAGCGCAACGTGCAGCCGGTGCAGGTCAACGCCGAGCAGGAACTGGCGCGCATGCGGGTGCTGCGCAACGGCGCGCTGGTGGCGTTGCTGGGCGTGCTGGCGCTGGCCACCACGCTGGTGCTGCGGCTGCGCAGGCAGCGGCGCGAGCTGGCCGCGCTGAGCCGCACCGATGCGGTGACCGGGCTACCCAACCGCCACCAGGTGGAACGCATGCTGGCCCATGCCGGCACGGCCGGGCACGGCCAGCGCAGCGCGTTGGTGCTGCTGGAAATCGACGACTTCAAGACCCTCAACGACCAGCACGGCAATCTGGCCGGCGATGTGCTGCTGCGCGCGGTGGCGCGCTGCCTGGTGGCGGCGGTGGACGGCGGTGACGTGGTGGCGCGCTGGGGCGGGGCCAGCTTCCTGGTGGCACGCGCCGATACCAGCGAGGCGGCCGCACAGGCGCTGGCCAGCCACCTGCGCGCCAGCGTCGAGCGTCTGCTGGTGGATACCCCGGGCGGGCAGCCGGTCACCTTCAGCGCCAGCCTGGGCGTGGCCCCGCTGCCGTTGTTCGCCGATCGTCCGGCGCAGCTGGATGACAGCCTGCGCGCGGCCGATCGCGCCCTGCAGAGCGCACGCCGCAGCGGCCGCAATGCCTGGGCCAGCCTGTGGGGCGAGGCCGCCGGCAGCGACGTGGACCTCTACAGCCTGCTGCACGATCCCGCCCAGGCGATGGCGCTGGGCTGGGTCAGCCTGGGCGGCAGCCGGCCGATGCCCTGGGCACCGCCACGGCCACCGCCGCAGCGCCTGCCGGGCGCCGAGGCGAGCGCGGCGCCGCCACGGCGCGAACACGGCCACTGAAAGCAGCGTGCGGCTCAGCGGGCGACGTCGAATCGGACTTCCACGCGCCGGTTGGGCAGCAGGCATTCCAGCAACGCCGCGCGCGGGCGCACGCCCTCGCACTGCTGCACCTGCTGGGTATCGCCGCGGTACTCATAGCGCACCTGGGCCGGGTCGATGCCGCGCCCGATCAGCAGTTCGCGCACGGTGCGCGCGCGCCGCTCGGACAACGCCTGGTTGGCATCGAAGCCACGCCCCTGCATGCGGTCGGCATGCCCGACCAGGGTGATGCCCTGCAGGCGCAGCGATTCGCTGGCGATGCTGGCCAGCGCGCGGTCCAGGCTCTCCAGCGAGTACGTGCGGATGTCGCGGTAGCCGTCGCGGTCGAACTCGAACAGCACGTTGGCCACCAGCGGGCCGGGCGTGGCGGTGGGCGCCGCACCGGGGCCGACGCCGCACTGGCGGGCGGCCGCTTCGGCATCGTTGACCAGCTCCTCGGCGATCTGGATGTAGGGCTTGGCGTGCCGCCACTGCTGCTGGTTGAACTCGTTGCCGGCATGCACCAGCTCCACTTCACCGCAGGCGACCTGCTGCTGCGCGCAGCTGAAACCGGGCGCGGCCTGCAGCACGCGCAGGCGCTGCCAGAGGTCATCGCGCAGGTACCTGGCGTCGTTGACCAGCGGCGTATCGGTGGGCAGCGGCGCGTCGCCGCGCTCCATGCCCTCGATCAGCCGGGCCGACTCGCCCAGCGCCTGCTGCGGGAACGCGCTGCGATCGTTGCGGCTGTACTCGTGGAAGGACACATCCAGCCAGCACTGGGCCTTGGCCAGGTGGTAGTCGCGGATCGGGCGGCCGCCATCGTTCAGCGCCTGGATGCGCCCCTGGGTGCGCTCATAGGTCTGGTGGTCGGCATCGATGGCTTCATCGGTGATGCGCTGTTGCTGCGGCAGCAGCGTGGGCGACTGGGCCCACGCCGACGGCGCGCAGGCCAGCAGCAGGGTACCGGCCAGCAGGCGCGGGGCGGCGATGGTGCGGAGCGTGGAAGAAACGAAAGTCATCAGGGCATCCTCAGCGTGCCGGGTCGCGGTAGCGGACGGGGTCCGGCCGGAAAAGGTCTTCATCGAACTTGAAGCGCAGGCGCACGAACACGCCCTGCTGGGTGTACTCGTAGCCATTGAGGTCACGGTCGCCGGTGAAGCCGGACCAGTTGTAACCGGCCGACAGCCACAGGTTCTGGCGCAGCAGGCGCCCCACTTCCAGGCCGTAGGCGTACTGGTTGGCACCGGCCTGGCCGCGGAAGGTCGAGCCGAGCACGCCGATGTCCCAGTTCTCGGTAACGTCATACACGACCCGGCCGGACAGCAGCACCGCGTGGAAGCGGCTGTTGACGCGGCCACCGTCGGCATAGGCGAACTGGTCCTGCTGCCACTTGCCGGCCACCCGGCCGGTCAGCCACCACGGCCGCGACGGATGCCAGTCGGCATGGGCCGAGACGATGTGCGCGCGGGTGCGCACGTCCTGGCTGGTGCCCTCCACGGCCTGGCCATCGAGCAGGGTCAGGCCGCTTTCATCGCGCTCGAGCTTGTACTCGTAGCGGGCCAGGGCATTGACCCGGTTGCGGTCGGTATCGCGGTAGGCCACGCCCAGCTGGAAGCGGTCCTGCAGCACGTCGCCCCGGTCCTCGTAGCGGGTGCTGAGCAGGTAGTTGCGGGCCAGCAGGGTCCAATCGCGGCTGAGCTTGCGGGCCACCATGGCCTGCAGCAGCGTGGTGCTGAACGCCTCGTTGGCCAGCGTGTCCGGCACGTCCTCGGAGATGCGGTGCTCGGCGCGGATCGCGCCGCGCCACAGCGGGTTGGCGCTGTAGTCCAGCGACAGCGACAGGCCGGTGCTGTCACCGGTGCTGCCATCGATCACCTTGACGTGCTCGGCCGAACTGCCCAGGCGCAGGCCCTGGGCGATATCCCAGGTGTTGCGGATGCCCGAGGCCGCCTGCACGTCGCGACCGCTGATCGAGTCGCGCAGCCGGTACTCGCTGAAGGTCTGGGTATCGCGCAGGTAGCTGCTGTCGATGCCGAACACCAGCGCGTCGGCCTCGCGGTCGGTGGTGGTGATGCCGTAGGCGCTGGTCAGGCCGGTCTGCCGCTCGTAGCGGCCATACACGCGGCTGCGCTCGAACACCTGGTAATCCAGGCCGGCGGCCAGGCGCTTGCGGTCTTCGCCGCTGACGCTGTGCTCCACCTCGGCGCCGGCACTGAGGCGGTCGCTGAGGCGATAGCCCAGGCCCAGCCGCGCGCTGTCCGATTCCAGCTCGGTGCCTACCGGCAGGTCGCTGGTGATCGGGCTGCCGGTGCTGCTGCCGTTGATCACCATCAGCCCGGTCAGCGGGTCCAGGGCCTGCTGGCCATAGCCCAGCGCGCCGCCACCGGACCCGGTGGCGAAGCCGCCGGTCAGCCCGCCGGCATTGCCGAAGGGCACCCCGGACGACCACGGCGAGGTCACGCCGATGGTCTCGCGGATGCTGCGCACGCCCACATCCACCGTCAAGCGCTCGGTCGCATCGATGCGCACGCCGGCACCGCCGGCATCGCGCTTGCCACCGTCGGGGTTGCGGTCTTCGCTGCGCAGGCCTTCCACGTACAGTTCCAGGCGCGGCCCGACCTGCCAGCCCAGGCGCGCGTTGTACTCGCCGCGGCCGCCATACAGCGGCGCGGCCGGGTTGTTGAAGGCCGGGTCGGTGCGCGCGGCAAACAGGCGCGCTGCCAGGCGGTCGCCCTGGTGGGCGAACTCCACGCGCCAGGCATCGCCTTCCACTTCGCCGGTCACATCCTGCAGGCCCTGCGAGGTGACCTGGTTGATGCTGTTGGTGTTGACCTCGCTGCGGGTGCGGGCGAACTCGGCCACCAGCAGGGTGTTTTCACCGAAGCGGTAGCCGGCGTTGGCACTGCCCATGCGGAAGGCCGCATACGGGTTGCGGTCTTCCACCACCGCCGCGCCCACTTCCAGCCGATCGGTCAGCTTGACCTGCGCATCGGCGCCGCCCACCCAGAACTTCTCGGTGTCCTGGTCCAGTTCGTAGGTGATGCGCAGCGAGACCGGGTTGAGGTCGCTGTCGAAGGCCGGCAGGAACTGGTTGAGCAGGATGCGCCCGGAGAAGGGCTCGAAGCTGTAGTCCACCAGGCGCGCCAGCGAGCGCACCGAGGTGATGCGGGTGGGCTGGTTGCGGTCGCGCACGATCACTTCCACCCGCTCGCTGCCCTCCAGCACCGCGTTGTTGCGCAGCGCATACGGGCCGCTGCCCTGGCTGCGGAACTCCTCGATCACCTGGCGCAGCGAGTCCTGCATGGCAAACACGTTGCTGCGCACCCGCTCGCTCTCGAAATGCCAGCCCAGGCCGGTGGCGGTGCGGTTGTAGGTGCCCAGGCTGCGCTGGGCGATGGCGCCGCTGCCGCCGATGCCGCCGATGCCGGTGGAGGTGGCCAGCGTGTCGCCGGTCTGGAAATCACCGTACAGCAGGTAGCTGCGCTTGTTGTCGATGCGCACGTACAGGCGCTCGGCCGAGCGCGCATCGAAGCCACGCAGCGCCGAATCGCCGTACACCGGATAGAACTCTTCCGGCTGGATGTCGCGCAGCAGGCGGCCGCGGGTGTCCTTGTCCGAATCGTAGGCGGCGGTAAGCAGGTACTCGCCCTTGATCCGGCCCTTGACGAAGAACGCGGTGCGCGCGGCCGCATTGGCCTTGCCGTTGTTGAACTGGCGCTCCCAGCGGCGGATGTCGCGGTCGAAGGCGTCGTTGTTTTCCACCGGCGAGATCAGCCCGGCGTTGCTGCGGCGACGGAAGTTGACCACGCCCTCGATCAGGCCGGTGGCCAGCATCTCGCGCATTTCCGGCAGGAAGGCGATGCTGCCCTGCGCGGTCTGCGCGCCGGCGGTGACCCGCAGCAGCACGTCCTGTGGCGCATGCGGGGCCAGCAGGTCGAAGGCAGCGATGCCATCGACCACCTGCAGCTGCACGCCGGGGGTGACCTTGTCGGCATCCAGCGCGCCCGGGCCCAGCTCGTCGGTGCGAGAACCGGGCAGGCGGATGCGCCCCCCGCTGTTCTCGATCGTGGCGTAGGTGGTGCCGGCCAGCGGGTGCCCTTGCGCGTCCAGCAACTGCACGCGCACGTGCACCGCGCTCTGGCCATCGGCCGGCACGCCATCGCGGTCCAGCTCCACCACGATGCGGTCCAGCGTGCCCGGCACGGCGGCGTCCAGCGCGCGCGGCGCGCCATCGGTGCTGCCTGGGCTGCGCGGGTACAGCGTGCTGGCATCGCCCAGCACCGGGGTGAAGCGGCCCGGCGTACCGACGTTCTGCGCCATCGCCGGCACGGCGGCCAGCGCGCAGGCCAGCAGGCTCAACCGCGGCAGGCGGGACAACGGCAGGGCGCGGCTCATGGCTGGCCCTCCGTCGAGGTGCCGGCGGCGGGCGGGTTGGCTCTGGGGTGCACGATCGGTCTCTGGTTGGCCGTGTCGGTCGCCTGCTGCGGCGCCCGCACGGGTTTGCTCTCAAAGCGCAGGGGGGCCTGGCCGGGTTCGGTTTCCGGGGCACGCACCTCGCCCTGGGTGCGGCGCGCCTTGACCTGCTCCAGCACCGGGTTGGCGCAGCTGCCCTCGACGAAGTCGGCGCGGTGCAGCTCACCGTTCTTCAGGTCCAGGAACAGGCTGTCGGCGTCGCCCAGGTTGCGGTTGCTGCTGGTGGTCAGGCGCGCGCCCAGCGGCAACGTGCTGGCATCCACCTTCAGGGTGTGGCTCTGCGGCGGCAGGCCGCAGTAGCTGTACTTGCCCTCCGAATCGCTGATCACCCAGGTGCCGTCGGAGAAGTACAGGCGCACGCCGGGAATGCCCAGCTCTTCGCGGTCCTGCACGTGGTTGTGGTTGCAGTCCACGAACACCTTGCCCAGCACGCAGGTCTGGTCGGTGAACACACCGCCGCTGACCCGCACGCGGTACTCGGCGCGATTGGACGGCAGCGCGCCGGGCAGCGGCACCATCGCCTCGCTGTTGATGCAGCCGCCATCGAAGCCGCAGCCGAACGCCTGCGCGCGATTGATGCCATCGCCCTGCTGTGCGCCCACGCCGATCCGCACGCGGTAGGTGAGCACGATCTGGTTGCCCACGCTCAGCGCGCCCAGGGTGAAGCCCAGCTGCGGACCGGGGCGGCCCTGCGGCTCGGCCAGCGCGCGGCCGTTGGCGCGTGCGGTGCCGTCGATGTAGGTGAAGCCGCGCGGCAGGCGATCGACCACGTTGACCGTGCGCAGCGCACTGCCGGCGGTCTGGCGCACGGTGATGGTGTACTGCACGGTGTCGCCGATCTCCGCGGTCTGGCGGTCACCGGTCTTGCTGATCACCAGCCCGGTGGCCACCGCGGTGTCCAGCGGCAGGTGGTTGTGCACGATTGCCGCGGTGGCCGAGCCGGCAAACAGGCCCAGGTAGTACTGGGTGGCCGGGCCCACCGCACCGGTCGGTGCCGCGGTATTGGCCTGCACCACGTGGTTGGCACCGGCGCCGCCGACCGGCGACAGCGCACCGTCCTGCGGCGGGATCAGGCTGGAGACGAACTGGTAGCCACCCGGCGGAGTGACGGTGAGCTGGAACTCGCAACGCGCCGGCGCGGCCGGACCGAAGGCGAACTGGTAGAAGCCTTCGCTGCCCACCGTCATCGCGATGGCATTGCCTTCGATGCGGTAGCCGCCACTGGCCGCGTTGAGCACGGCGGTGCGCGGGTCGTAGCCGGCGCACATGCCGACCGGCGCCAGGGTCACGATCGAGCCGGGGACCGGATCGCGCGAGACCGCGTCGTAGACCACGCCCGACGGATCCACCGGCAGGCTCTGCTGGGGCAGGTGTTGGCCGGCCTCCAGCACCACTTCCAGCACGCTGCTGCCGTTCTCGTTGACCTGGCAGGTGCTGGCGCGGGCGTTGGCGATGGCCGCGGCCGCATCGCAGCTGACCTGCACGCCGGCCACCGTTTCGCGGGTGACCGGGAACGGCCACACGATGTTCGAGCGCGGGTCGCGGAAGCGGATGTTCCACTTCACGCCCGGCACCACGTCGCTGAAGCGGTAGCTGCCATCGGCACCGGTGACGGTGCTGGCCACCACGTTGCCGCTGGCCGGGTCCACCAGTTCCACGATCCATGCCGGCAGGCGCTGGTCGCCGCCGTCCAGCAGCTGGTCGTCGTTGCCCACGTCGTACCACACGGTGCCGCCGACCGACGCGCTGAGCTGCACGCGGTTGGGCACCCGGCACACGTTCTGGGTGATCGCCGGGTCGCACACCGGCAGCGTGCCGACGTCGCCCTCGAACGCCGCGCGCTCGGTCGGGCTCGGCGCATGCGGGCCGTCTTCGCCGCCGCCCTGCACCAGCACCGCATTGTTCACGCTGCCGCTGGCGGCCGCCTGCGCACCCACCATCACCTTGACGGTGATGGCATCGGCCAGGGTGGCCCCGGCCGGGATCACCGCCGCGCTGGTGCAGCTCACCCGCGCCTCGCCCGGGTTGCCCTGGCACACCCAGCCATTGCCGGCCGGCGTCTCCAGCAGGGTCAGCCCGGCCGGCAGGCGGTCGTGCACTTCATAGGCGGCCAGGGTTTCACGCGGGCCGATATTGCGCACCTGGATCTGGTACTCGGCCGGGTGGTTCACGGTGAACACCGCCGTGGTGGCGCGCTTGGTCACCACCAGGTCGGGGGTGTCGGCCACTTCGCCGAAGTTGTTCTGCACCGACTGCATGCCGGCGCCCAGCACGATCTGGCTGATCGCCGAGGGCACGGTGGCGCGGTCGGTGCCCGCGCCCAGCGCCACGCCCTGCACGGTGCCGGGGCTGGTCACGCCGTTGGTGGTGTAGGCCGGCTGGTCCGGTTCGGTCACCACGTAGGTGCCCGGGCGCAGGTTGGGGAAGCTGTAGTTGCCCTGCGCGTCGGTGCGCGTGGTCAGCGACACCGGGCGGCCGGCATCGTCGGTGCCGGTCAGCACGATCTGCACGTCGGCGATGCCGGTTTCATCGGCGTCGATGACGCCGTTGTCGTTGTTGTCGTAGTACACCCGGCCGCTGATCGAGGCGATCGGGATCTCACCGAAGTTGTAGCCGGTGGCCGCTTCGTTGTTGCCCAGCACGATCGGGGTGATCGCCGAGGGCACCACCGCCGGCAGGGTCGCGGTGCCGCCCTTGTCGCCGGGCACGGTGATGCCGTTGAGCGTATCGGTCGGCTGGGTCGGCTCGGTCACCACGTAGGTGCCCGGCAGCAGGCCGACGAAGGCGTAGTTGCCGTCGGCATCGGTGGTGGTGGTCAGCTGCACCGGCTGGCCGTTACGGTCGGTGCCGGTCAGCACCACCTCCACGCCGGCCAGGCCGGTTTCGGTGGGGTCGATGACGCCGTCGTTGTCCAGGTCCAGCCACACCCGGCCGCTGATCGCGCTGCCGTTGGGGTTTTCGCCGAAGTTGAAGTTCTCGCCATCCGCGCCGGTGCCCAGGTCGATGCGCGAGAGGCGATCGGTGCTGGTCGCATCCGGGCCACCCGGACTGGCCACGGCGGTGCCCGCCAGGCAGGTGCCGGCGGTGCAGGCCACGCCGCCGATGGTGCCGGCGGTGACGGCCGTGGGCCGGTTGGTGTACGGGCCGGTGGGCAGCGGCTCGCGCACGCTGTACACCACGTTGGGGTCCAGGTCGTCGAAGCGGTACTGGCCGTTGGCGTCGGTCTGCACCGTGGCCAGCACCACGCCGGTATCGGCGTCGAGCAGTTCCACGGTGGCGCCGACGATGGCGCTGTCGGTGCCGGGGCTGCGCTGGTTGTTGAAGTCCAGGTCCACGTACACGTAGCCGGACAGGCTCGGACGGCGCACTTCGGGGAAGTTGTAGTTCACCGCCACCGCGCCCACGCTGCCGAGGGTACCGCCGGGCACGGCCACGTCGGCGCCGAGCAGCACCACATAGCGGCTGTCCGGGTTGCCGGCCTGGTAGCTTTCCGGGTTGAAGGTGGCGGCCTGCGCGCCGCTGGTCGGCGGGTCGATGCGGCTGTTGGCGTAGCCGTTGGGCTGCACTTCCAGCACGGTATAGCCGGCCGCGTCGGACGGGGCCAGGTTGTCGAAGCGGTACTGGCCGCCGGCATCGGTGGTGGTGACGATGTTGACCGGCTGGCCGTAGGCATCGGTGCCGCTGAGGCGGATGGTGACCCCGGCGATCCCGGCTTCACCGGCCTGCGGGGTGCCGCCGTTGCCGGCGCTCTGGTCGCTGTCGAAGAACACCTTGCCGGCCAGCGACAGGTTGACCACGTCCAGCGGCACATCGACGGTGTCGTTGGCCGGGTTCTCGTCCACCTGTTCGGTGCTGATCTGCGCGTGGTTGCCGGCGCTGCCACGCGGGGCGGTGCTGCCGGCAGGCAGCTGCGGCCACACCGCCGGCACCAGGATGCGCACCTGGCCCGGGTTGCCGGTGGCGAAGGTGGTGTCGCCCACTTCGCAGGTGATCACCCGGTCGAGCACGCTGCAGGTGCCGCTGCCGTCCGGGGTGCTGGCCGCATAGGCCGGGCCCTGCTTCTGCCAGGTGACGGTGCCGCTGACCTGCACGCCGGCCGGCAGCGTATCCACCACCACCGTGCCGGTGCCGCGCAGCTGCGAGGCCGCGCTGCGGTCGCGCGACAGGCTCTGGCCCGGGCCGTTGTTGATGCCGGTGATCACATACCAGAACGGCTGGCGCACGGTCACGCCGGCCACGCTGGGCGGCAGCGCCACGCCGGGCGAGGCGGCCGGTGCGGTGGTCACCATGGTCTTGGCCACGGTCATGTCCGAGCGCATGAACACGCTGGTGGTTTCGGTGGTGCTGTTGTCGGCGCGGTTGGCATCGCCGGCGGTCAGGTCGGCGCCCTGGCGGGTTTCGGCCGAATGCACCAGCGCGGTGTTGCTCAGGGTATCGCCGCCGCCACCGGGGGCCGAGTCGTAGCGGTAGCGCAGGAACAGCGCGCTGTCCGCGCCGGCGGCCACGGTGCCGGCTTCATCGCTGCCGGCAAAGCCGGCGCCGGGCATCAGGCAGTCCAGCACCAGCGCGCTGCTGCCGTTGCCGGTGAACGGGTTGCTGCCTTCCAGCACGCTGCAGCCGGCCAGGCTGAAACTGCCGGTGGCCGTGGCCGAGGCGCCGATGAAGGTCACCGTGCGACCGGCCGGCGGCACCAGGCTGTCGCGGATGCGGGTGTCGCTGGACAGCGACGGGCCCTGGTTGGTGACGGTCACCTTGTAGGTGAGGTAGTTGTTGGCCGGCACCTGCGGGTCGAAGCCCAACGGGTCCACGCCGCCCACGAAGCCCTGGTCGTTCTTCTGCACCAGCAGGTCGACCTTGCCCTCGCCGAAGGTCAGCCGCGCGCTCCGGGTGTCATCGGCGTCGGTGCTGACCAGGTTGTAGTTCCAGTCGCCGTTGGCATCACTGCCGGTGGCGCCATCGGGGAAGCGGAAACCGGCCACGTTGTCGAACACGCGCCCGGTGTTGCTGGCGTTGACGTTGGGGCGGATGCTCAGGTTGACCGTGTCCACCTGGCCGTTGGTCAGTGCCACCGCCGGGCAGGTCAGGGTCAGGGTGCGCGGGCTGACGGCATCGGTGTTGCGGTAGGAGATGCCGCCAGCGGTGTTGCTGGACGTGATGCCCGCCTCGAACGAAGTAACGGTGCAGGCCTGGCCGTTGGAGGCCAGGCGCGCGCTGACCAGCACGAAGCCGCTGTCGCCCGCCGGCAGGGTGAAGGTGTCGGTGAAGGCCACGCGCGGAATCGCCGACGGCCCCTGGTTGCGGTACTGGATGCGGTAGTCGGCGACCACGCCGGCACGGCCGCTGTTGTCGCCGCTGGTGATCACCTTCTCGGTGGTCTGCATGTTGGCCACGCGGTCCACGCGCAGCCAGTCGGTGGCGTAGTTGTCGCTCCAGTTGGATTCACCCACCGAGCCGGCCACCCGCCCATCCACGCCGACGCCGGCGCGGTTGCAATGGAAATGCCCGGTGCCCGGGACGGTGCCGGCGGCCACGCAGGCCGCGTTGGCGCTGCTGGCCGCGGTCTTGCCCACGCTGTCGAACAGGAAGCCGGGGCTGTTGTCGGCGTTGCGCAGGCGCAGGCGGATCACCGCGGTGGCGTTGGCGGCCAGCACCGTGGTGCCCGACTCGCAGATCAGGCTGCCGGCGTTGATGCGGCAGCTGCCCGCCGGCCAGCCGGCCGGTGCGGTGATGTCCACCTTGGTGCGGTCGTTGTCCAGGTAGCCCGGCAGCGGGTCGTTGACCACCACGCCGGCGGTGTCCGCGCCGCTGTTGCGCACGGTCAGCAGGTACTCGGCCCAGCTCTCGGTCACGCCCACCCCCTTGTCGCCGCCGCTCTGGGTGCTGGCGACCTTGGTGATGGACAGGTTGGCCGCATCGGCGGTGGCACGGATGCCGGTGCCGGTGCAGTCGTTGTCGGGAATCTTGTCCAGGTTGACGCCGCTGTCGGTGGTCGGCTCGGCCGAGGCCGGGCCGCCGGCCGGGCGCGAGCCGCCGGTGCAGGCATTGTTGGTCAGCAGGCCCGGCGCGCGCGCGCGGGTGATCATGACCAGGGTGGCGAACGCGCTGGCGTCGGCATTGTTGGCGGCCACGGCCACCGGATAGGGGCCGGTGAAATCGCAGGTCACCACCTGCGGGGTGCCCACCGTGTAGGCGGCCGGCAGCACCGAGCAGTTGAATGGGCCGCTGGAGCCGATGAACTCCTCGCCTTCGGCCAGCACGTCCACGATCTGTGCATTGCCGGTCACCCGCGCCGGGCCGTTGTTCCACAGGCGCAGGGTGGAGGTCATGTTGCTGGCCGACGTCGTGCCGACCGGCACCACCTCGGCGTTGTCGGTGCTGCCGAGCTTGCGCTTGGACAGGCGCAGGTCGGCGCCGTCGGCCAGCACCGTCAGCGCGGTGTTGGCGATGTTGTTGTTGGTGCCGTTGGTGGCATCGTTGGGATCGGGCGTGTTGGCCGACTGGATCTGCGCGGTGGCCTGGTAGTTGCCCGGGGTCGGCGGGGCCGTCGCCAGGATCTGCAGGATCTCCTTGCTGCCGCCGGCCATCGACCCGCTGCGGGTGCAGCTGAAGGTGGTCGGGGTGGGGCTGGTGCAGGTCCAGCCGCCGGGCAGCGTGCCGGTCCCGGTAAAGCTGAAACCGGCCGGCAGCACGCCGGCCACGCTCACGCCGCTGGACGACTCCGGCCCGAGGTTGTCGGCGGTCAGGGTGAAGGTCACCGGCGCATCCGTGGCCGCCGGCGCCGGGCTGGCGACCATGCTCAGGGTGACGTCGGCACCGGTGGTGATCACCGTGTTGGCCGTGGCCGCATCGTTGTCCGGGCGCGGGTCGGGGGTGCCCACGGCGACCACGCGCGCGGCGTTGGTCACCGTGCCGCTGGCCACGTTGGCCTTGGCCCGGAAGCGGAAGGTGGCCGTCTGGCCGTTGGCCAGCGCCCCGGCATGGGTGGCCGTGGTGGTGCCGGCGTTGAAGGTCCAGCCGGTGCCGCTGAAGCTGTTGGCCACCACCGTGAACCCGGCCGGCAGCGTGTCGATCACGCGGAAGTTGGTCGAGGTGCTGGGCCCGGCGTTGCGCACGGTGAGGGTATAGGTCACTTCGCCGCCGGCGATCACCGAGGCCGGGCTGCCGCTCTTGGTCAGGCCCAGGTCGGCGCCGGCGGTCAGCGTGGTGTTCTGTTCGAGCCGGTTGTTGGCCGGGTTGCTGTCACCGGCAAAGAACGCATCGCTGGTGGCCAGGCCGTCCAGTCGCGTGGTGGGCGCCGGCAGCGCCGATTCCACGCCGATCGCGGCCACCACCTTGGTGGTGCCCGGCTGCGCGTTCTGGGTATCGACCTTCAGCTGGAAGCTGATCCCGCCGCTGGCCTGGCCGGGGAAGCTGGGGTAGCGGCACACGATGCGGGTGTCGGTCTGCGCCGTGCACGCGGCCGGCAGCTGGTAGCTGCGCGTGTTGGCCGGCAGGTCGAAGGCCACCGCCACGCCGCTGGCGGCCGCGGTATCGCTGTTGGACAGGGTGACGTCGTACACCAGGATCGCGCCGACCGGCGCCGGATCGCTGCTGGGATTGCCCGAGGCCGTGCCATCGCCGCGCAGCCAGCCACTGGTGGAGTCGGACAGCTGGCTCACGCTCAGGTTGGCTGCCATGGCCGCAGGCGCGAGTGCGCACCCCAGTACCAGCATCCCTGCGCGTACGCGCCACGACCGCTTCCACGACGAAACGATGCCCGCGACGGCATCCGTCCAACCCTGCTGCTTGTGCACGACTCTTCCCCTGCTGGCGACAAAGCCGGCGCTGCCGACCCTCCCTCGGGTCCGTGCGCACCGGCATGCATGGCGGCCCGTCGAGGACAGGCGCGCGGCTTGCGGCCAGGCGGCCGGAAGCGGCGGGGATTCTGCGCAGCGCAGCGCATAAAGGCAGTGCCAGCCGCTCACGCTGGCTCTCACTTGCTCACACCGGCTCGCCCGGCGGGTGGTTCAGGCCGCTTCGCGCATCCACAGGTAGCCGGCGCCCCGCAGCGCGCGCACCGGCAGGGTCATGCCCATGCCATTGCGCACCCGTGCGCGCAGGCGGTGCACCAGCACTTCCAGCCGGTGTGGATCGAAATCCCAGGGCTGGTCGGTGACCGCCGCGATCAGGGCCTCCCGCTCCACCGGCTGGCCGGGGGTGGCCAACAGCGCGCGCACGAAGCCGCGCTCGGCGCTGGTCAGGGCCAGCACCGCGCCGTTGGGGGCGCCCAGGTTCCAGCCATCGGCCTGCAGCTGCCACTGGCCAGAGGCCGGCGGCGCGGCCAGGTGCGCCACCGGCACCGTGGGTGCGGCCGGGCGCAGGCGGCGGCGCAGGCTGGCCAGGGCGGCGGCCAGCAGGTCGCCGTCCAGCGGTTTGACCAGGTACACATCGGCGCCCAGCGACAGGCCGTGGGCCATCTCATGGGTACTGCCGCGGCCGGTCAGCATCACGATGCCGATATCGGCACTGCGCCGCAGGTGCTGGGCCACCGCATAGCCATCCTCGCCGGGCAGGCCCACGTCCAGCACCACGATGTCGCACTGGCCCACGGCCAGCGCGCGGTACAGCGCTTCGGCGCTGGCCAGGCCGAGCACCTCGGCACCGCGCCAGCGCAGGTCCTCCACGCCCAGGGCCAGCAGTTCCGGGTCGTCTTCCACCACCCACACCCGCAGTCCCTGCAGTTCCTTGCCTGCCGTCAGCGGGGCCTTGCCGTGCTCGTCGTCCTGTCCTGCCGTCACACCCGTGTTCGCCTCCGGAACCCAGCCGGCAGTCTAGCCGCAGGTCGGAATCGAGCCAAATGCGACATTGGTGGGGCGGCATGCGCCACGACCGTGGGTCGTGACGGCACCGCTCACTCGGCCGGCACGCCCATTTCCTGCAGCAGCGCCGGCGCCGGGTAGACCTTGGCCAGCAGCCAGCGCAGGTAACGCATGTCCACGTGCACGGCCCGCTTGTAGCGCGGGTCGAACCACCAGCTGGCGCTCACCGATTCCCAGTTGCTGTCGAAGTTCAGCCCGATCAGCTCGCCCTTGGCGTTGAGCACCGGCGAGCCGGAGTTGCCGCCGGTGGTGTCCAGGTTGGTCAGGAAGTTGACCGTCTGGGTCTTGAGCACCGGGTCGGCGGTGCTGCCGAAATCGCCCTTGGCGATGGCTGCCAGCAGCGGCTTGGGCGCGTCGAAGGGATAGGCGTTGGTGTTCTTCTCCACGATCCCGGCCACGGTGGTCACCGGGTCGAAATGCACCGCATCGCGCGGCGACAGCGCTTCCACCTTGCCGTAGCTGATGCGCAGCGTGCGGTTGGCATCGGGGTACACCGCCCGGCCCTGGCTGGCCCGCCAGGCGAACAGCGCCTGCATGTAGGCCGGGCGCAGGCGCAGCTGCTCGCCGGCGCGCTGCTTGGCCTGGTCGTCCAGGCGCAGCTGCGCGGCCACCAGCGGGCCGGCCAGGTCGATCAGCGGATCGCGGGCCAGCGGCTTGCCCTCGCGGGCGGCGGCAAGGCGCGACAGGCGCTGCGCCTCCTCACCCAGCGTGGTGCTGGCGTACAGGCCGTCCAGCGCCTTGGCCAGGGCCGCCGGGGTGCGCCCGAAGGCGGCGTCGAACTCGGGCACGCGCTGGGCGTCGGGCAACTGCTGGTAACGGGTCAGCAGCGCGGTCAGCAGGGCCTTCTCCACCGCCGGCGAATAGCGGCGCTGCACCTGCTTGAGCGTGCCTTCGATCAACGCCAGGTCGCGCTGCTGGTAGCCGCTCTCGCGCTCGGCATCGGGCTTGGCCGATTCGATGCGCAGGCGCTCCAGGGTGAGCGCCGAGCGCAGCAGCTGGCTCTGGGCCGACAGCAGGTCCAGCAGCAGGTCGCGTTCGCCGACCGCCGCGCCCTGCGACAACGAGCCCAGCAGGGCCTGGATGTCGCCCTGGTAGCGCGCATCGGTGGCCTTGAGCATCGCGGCCTCGTCGGCACCGCGCTGGGCCTTGGCATCGCTGCGCAGCAGGCCTTCCAGCTCGCCGGCGGCGCGCTTGCGGTTGTTCTTCAGCGACTGCAGCTGCGAGGCATAGCGGGTGCGCGCCTGTGCGTCGTTGGCCGTGGCCGCCTCGATGGTGTCGATCATCTGCTGGAACACCGCCACCCGGCGCGGCAGCACCGCATCGATCTGGCCGGCGAACTCCACCGCGGTGCGGTGCCGGTAGGTGATGCCCGGGTAGCCGGCCAGCATCGCGTAATCGCCGGTCTTCGGCCCGTCGATGGCCATCTTCAGGTGTGCCGGCGGGTGGTAGGCCACGTTGTCCGGGCTGTAGGCGGCCGGCTTGCCGTCCTTGCCCACGTAGGCGCGCAGCAGGGTGAAGTCACCGGTGTGGCGCGGCCACATGAAGTTGTCGATCTCATCGCCGTAGTTGCCGATCGCGCGCGGCGGCGCGTACACCAGGCGCACATCGCTCAGCTCCAGCTGGCGGATGCGGTAGAAATCGGTGCCGTAATACATGTCGGCCACGCTGCAGCGCACGTTGCCTTCCTTCTCGCACTCGGCCACCAGCTGCTTGCTGGCCTGGTCCACCGCGTCGAAATAGGCACGGCCGGTCTTGCCGCGCGCCTGCGCCAGCACCTGGTCGGTGACCTTGTCAAAGCCGGTGGTGACCAGCACGCGGAAGTCCGGGTTGGCCGCGCGTTCGTCGCTGCGGCCCTGGGCGATGAAGCCGTCGTCGATCAGGTTGTGCTCGGGCGAGCTGTTGTACTGGATCACGCCCATCGCCACGTGGTGGTTGGTCAGCAGCAGGCCATCGGCGGAGACGAACGAGCCGGTGCCCCCGCCGGCACGCACCACCGCGCTCAGCGGCGGGGCGGTCACGTTGGCCAGGTCGGCCGGGTCGCCCTTGAAGCCGGCCGCCTTCAGCGGCTTGGCCAGGTCCGGCAGCTGGGTCGGCATCCACATGCCTTCATCGGCGTGGGCGCCGGCGGCGAGGGTCAGGCCAAGGGCCAGGGCGGCGGTCAAGGGGTTGCGGGGCGACATGGGCACATCCGGTACGTCAGAACGAGCCGGAACCATAGCCATTGGGGCGGCGTGGGGCAACGCCCGATGGTCAGGGGTGCGTCGCGCTCCTACAATCGCGTCTTTCTGCACACAACGGACGGACGCAGATGATCGTTGGTATCGACCTGGGCACCACCCATTCCCTGATCGGCGTGCATGGCACGGAAGGGCCACGCCTGTTCCCCAATGCCCATGGCGAGCTGCTGACCCCCTCGGTGGTCAGCCTGGTGGACGAGGCGGTGCTGGTCGGGCAGCCGGCGCGCGACCGCCTGGTCAGCCACCCCCAGCACAGCGTGGCCAACTTCAAGCGCTGGATGGGCAGCGACCGCGAGATCCGCCTGGGCGAGCGCCGGTTCCGTCCGGAGGAGCTGTCCGCGCTGGTGCTGCGCTCGCTGCTGGCCGATGCCGAAGCCGCGCTCGGGCACAAGGTGGAAGAAGCGGTGATCAGCGTGCCGGCCTATTTCTCCGATGCGCAGCGCAAGGCCACCCGCGCCGCCGGTGAACTGGCCGGCATCCGCGTGGAGCGGCTGATCAACGAGCCGACCGCCGCCGCCCTGGCCTACGGCCTGCAGCAGCGCGACGAGGAAGGCCGCGTGCTGGTGCTGGACCTGGGCGGTGGCACCTTCGATGTGTCCATCCTGGAGCTGTTCGAGGGCGTGATCGAAGTGCATGCCAGCGCCGGCGACAACTTCCTGGGCGGCGAGGACTTCCTGGACGTGCTCCTGCAGGCCTTCCATGCCGAACACGGGCTGGACCCGGCGCGCCTGTCCAGCGCCGAGCAGGCCCAGCTGCTGCGCCGGCTGGAGATGTTCAAGCGCGATCTCAGCCAGCAGGGCACCTGCCGCATGAGCCTGGCCCTGAACGGCCAGGAGCTGGCCTGGGAGCTGGAGGAAAGCCGCTATGCGCAGCTGTGCGAGCCGCTGCTGCAGCGCATGCGCGCGCCGATCGAGCGCGCCATCCGCGATGCGCGGCTCAAGCCCGAAGCGCTGGACGACATCGTGCTGGTCGGCGGTGCGGTGCGCATGCCGATGATCAGCCGCCTGGTCACGCGCATGTTCGGCCGCCTGCCACTGCGCCACATCCATCCCGACCAGGCCATCGCGCTGGGCGCCACGGTCGCGGCCGGGCTGAAGGACCGCGACCAGAGCCTGCAGGAGATCGTGCTCACCGACGTCTGCCCGTACACGCTGGGCACCCAGGTGTCGCGGCGCGGGCCTGACGGCAGCGAGCGCGCCGGGTATTTCCATCCCATCATCCAGCGCAACAGCGTGGTCCCGGTCAGCCGCGAGGACCGCTTCTTTCCCATGCGCGACGACCAGCGTGAGGTGGTGATCGACATCTACCAGGGCGAGAGCCCCACGGTGGATAAGAACATCAAGCTGGGCGAACTGCGCGTGCCGCTGTCGCGCAAGGGCAGCGCCGCCGAAAAGGGCGTCACCACCCGCTTCACCTACGACATCAACGGCCTGCTGCAGGTGGAAGTGACCGAGGATGCCACCGGCACCCGCCACGAGCTGATACTGGAACAGAACCCGGGCCTGCTCTCCCCGCAGGAAATCCGCGAGCGCCTGCAGACCCTGCAGGGCCTGAAGATCCACCCGCGCGACCAGCAGCAGAACCTGGCCACCGTGGCCCGCGCCGAGCGCCTGTACGAGGAGTTCATCGACCAGCGCGACGTGCTGCAGGGCTGGCTGGAGCAGTTCCGGCATGCGCTGGACAGCCAGGACGTCAAGCGCATCGACCAGCACCGCGGCGAGCTGTCCGCGGCGATGGACGCGCTGGAACGCGACGCATGAGCTGGGGCCACGAGGCCCTCGAGCTGGACGAGGATGCCGACGAGCGCGCGGTCAAGCGTGCCTATGCCAAGCGCCTGCGGGTAACCCGCCCGGACGATGATCCGGTGGCGTTCCAGCAGCTGCACGAGGCCTACCAGGCCGCGCTGGACTGGGCGCGCTATCGCGAACAGTGGCAGGACGATGACGAGGACGAAGGCGAAGACCACGCGCGCGCCGATGCCGGGCACGCGCCGCTGCCGCCGGGCGCTGCCACCGACACGACGCCGGCCGCGCCGGTTCCCCCGGCCGAGGCAGCGCTCGGCGGTGGCGACCCGCCGCCGGGCATGCATGACCCGGTCCGCACCCTGCACGCCGCCGACACCGCCTATCCGGACACCCCGGCGCGCCTGCCGGTGGCCGTGCCGTTGGCCGCCGGCACCGTGCCTGCCGCGCCTGCCCCTGCCGCGCCGCTGGACCCGCACGCGTTCGCGCACCTTGTCGTCAGCCAGGCGCAGCTGTGCGAGCCGGCGGCATTGGAGCGCTGGTTGCAGCTGCGCCCGGAACTATGGTCGCTGCACGACAAGCCGCTGATCGGCGAGGCGGTGCTGGCGCAACTGCTGTCCAGCGACGTGCCGGTCTACATCGGTAATTTCGACCTGCTCTCGCAGTGTTTCCGCTGGGATGAAGTGGGCAGCGGCCTGGACCCCTACGACGCCGACCAATGCCGCCTGCGCCTGCATCGGTTGTGGGTGCTGCAGCCACGCAACCAGGCCGCGCTGGGCCGCTACCTGCACCGCGATGGCGTGCCCCTGGCACCGGAGAAGGCGCGCACGCAGCTGCAGCGCCTGACCCGCCCGTGGGCCGCCTGGCAGGCCCTGTGGACGGCGTGCTGGCCCGACCGTGTCACCGAGATGCGCGACACCCTGGCCCGCTTGGACATCCACACGCCCGAGGACGCACCGCCGCCGCTGCAGCCGCGGCAGGTGGCCTTCTGGCTGGCACTGGCCGATCGGCAGCACCTGGGCGGTGCACGCCTGCAGGTGTCGCTGCTGCGCAGTGCACTGCTGGCGGCCGCGGCGATGATCGTGGTGCCGTTGCTGGGCGTGCTGGTCAACCTCACCCCCACCCGGCGCAGCGGCGGCCTCATCGCCCCGCTGGGCACCGACGGCTTTCTCAAGATCGGCCTGTACGCCGCCGCCGCGGTCCTGGTCCTGGGCGCGGTGTTGCCGGTGCTGCGCACCGTGGCCGGCTGGCAGGTCGCCGAGGAGTACCCGCCGCCGCGCTGGCGACGGCTGAACCTGTGGCTCATCCCGATCCTGGCCATCACCGCGCTGCTGGTCATCCACCTTGCCGACGCGCGCGTGGCCGGCAGCGCGCTGGCCTGGCTCACGCTGGGCATCGCGGTGCGCCGCTGGTGGGTGCGCGGCGGCTACGTGTTCAAGTTCAACGGCTGGCTGCTGCTGGCGATGTGGCCGTTCCTGAAGATGATCGGGCTGGCCCTGATGTTTGGCGAGATCGCCGTGTTCGGTGCGCTGCTGGCCTGGACCGTGGATGCGATGACCAAGGTCGTGCACCGCTGATGGGCCATGCGCGTGCGGGACATCGCCGATGAGCTGGGGCCTGGCATGGCTGGGCCTGGCCGACGATGCCGCCACCGACGTGCGCGCGGTCAGGCGCGCGTACGCGCATCGCCTGCGGGTCACCCGGCCGGACGAGGATGCGGTCGCCTTCCAGTACCTGCATGAGGCCTACCAGGATGCCCTGGCCTGGGTGCAGGCGCGCGACGAGGACCGGACCGGCCCGGTCGGCGTGGCCGTGGCCGTGGCCGCACCGGGTTCGGCCGCCGCGCCGCCGCCCATCCTCGATGCCGCCGCCGTCGCCGCCCGCATCGCCGCGTTCGCCACCGCCCACGACGCGCCCGCGCTGCAGGCCTGGCTGCAGCAGCAACCGGAGCTGTGGTCGCTGCGCGACAAGCCGGCCATCAGCGTGGCCGTGTTGCGCGCCCTGCAGTCCGGCGACCCGCCGTTGTCGCCGCCGGTCGTCGCCTGCCTCACCGCCTGCTTCGCCTGGGACGACCTGCGCGGCGACATCGACCCCATGCACCTGGAAAGGGTGGCCCACCGCTGGCACCAGGCCTGGCTGCTCTCGGCGCAGGGCGAAGCCGCCCTGGGCGAGCGCTACCTCGACCTGACCGACGCGTTGCTGCTCCACCCCCACCGGGTGCTGCGCCGCCTGCGTGAACCGCGTCCGGGCTGGCGCAACCTGCTCACCACCCTGCTGCCCACCCGCGCCAACGAAGTGATCGGCGTGCTGCGCGCCCTCGATTTCTGGCGCGACCGACGCACGCCACCCGGCCTGGACCCCGGCCAGGTCGTCTTCTGGTCGCGCTTCTGCAACCCGGACGATCGCATCCACCTGCTCAGCGGCGCGTTGCGCGCCGGCACCCTGGCCACGTTCGTCGGGCTGCTCTGCCTGTGGGGTGTCGCCGGCAGCTGGCCGCTTCCCCCCACCGGCGATGGCCAGTCCAGCGGCGCCAGGCGCGCCCTGCTGATCGTCCTGATCGGCACGCTGCTGGTGCCGGCCCTGTGGGTCTTCGGCGAGGGGGTGAGCCGATTGCTGCGATGGCAGCGCGCGCCCGAGCACCACGCCAGCGCGCTCCCCGGCCTGCGCATCCTCGCCATTCCCCTGCTGGTCGCCAGCGCCATGGGCAGCCTGTGGCTGTCCCTGCGCCTCACCCCCGGCATCCCGGTCAACACCCTGCTCGGCCTGGCGGCGGCCAATGCACTCATCCTGCTCGTCGCATGGCAGCGCCTGCACGCCCGTTGCGGCGCCGCCAGCGCCGGTGCATCCGGCGGCCTCTGGTTGGCGCTGGCCCTGCTGACCATCGTCCCCGCCTGGGGCGTGGCACTGGTGTGGTGGGCGCAGGACCTGCACCACCACCGCGACCGGCTGCGCTGGTCCAACCGCCGGGCGCACGACCCGGGCAAGTAAGCCCCCGGTCGCTCCAGCAAGCCGACCAGCGGTCGGCTCTACCGGCGCTTCGCAGCGCCAACAAGCGAAGAACGCCTACTTCTCCCGCCGCCAGTTGAGCGACCCCCGGTTCTCCACCGTGCTCGACTCCACCTCGATATCGAAGCCGCGGCGCAGCAGGTACTTCAGCGTCAGCACCGACCCGCTGCCCACCAGCGACACCCCGTAACCCACGTACAGCTTGGGCGAAATGTACTTGCCCACCCCGATCACCGACCCGCCCAGCGCGCGCGACTGGCTCACCCCCGCATCGTCCAGCCCCAGCTTCGCGCCCAGCTGCGAGGCCAGCAGGCCGCTGCCCGCCGACAGCGCCGCCGAGGCCGCGTTCACCTGCTGTGCCTGGTCGCTGCTCGCGCCCGTCAGGCTGCGCCCCAGCACCAGATAGGCCAGCGCTTCGGATTGCGACATCGCCGGGTTCGACCACACATCCACCCGCGGCGACTGCGCCCGCCCCGTCACGTCGATACCCGCGATCACATCGCCGATCGTGCGCTCGGCGCGGATGTTGATCCGCGGGTCGGACACCGCGTTGTAGTTCCAGTTGAGGTTGCCCCGGGTGATCGTCAGGTCCTGCCCGTAGGCCTTGTAACGCCCGCTCACCTCCAGCCCGCCGTTGGCCGTCATCTCCCGGCCCGGTCGCGACCACACCTGCATCTTGCCCGCCAGTGCGCCCTTCAAGCCGAAACCGCTCATTTTCACCTTGTCGCCCAGGCTCACCGTCAGGTCCATGTCCAGCGGCGAGGTCGGCGTCTCTTCCGGGTCCACCGGGTCCAGCACCACCACGTCCTCGGACACCGACGTGCCCCGGTCCAGGCGCTCCAGATCCAGGTCGGCCTCGGGCACATGCACGCTGCCGCGCAGCTGCATCGCCGTGCCCGCCAGGGTGAAGTCCAGGTTCGGGTTGGCGATCACCCGCAGCTCGCTCGTATTGGCCAGCAGCACGTTTTCGCCGTGGATGTGCAACTGCAGCGGCTGCGCATCGCCGAACCACGACAACCCGCCGTCCACGAACAGCGTGCCCTTGCCCGAGTTGGCCTGCGCGGTGATCTTGGCCGAGCCGTCCGGCTGGGCGGTGAAGCTGCCCTTGCCCTCGTCGAAGGTCAGGCCCAGCGCCGGGAACTCGCCCTTGAAGTTGCTCAAGGTGGCTTCGCCGCCCAGCGACGGCGTGCCGCGCGTGCCACGCAGGCTCACGTGGCCTTCGATCAGCCCCGTCGGCCGCACGATGTCCGGGGAGAACAGTTCCAGCCAGTACAGCCGCGCGATGTTCATGTACAGCTCGCCGGTGAGCGGAGCGCCGGCGTCCCACCCGGTCTGCACCTTGGCGTCCACGAAGCCATCGCCCTTGAAGCCCACGCCCAGCTTGGCGTTGATCTGCGCCGGCGTCATCTCCACCGTCGCCGAGAACTGGTCGTAGCGCACCAGCTCCCCGCGCGCATTGTCGCCCAGCCGGATGCCGCCTTCGGGCGAGGCGATCTTGAAGGTGCCTTCGAACGCATTGCCGCGCGGGCGGATGCGGCCATCCAGCGTCAGCTCGCCGCGCAGGTACATGCGCCGACCCGACTGCGGCGGCAGCCACGGCTGCACCAGCGCCAGCGGCAGTGCATCGCCACGCACCAGCAGCCCCTCGCGCGGCCAGTTGGCGCTGGCGCACAGTGCCCCACCGGTGGCCGCGCCCAGGCAGGCGTCGCCAAGGGTGAAGCTGCTGCCCTGCACGCTGAACGTGGCCGGCGCGCGCAGGCTCCATGCATCCCCCTTCATCGGGGCGATGCGCAGCGCGCCCAGCTCGCCGCGCCACGCCTGGCCCTGCTGGCGCACGCTGCCACTGAGCGCCACCGCGCCCATGTCGTTCTTCGTCTGCGCCTCCAGCCGCAGGTTGGAGACACTGCCGCGCGCATCCACGTTGAGCGTGTCCAGCAGCATGCCCACCTGCACCTTGCTGCCCTGCACCGCCAGCGTGCCGTTGTCGCCCTGCCACGGCAGGCGTCCCTTGATGCTGATCGCTTCGGCGCGCCAGTCCTCGTAGCGCAGGCCACTGCCCACCAGGTCGGCGGTGATGTCCGGCGCCGCACGCGGGCCCTTCACCAGCACGTGGCCGCGCAGGCTGCCGCTGCTGGCGGGCAGCAGGTCATCCAGCTGCACCGGCTCAAGCTGCGCGTCGATGTCCAGCCGGTCGCCGACCGAGCCATTGGCGGTCAGGCGGCTGTTGCCCACCGCCAGCTTCACGTTGCCCTCGCCCTGCGTACCGCGCAGCGCGAAGCGGCCCTGGGCATCCACCGCGCGCTTGCGCAGCGTGCCCTTGATGCCAGGCACGTCCACGGTGGCCTCGTAGGCGCCCGCGGTCCCGGCCGGGCTGCCCGCCGGCGGCGGCAACTGGCGGCCCTTGGACGCCAGCGCGCCGGACAGCCTGCCGTCCCAGCCCGGGGCGAAATAGCCCGGATCGAACGCGGCCAGCTTCACCGCCACGTCCCAGTCCAGCTGCGGTGCCCAGGCCACCTGGCCGGTCACGTCCAGCGACCCGCCCGGGGTGCTGGCCAGCAGCTGCTTGATCGACGCGGCCTGGTCGTTGCCACGCACGTCGAACTGCAGGTCGGCGCGCTGTTTTTCGCGCTCCACCGACGCGTTGCCCACCGCCGCCCAGTTCTTCAGCGTGCCGGCCAGGCCCAGGCGTGCTTCCTTCAGCGTCACCGGCACCGGTGCGGCCGCGCCGGCGGTGCTGGTGTCGGCGGCCGGCACGAAGGTCAGGTCGTTGGCCACCACCGAGAACCGCAGGCTGGCGTTTTCCTTGTCGGTGAAATCGGCCTTGCCCTGCAACCGCGCCTGGCCGCCGAAGGCCTTCACCTGCAGCGGCGCCACGGTCAGCACCTGGTCGGCCAGGCCCACCTTGGATGGCGCCAGCTCCACCGCGATGTCGCCCTGCTTGAACGTCCCCTGCAGGTTGGCCTGCCCGCCCTTGCCGTCGGCCTGCACATCCAGCGCCATTGGCGCCGACGTGCTGGCCGCCATGCCCGGCACCAACAGCGCCAGGTCCAGTTCCCTGCTGCGCGCACTGGCCTTCCACACCGGGTCGGTACGGCCGTCGAACACCAGGCTGGCCTGCAGCGGCGCCGGCGCGTTGCCGGCCAGCGCCACTTCCATGTGCCCCAGGTCGCCGCGGGCGACCAGCCCCAGCCGCGCCGGGGTGCGCCCGCGCGGGGCCGGCATCAGCGCGCCGATGGTGATGTCGGTGTCGTAGTCACTGCGCGGCAGGTAACGCCCGTCCACGCGGAAATCGCCCATGTCGCTGTCGATCTTCAGCTGGGTCGCGCGGAACTCGCCGTTGGCGATCTCCACGCCGCCGCGCACCTTGGCGATGTCGATCAGCGGCTGCTGCGCCTGGGTGATGCGGAAACCGTCGATGGTGATCGTGTCGGCCTGGATCGCCAGCGGCATTTCGATCTGCGGCAGCGAATCGGGCCAGGACGGCAGCTCGAAGGGTTCATCGCTCTTGGCCAGGTTCAACGTGGCGTTCTTCAGCTGCAGCGCATCCAGTTGCAGCTTGCGCCCGAGCAACGGCCGGATGTCCGGGTCCAGGTAGGCGCGCTCGGCGCTGAAGTGGATGTCGTCGTAGCGGAAATCCAGGTCGTGCAGCACCAGCGGCCCGGCCACCGGGCCGTCCACCTTGCTCCAGGTCAGCGTCGCCCCGACCGGCAGGCGCGCCACCACCTGGGCCAGCAGCACATCGCGCCCGGCCACGGTCTGCAGCAGCCAGTACAGCAACAGCAGGGCCAGCAGCACCAGGCCCAGCACGGTGAACCCGGACCAGGCCCAGAACCGTCGCTTGCGATAGAAACGCACGCGCTGCGGCGGCGTGGAGGTGGCCGGCGGCGTAGGCGTGCTCACAGGTCCGCTCCGATGTTCAGGTACAGCTGGAACTGCGAATCGGGGTTGTTCAGGCCATGGGCGATGTCCACCCGGACCGGGCCCACCGGCGATTTCCAGCGCACGCCAAAGCCCACGCCGGTGTGCAGGTCGATGGTGTTGTCGAACGCGCTGCCGGTGTCGACAAACACCGCTCCGCCCCACGGGCCACCGTTGAAGTAATGCTCGTACTCGGCCGAGCCCACCACCAGGTTCTTGGCACCCAGCGCGTACTTGTCCGGGGCCGGGGTGCGCGGGCCGACTTCACGGAAGGCATAGCCGCGGATGCTGCGGTCGCCGCCGGCAAAGAAACGCAGGCTCGGTGGCATCGCCACCAGGTCGCTGGTCCAGGTGGTGCCGCCTTCGCCGCGCAGGATCAGCCGGTCGCTGGCGCCGATCGGGATGTACCAGCGCAGCACCATGTTGGCCTGCACGAAACTGGTGTCCGAGCCGGCCCCTTCCACGCCACCGCGCAGGGTGGCGCTGCCACTGATGCCCTTGCGCGGGAACAGGTCGTCATCCACGTTGACGTAATCAGCCACCAGCTGCGGGTACACCAGCGTGGAGGTGTTGTAGACCGCGTCGGTGAAGGCCGTGCCCGAGGCGTAACGCCAGCGCTCGCGCAGCGCGTTGACCGAGGCGATCGCGGTCCAGTGCTCGTTGATCTCGCCGCTGCGGCTGGCGATCAGCTTGAAGTTGCGCAGGTCGATGTAGTCGGTCTGTTCGTCGTAGGCGCTGGCGGTGAACGCATACCAGCCATCCAGCCACGCGAAGGCGGGGATGCGGTAGCTGGTCAGCAGGCTCTTGCGCTTCTGCGCATAGTCCAGCTGGGTGTTCATCTTGTGCCCGCGGCTGTTGAGGAAGCGCCGCTCCAGGCCGCCGCGCACACCGGCGCCGCTCTCGCTGCCGTAGCTCAGGCCGGCGGTGTAGATGGTGCGCTTGGCCCGCGTCAGGTTCACATCCACCGGCACGTTGCCGTTTTCATCGGCCTGGTCCGGGCGCGTCTGGATGTCGATCACGCTGAAGTAATCCAGCTTGGTCAGCGACTCGCGCAGGCGGTCCAGCTTGCCTTCGTGGAAGTAGCTGCCCTTGTCCCAATACACCAGCGGGTCGAACAGGCGGTCCACGAAATAATCCTGGTGGAAGCGGATATCGCCCATGTTGTAGCGGCGGCCGCTGTCCCAGGTAAGGTCGATGTCGGCCGCGTTCTCGGCGCGGGTGATCTGCACCTGGCGCTGGGTGTAGTCGGCATCGAAGTAACCGCGCTCGGCCAGGCGCCGGGTAACGGTGATCTTGCTGGCTTCGTACTGGGTATGCTCGAAGCGCTGGCCCTTGCGGGGTTTGAACTTCTCCAGGTCGTCCTGCAGGTACTGGTCGTTCTGCGCCGGCCCGGTGATGTCGATATGCTCGCGCCGCACCAGCGTGGGCGGGCCCTTGTCCACCTGGATCACCACGCGCAGGTTCTCGCCTTCGCGCGGGCTTTCCACGGTGATGACCGGGTTGTAATACCCGAACGGCTCCAGCGCCTGGCGGGTCTGGCGCTCGGCCTGTGACAGCAGGTATTCCAGCCGCGACTCGCCCTGCACCTTGCCGATGGTGTCATACAGCGACAGCGAGACCTCGATGTTCTCGATCATCTCGGCGTCGTCGCCCTTGTCCAGTCCCTTGATTTCCACCTTGTCGATGGTCCCCCGGGCATGGGCGACCGAGGCGCTGGCCAGTGACAGGAACATCAGGGGGAGGGCGTAATTCTTTGGCTGCATGGCGACAGCATAACGGGCCATCGTGACCATGCGAAATCGGCGGGGGTGTTTCAGAACAGCGGTGAAGATGCTGTTAAATCCGCCCTTCCTCGCGTCCCGCGCGACGCCAGACGCATCATCGCCGCATGACCTCCGTAATGCCGGCCGCTGGCCGGCTGCTTTTGCGACCTTCTGCGGGAATGCTTGCGCGTGCCGGCGTGGTCGCGCGGGGTGGGGAATGCCATTGGCACCCACTTCATCGAGCTGGCCAAGAAG